>NZ_WBXN01000004.1:321111-642222 GCF_008973465.1 Streptomyces sp. SS1-1 | reverse complement strand
CAGGAGGCCCACCCCGAGCAAGGTCCACGTCTCGACGACATCCGACCGGCGCCGCAGTTCGTTGTGCCGCAGACGCCAGCCACGCACCCGGCTTCGCATGCCGTCCAGGTACCCCGAACACCGGCACCTGTTCCCGGGTCAGCCGAAGCGCTCGATCCGGATACGGTCGACCGGCTGGCCCGCGGCGACCAGCAGCCGCGACGCGTGCTCGGCGAACCCGTTGGAGCCGCACACATAGGCCTCCCACCCACCAGGAGGACGCTCGGCCAGGAGCGGCGCCACATGTGCGGCGGACATACGTCCCACGGGCACACCGGCCGGCGCGCTCCGGGTGAACACCGCCGTCGTCTCGGAGCCGTACTCCGCCGCGTAGATCAGCTCCTCGGGGCTGCGGGCCGACACCAGCAGCCGCAGCGGCACGTCCGAGCCCCGCGCGCGACGGTGCCGCACCATCGACATCAGCGGGACGACGCCGGAGCCCGCCCCGAGCAGCAGCGCCGGCCGGTCGCCGGGCCACGCGAAGAACCCGCTGACCGGGCCGCGCACCTCCACGGTGTCGCCCGGCTCGGCCACCGTGTGGAACCAGCCGGACACCTCGCCGCCGTCCACATGGTCCAGCGTCAGCTCGATGTGGCCGGAGTCGTCGGGCGCGGACGCGATCGAGTAGTGGCGCTGCGCCACATAGCCGTCCCGCGCCCGCAGCCGCACCATCAGGTGCTGGCCCGGCAGATGCCCCGGCCAGGCGGGCACGGCCAGCCGGAACGTGGCCACGCGCGGCGTCTCACGGCGGACCGCGGTGACCGTCGCGGTCCGCCACTCGGACGCCGCCCGGTCCTCCACGGCGATACGGCCGGGCACGGCGAAACGGGTCGGGGGAGTGAAGGACGGGGTCGTCCCCAGGGTCTCAGTCACCGGAGTACCGCTGCTCCTCCCAGGGGTTGCCGCGCGGATGGTAGCCGTTGCTCTCCCAGAAGCCCGGCTCGTCGTGGTCGAGGAGGCGCAGCCCCGCGATCCACTTCGCGCTCTTCCAGAAGTACAGATGGGGCACGATCAGCCGCGCCGGCCCGCCGTGCTCGGGCGCGAGCGGCCGCCCGTCGTACTCCCAGGCGATCCAGGCCCGGCCGCCGGTCACATCGGCGAGCGGGAGGTTGGTGCTGTACCCGGTGTGCGCGTAGGCGACCACATGGGTGGCGGACCCATGGGGCCGGACCACATCGAGGAAGGCGTCCAGCGAGACACCGCCGAACCGCACACCGAACTTGGACCAGCTCGTCACACAGTGGATGTCGCCCTCGTACGCGGAGGCGGGCAGGGCGTGCGCCTGCTCCCAGGTCCAGGTCCGCGGCCGCTCCACGAGGCCGTCGACGCGGAACGTCCACTCCTCAGGCGTCAGCTCGGGGGTGACCTCGGCGGAGAGGACGGGCCAGTCGTCCCCGGCGTCGTACTGGCCCGGCGGCAGGGCGGCGTTCGGGACGCGCGGGCGTCCGGTGAAGCCTCGGGTGACGTGCATGGGGTGGGGCCTCCAGGCCGCCGCGGCGACGGCCCGCTGATCCAGGAGCTCCGGAGCTCCGACGGGTTCGACAGGTGCGCGTACCACCGTACGACGTCCCGGCGGAGAACCCGCGCGCGGGAGGCCGGCCGCTCACGGGCGGTGACGGCGGACGGCCGGTACGCGTCGGGACGCGGCGTCGGGACCCGACGGGTACCGGCCCACAGCCCTCGTCGGAAACCCCCGGACCGCCCCGGACCCTTGCGGTAGGGTGTGCCGTCCAGCCGGGAGAGCCCCGGCCCTGGAACCGGGAGGTGGGACCCATCACCGCTGTGTCAGGTCGGGTGCTCACCCCTCGGAACGACGCGGGCCACCGCCGGTAGGCGACCGCCAGAGCACCCTTCGGCTTCCCGAAAGGCTCTCGGCTTCCATGCCCCCTGCGTCCCCGTCGCCCGCCTCGCCGTCACCCGCACCGCTCACCCACGACGCCGTCGTCAGCGCCCTGCGCGCCGCCGGCTGTGTGTTCGCCGAGGACGAGGCCCGGCTCCTCCTGTCCGCCGCCGGCGGCCCCGGCGAGCTGGCCGCCCTGGTGGACCGGCGCGTGAGCGGCCTCCCCCTCGAACTCGTCCTGGGCTGGGCGGAGTTCGCCGGTCTGCGGATCGCCGTCGCCCCCGGAGTCTTCGTCCCCCGACGGCGAACCGAGTTCCTCGTGCGGCAGGCCCTCGCCCACGTCCCCGGCGCCCGCGTGGTCGTCGATCTGTGCTGCGGCTCCGGCGCGGTCGGCGCCGCCCTGGCCGCCGCGCTCGACGGGGCCGAACTCCACGCCGCCGACATCGACCCGGCCGCCGTGCGCTGTGCCCGCCGCAACGTGGCGCCCTTCGGAGGCCGCGTCCACGAGGGCGACCTGTTCGCGGCGCTGCCCGCCGGGCTGCGCGGCCGGGTCGGCATCCTCGCGGCGAACGTGCCGTACGTCCCCACCGGCGAGGTGCCGCTGCTGCCCGCCGAGGCGCGCGACCACGAGCCGCTCGTCGCGCTCGACGGGGGCCCGGACGGCCTGGACGTGCTGCGCAGGGTCGCCGCGGAGGCACCGCGCTGGCTGGCGCCGGGAGGCTGCCTGCTGATCGAGACCAGTGAGCGGCAGGCGCCGGTGGCCCTGGAGACCTTCGCGGCCGGCGGGCTGTCGGCCCGCCTGCTGGTCTCCGACGAGCTGTACGCCCATGTCGTGATCGGACAGGTCCCGGGCGGGCCCGCCACCGCCGGGGAGGTCACGCGGGCGTGAGCACCCGCGCGATCAGCAGCGCCACGTCGTCGGAGTTCTCGGGCCGGTGCAGCGTCCGCAGGAGGAGGTCGCAGCACTCCTGCAGCGGGCGCTCCGGGTCGTCCAGGAGGGCGAGGAGCGCGTCGAGGCGTTCGTCCAGCGGGTGCTGGCGGGTCTCCACCAGCCCGTCGGTGTAGAAGACCAGCTGATCGCCGGGCACGAGGTCGACCGTCGTCGTGGAGAAGGCGACCCCGCCCACGCCGAGCGGCGCGCCCGTCGGCAGTTCCAGCAGCTCGGGAGGCCGGCCGGGGCGGACGCGGACCGGGGGCAGGTGCCCGGCGTTGGCGATGCGGCACTGCCGCAGCTCCGGGTCGTGGACGGCGTACACACAGGTCGCGATGGAGTGGTCGAGACCGTCGGTGATCGTGTCGAGGTGTTCCAGGAGCCGCGTCGGCTCCAGGTCGAGGGAGGCCAGGGTGTGCGTGGCGGTGCGCAGCCGGCCCATGGTGGTGGCGGCCTCGATGCCGCTGCCCATCACGTCACCGACGACCAGCGCCGTCTTGGCCCCTTCCAGCGGGATGACGTCGAACCAGTCGCCGCCGACCTCGGCGCCGGCGCCGGCCGGCTGGTAGCGGGAGGCCACCTCCAGTCCGCCGGTGACCGGCGGGTGGCTGGGCAGCATGCTGCGCTGGAGGGTCAGGGCGGTGTCGCGGGCGTTCTGGTACCAGCGGGCGTTGTCGATCTGGATCGCCGCGCGGGCGGCCAGCTCCCGGGCGAGCAGCAGGTCGTCCTCGCTGAACGGCAGCGGGTTGTGGATGCGTTTGAGGTCGAGGGCGCCGAGGACCTCGCCGCGCGCGATCAGCGGTACCGCCAGATAGGAGTGCAGCCCCGCGCGGCCGAGCTGGAGGGCGGCCTCCGGGGAGCGGGCGATGCGCGGCAGGTCCTCCTCGCGCACGTGCGCCACCATCACCGGGTCGCCCGTGCGCACGCACTCGGTGACGAGACGGTCAGGTCCGTAGTGGGCGATGTGCCCGGGGGGATCGGCGGCCTCCAGCGCGCCGGTGTCCTGCGCCGAGCGGACGGCGAGGGCCCGGATCACCGCCGCCTGGGCGGGGCCGAGGGTGCTGCGCCGGCCCTCCACGACGGCGTCCAGCAGGTCCACCGCGGCCACGTCGGCCAGTTCCGGCACGGCGACGTCCGCGAGTTCGCTGGCCGTGCGGTCCAGTTCCAGGGTCGTACCGATGCGCGTGGAGGCGTCGGCGATGAGGGCGAGCCGGCGCCGGGCCGTCTCCGCGGCGACGGCGGCCTGGTGCTGCTCGGTGATGTCGACCGCCATCCCGGCCACCCCGAGCACCGTGCCGGCCGTGTCCTCGAGCCGGTACAGCGAGACCGACCAGAAGTGGTCCACGTCGGGGTGGGCCCGGGTACGGCCCACGACCCGCCGGTTCACGACCGGCTCACCGGTCCGCAGCACCGCGCGCAGCGCCGCCTCCACGGTCCGGGCCGCCTCGGTGTCCAGCATCAGCTCGTGCGGCATGTGGCCGAGGTGCGCCTCGGCGGGAAGGCCGTTGAGCTCGGCCAGCGCGGGGTTGACGGAGACGTAGCGCAGCTCGGTGTCGAGGACGGCCAGGCCGACCGGTGCCTGGGCGATGGTGCGGGTGGACAGCGCCACGTCCCGCTCGACCTGGCGGACCGTGGACTGGTCGGCGCACAGGCCGAGGGCGTAGACGTCGCCCTGGTCGTCCAGGAGCCGCATGTTGCGGAACTCGACCAGGCGGGTGCTGCCGTCCTTGCGGCGGACGGGGAAGGCGCCGGCCCAGCCCTCGCCGGTCTCCATGACGTCGGCGAAGAGCTTGACGACCAGGTCCAGGTGCTGTTCGTGGACCATGATCCGGGCGGCGTACTCGCCGAGCGCCTCGTGCGCCGGATAGCCGAACAGCTCCTCGGCCTGGGGGCTCCACAGCACGATGCGGCCCTCGGTGTCCAGCACGACGGAGGCCACCCCGAGTACGTCCAGGAGGCCGCTCGGGCGGACCGGGCCGCGTACCGGTGCGTCGCCCCCGGCCATGGGACGTTCGCCTGGAGCCATCCCACGCACCGCCTTCGCCCGTAGTCGCGGCACGTCGTTCCCCCGTGCCGACTCCCCTTGTTCTACCGCGTCCGACCCTTTCCGGGTCCCCCTCGGTCGCCCACCTCCACCATGTCTCAACACGGTGTCGTCCGTGGCGTGAAACCACACGTGGGGCCGCCACTGTGGCGGACACGACAGCGGAC
This sequence comes from Streptomyces sp. SS1-1, assembly GCF_008973465.1. Taxonomy (NCBI): domain Bacteria; kingdom Bacillati; phylum Actinomycetota; class Actinomycetes; order Kitasatosporales; family Streptomycetaceae; genus Streptomyces; species Streptomyces sp. SS1-1. The sequence continues at coordinate 637,201 of NZ_WBXN01000004.1, read as the reverse complement.
ATGGCTGTCATTGGTCTGTACATGACTATGTGGGGCCGCCACACTGTCCGCCGACGCGTCCCCACCCCCAAGGAGCCGCCGCCATGGCCCAACGTGCCCGGCAACGTTGTCATGCCCCTCTGACGGGCCTCGTGGCCCTCGCCTCGGTCGTCGTCCTGTCCGCCGCCACACCCGCGCAGGCGGCCGACACCTGGACGGAGGTGGGCTCCGACCGGGCCGACCCGCTCACCGAGAGCCAGGGCCTGGCCTCCATCGAGATCCCGGCGAACAGCCCCAACCGCTACACGGGTATCGGCACCATCCCCCTGTCGGTGAGAACCCGCGGCTGGAACCATGTGGGCGACCCCGACGCGTCCTACGACGGCTACTACATCGAGCCCTACCAGGCGGACTCGGGCTCCGCGAAGATGTTCCGCGTCCAGGCGCCGAACGGCGGCTGGTCCGAGTACGTCCACGCGCTCGGTCCCGGTGAGGCGCTGAACAACTCCTTCGTCGCGATCTCCCCGGGCGGGCAGTGGATGGTCTCCGGCGAGTGGGGGACCATGACCCGTCTGCTCGTCCACCCGACACCGGGCGTCAACCCGTCCACGTCCCCCTCCGCGAACCTGCCGTGGACGTCCAGCATCCGGCTGGACCGCCCGGTCCGTGATGTGCAGGGCTGCGACTTCCGGGACGCGACGACCCTGCTCTGCTCCTCCGACGACCCCGACGGCAGCCTCTTCGGGATCACCAAGCCGCTGCTCCAGATCGACCTCTCCGCCGCGCCGGGCGCCTCGGACGTGACCGGCCGGGTCACCGCCCTGCGCCAGCTCCCGTTGCGCAGCTCCTGCTCGGGCTCCTTCGAGACGGAGGGCATCGACTACGACCGCCGTACCGGCACCCTGCGCGTCATCGTCATCTCGCCCGGGTTCTGTGTGCTGACGGACAGCAAGACGTACCGGTTCACCAGGGGCTGAGCCGGGGCCGGACGGCCGCCGGGGCGTCCTCGCCGGTAGTGCGCCGGCACGTGTGGTGCTTTTCTTGGGTTGGGGTCCCGTTCCGCGGGCTACCCGTGGCACCGCGGTGTGGCCACGAGAGGAGCGATCACGATGGATCGTGAACGACTGCACGACGAAGCTGTGTCCGTCGAGATCAGCGGATGCGACAAGGACGACGCCCGGATCGTCTTCGAGGCGCTGTCCACGTGTTTCGAGTCCGACCGGGCACCGGACGAGGTGCCGCAGCAGCTCCATGAGAGCCGGCCGATGGTGTGGCTCGGCACGTTCGAGGTGACGGACACGCAGGACTGCCCGCCTCCCGCCCGGCTCTCGTCGCGCGTCGAGGCGGACGCGCAGGGCGGTTACTGGGCCATCGAACGGCTCCGGACGACCCTGGACTCCCTGTTCACCGTCCACGACCAGACGTCGGCCTCCGGCGACCAGGAGCGCGAACTCCACGTGGTCCTGGAGAGCAGGCCCGAGGCGTCGTAGAAGCACTTCGGGGCGCCCGCCCGGCGAAGTGAGGAAGCCCGCGTACCGCCGGTACGCGGGCTTCCGGCGTGCCGGGCCCCGGTCGGGGCGACGGCACCCGTGGCCGGAGTCACGCCGCCCGGGTTGTGCAACTAGTTGCATAACCCGGGCGCGGTCCTCTACAACTACGTCAGACCACACCGCGACGGAGGGCCGCCCCCATGAGCCGTTACCCGCATCTGCTGAGCCCGCTGGACCTGGGCTTCACCACGCTGCCCAACCGTGTCCTCATGGGCTCCATGCACGTGGGCCTGGAAGAGGCCGAGCGCGGCTTCGAGCGCATGGCGGCCTTCTACGCGGAGCGGGCGCGCGGCGGCGTCGGCCTCATCGTCACCGGCGGCATCGCGCCCAACGACGAGGGCCGGCCCTACGAGGGCGGCGCCAAGCTCACCACCGACGCGGAGGCCGAGCAGCACCGGACCGTCACCGACGCCGTGCACCGCGAGGGCGGCCGCATCGCCCTGCAGATCCTGCACTTCGGCCGGTACGCCTACCACCAGGACCTGGTCGCCCCGAGCCCCCTCCAGGCGCCGATCAGCCCGTTCCCGCCCCGTGAGCTCACCGACGCGGACATCGAGCGGACCATCGACGACTACGCCCGCACCGCCCGCCTCGCCCGGCAGGCCGGATACGACGGCGTGGAGATCATGGGCTCCGAGGGCTATCTGATCAACGAGTTCATCGCCACGCAGACCAACCACCGCACCGACCGCTGGGGCGGCGCGTACGAGAACCGGATGCGCTTCCCGGTGGAGATCGTGCGCCGGGTGCGCGAGGCCGTCGGCGAGGACTTCATCATCGTCTACCGGCTGTCCATGCTCGACCTCGTCCCCGGCGGCTCCACGCTGGACGAGGTCATCACCCTCGCCAAGGCCGTCGAGGCCGCCGGCGCGACCATCATCAACACCGGCATCGGCTGGCACGAGGCCCGTATCCCGACCATCGCCACGTCCGTGCCGCGCGGCGCGTACACCTGGGTCACGAAGCGCCTGATGGGCGAGGTGTCGGTCCCGCTGGTCACCACCAACCGCATCAACACCCCCGAGCTGGCGGAGGAGTTGCTGGCCGACGGCCGCGCGGACATGGTGTCCATGGCCCGCCCCATGCTCGCCGACCCCGACTTCGTCGCGAAGGCCGCGGCCGGCCGCCCCGAGGCCATCAACACCTGCATCGGCTGCAACCAGGCCTGCCTCGACCACACCTTCAGCGGCAGGATCACCTCCTGCCTCGTCAATCCGCGAGCCTGCCACGAGACCGAGCTGACGCTCGCCCCGACCCGGCTGCGCAAGCGCGTCGCGGTCGTCGGCGCCGGGCCCGCCGGGCTGGCCTGCGCGGTGAGCGCGGCCGAACGCGGCCACGACGTCACGCTGTTCGACGGCGCGGACGAGATCGGCGGACAGCTGAACGTCGCCCGCAAGGTCCCCGGCAAGCAGGAGTTCGACGAGACGCTGCGCTACTACCGGCACCAGCTCGACTGGCAGGGCGTCGACGTACGCCTGGGCACCTGGGTCTGCGCGGACGACCTCGCGGGCTTCGACGAAGTCGTCGTCGCCACCGGCGTCACCCCGCGCGTCCCGGACATCCCGGGCGTCGACCACCCGAGCGTCGTCGGCTACCTCGACGTCCTGCGCGAGGAGGTCACGGTCGGCGACCGGGTCGCCGTCCTCGGCGCGGGCGGCATCGGCTTCGACGTCGCCGAGTTCCTCACCGACGGCGGCGACAAGGCGAGCGAGGACCCCGAGACGTACTTCCGGCTCTGGGGCGTCGACATGGACTACGCCGGCCCCGGCGGCCTCGCCGCCCCCGAGCGCCCGGCGCCGCCGCGCACCGTGCACCTGCTCCAGCGCAAGACCAGCAAGGTCGGTGCCGGCCTCGGCAAGACGACCGGCTGGATCCACCGCACCGAGCTGAAGCACCGGGGCGTCACCATGGTCCCGGGCGTGCGCTACGACCGGATCGACGACGCCGGACTGCACCTCACCGTCGGCGAGGAGAGCACCGTCCTGGAGGTCGACACCGTCGTGCTCTGCACCGGCCAGGAGCCGCGCCGCGACCTGTACGAGGCGCTGGTCGCCGCGGGCCGCAGCGCGCACCTGATCGGCGGCGCGGACGTCGCCGCCGAACTCGACGCCAAGCGGGCCATCAAGCAGGGCACGGAGCTGGCGGCGAGCCTGTAGGGCCGCCGGACCGCGTCCCTAGGATGACCCCATGTCACTCCCGCACGCGATCCTCACCGCCCTGCTCGAGAAGCCGTCGTCCGGGCTGGAGCTGACCCGTCGTTTCGACAAGTCGATCGGCTACTTCTGGTCGGCGACGCATCAGCAGATCTACCGCGAGCTGGGGCGGCTGGAGAGCGGCGGGCTGATCCGGGCCCTGCCGTCCGAACAGCCCGCGCGCGGGCAGAGGAAGAGCTACGAGGTCCTGCCGGCGGGCCGCGAGGAACTGGCCCGCTGGACCGCGGCGTCCCAGGACCCGCGGCCCATGCGGGACACGCTGCTGCTGCGGATGCGTGCCGCGGCGGTCGTGGGGACCGCGGGCATCGAGGCGGATCTGCGCCGCCACCTCGATCTGCACCGGCGTCAGCTCGCCGAGTACGAGGAGATCGAGAAGCGCGACTTCCCGCCGGGCCGGGACAGCTCCCAGGACCGGCTGCGGCATCTGGTGCTGCGGGCCGGCATCGACCTGGAGACCTTCTGGACGCGGTGGCTCACGCACGCGCTGGAGGAGTTCCCCGACCTGCCGGGACCCGGGACCGCGTGAGTCCCGGGGCCGTGCGGGCGGCGGGCGGACGTCACAGGTGGCGCGGGCGCGACGACCGGCGGCGCAGGAACCAGGCGGCCCCCGCGACACCCGCGCCGACCAGGACACCGCCGCCCACCATGGTGAGCGTGCCGTAGTCGCGGCTGCCGCCGCCCATCCCGCCCATCACCCCGCGCGAGGGGGAGGGCGACGTCGTGGCCGAGATCGTGGGCCGGGCCGTCGGGGAGACTATGACCGCCTGGGTGCCGGCCCGCGTCCCGTCCGAGCAGATGACGATGACGGTGTGGGTCCCGGCGCTCACGTCCGACCACGCCGCCGACTGCAGGGCCTGCGTGCCGGTCAGGGAGACCCGGCGGCCCTGCGAGAAGTTCGACTGCCGGCTGTTGAGCAGCGAGGCGGTGCCCCAGGTGCCGTTCGACCGGGTGCACGCACTGGTCGTGACGGAGACCGTGGAGCCGGTGGTGCTCACGGAGATCCCCGATTGTGCGGTGGCCGGGACGGCGGCCGCGAACAGGGGGAGTGCGGAGGCGGCTGCCACGGTCAGGCCCGAGCGGAGAAGCGAGGAGTTGCGCATGAGTTGCCCTCCGGCGGCACGGTCGGCGGTACGTCCGTTGCGCCGCCGTAGTCGGGAACGCCCGTGCTGCCTCAGGTGCAGCCAACGCGTACGGGGACGCGGGCGCATGCGGGCTTCGGCCGGTCAGGTGACGCGGCGCCGCGTTCGGGGGACCGGGGGCCGGAACCGGTTTGGCGCCCGGCCGGCGTCGAGGGCCGTCACAGCCCGGTCGTCACGGCCCGGTCGTCACGGTCCGCTCCGCCGAGAACCCGCCCCAGGTGCCGTCCGGCAGCATGGCCCGGATCCGCACCCGGTGCCGCACCCCGGCCTCCGGGCCCAGGTAGAAGCTGTACGTGGCCGTCCCGCGCGGCGGCTTCCCGCCGAACACCAGCGAGGTGGCCGCCCGCCCGTCGACCTGGACCTGGTACTCGGTGACGGTGCCGTCGGTGCGCGGCGGTGTCCAGCGCAGATCGACGTGGTACGCCCCGTCCGCGCGCCGGGTCGTGGCCCGGAAGTCCGTCGGCGCGGTGCCGCGGCCGTCGTCGGTACCCGGTGTGCCGAGGCGTACGGCGGCCGACGCCGGGGACAGGTTGTCGGCCGCGTCCCGGGCGCGGACCGTGAAGGAGTACCGGGTGCCCGGCCGCAGCCCGGTGACCACGGTGGCCGTCTGGTTCCCGCCCACGCTGTGGATCTTCGTCCCGCCCTGGTAGACGTCGTACGACACCACGCCCCGGTCGTCGGTCGCCCGCGTCCAGGACAGCTGGACGGCCCGGCTGCCGACCGCCCGTCCCGCGGCCCGTCCGGGACGGCTGGGTGCCGTGCGGTCCGCGGCCACGGCCGCCGGGGTGGTCGCCCGGACCGTCCGGCTCGGCGGCCCGAGCCGCCCCTCCGTGTCCCGGGCCCGTACGGTGAACGCGTAGGCGTGGGAGGGCTCCAGCCGGGTGATGTCGGCCATGTGCGTGGAGGCCGGCACCTCCGCGGCCTTGGTGCCGCCCCGGTACACCTCGTAGCCGCGGATCCCCTCCGCGTCCCCCGCCGCCACGGCGTTCCACATCACATGGACGCTGGTCGCGCTGCCGGCCCGGGCCGTGACCCCGGTCGGTGCCCCCGGCGGCCGGGCGCCCTCGTCGCCGGACGCCCCCCAGCCGCAGGACGTGAGCAGGAGACCGGCGCAGAGGGCGGGAACGAGAGAGGACACGCGTCGCACGGCTCTGCCTCCCGAGGGGGACCGACGGCAATGGTCCGGACCAATATGACCCGGCTGACGCGCTCACATCAAGAGTGCGGTGCGAAGGGGTGGCCGCTGGAGACCGGTGCGGGGCGTTCCGTATGCTGAAGGTCCTCATGGCTGAACTTCCCTCGAGGGCTCGGGAGTTCATGCCCTCGGCGTGGGCCGCTGTCGTCGCTGATCCCGCGCCGGACGCGGGTGGCCCGGGGCCTGGATCCGTCAGGGAGTCAGGCCCCCGGCCGCCGGCGGCCCCCCGGGCACGCCAGACGTGTCGCCCGCCGGTGTGCACCGTACGGACCCCTCTGGTGGCAGCATGATCGGACGGCCAGCAGATTGGGCTGAGTGTTCGCCGGTGCGGTGCACGGTGCGTGACCGCCGGGTCCGATCCCCGGCCCGCCGGTGGACGCGTGTCCGTGTCCCCGACGTGAGGCCCCCAACGTGCGATCGCATGCGCTGACGCTGGCCGCGGCAGGAGCCGCCCTGCTCGCCCCGACGAGCCCGCCGACCCCGCCGCCCCCCGCCCCCGAGGAGCCGGCCGTCAGCCAGGAAGCCGACGTCAGCGCCGCCGAACTGCTGGCCAAGGTCGGCACGTGCACCCAGGTGTCCCGGGGCCGCTACCGCACCGACAGCGGCCGGCCCGCGACCGTCCCCGTCTGCGGGACCAAGGAGGCCGTGTTCTGGAAGGCCGACCTGGACATCGACTGCGACGGCCGCCCCACCGCCCGGTGCAGCGGCGCCACGGACCCGCACTTCTCCTCCGCCACCGCGTTCACCCAGTCCGACGGCCGCTATCTCAGCGCCGAGCGGCTGCCTTACATCGTGGTGCCCGCCCCCAGCGCCCTGTGGGACTACCGCGCCCACGGCGTCCGGGGCGGGTCCCTCGCCGCCGTCGTGTACCAGGGCCGGGTGCGCTACGCGGTCGTCGGCGACGTCGGCCCGGCCGACATCATCGGCGAGGCGTCGTACGCCGCCGCCGAGGCCCTCGGCATCCCCGCCGACCCCCGTGCCGGGGGCGCCCCCTCCGGCGTCACCTACATCGTCTTCAAGGACGAGGTCGTCAAACCCATCGAGGACGCGGCCGAGGCCGTACGGACCGGGGAGCGGGTCGCCAGGAAGTTCACCCGGGGGCGGTGACGGACCCGGGCGGGCCCGCCACCTGCCGTCACCCGGCTCGCCGCCCCGCCCGCTCACACCTTCCGGTACGTGTACGCGTCCGCGGCCGCCGCCTCCACCGCCGCGAGGTCGGCGCCCGTCGCCGCCGTCACGACCGCGGCCACCGCGCCCTCCACGAACGGCGCGTCCACCAGCCGGGTGTTCTCCGGCAGTTCGTCGCCCTCGGCCAGCAGCGCCTTCACGGTGAGGACCGCGCTCCCCAGATCGGTGAGGACGGCGACCCCGGCACCCCGGTCCACCGACGCCGCCGCGGCGGCGATCAGCTCGGCGCTCGTGCCCAGCTCACCGCCCTCGGTGCCGCCGGCCGGAGCCAGGGGGACGTCGGTCCCGCCGCCCGCCAGCCCCCGCGCCAGATCGGCCACCGACGCGGCCACCTGCGCGCTGTGCGAGACCAGCACGATGCCGACCAGCCGGCCTTCCTTCGCGTCACTCGTCGCGTCACTCATCGGATGCCTCCACGAGAGCCGCGACGAGCAGGGCCGACGAGGTGGCGCCGGGGTCCTGGTGCCCGATGCTGCGCTCCCCGAGATAGCTGGCCCGTCCCTTGCGCGCCTGCATCGGCGTCGTCGCCTCGGCACCCTCCCGCGCCGCCGTCGCCGCGGCGGCGAAACCGTCGCCCAGCGCCTCCACGGCGGGAACCAGGGCGTCGATCATGGTGGCGTCGCCGGGCGCGGCGCCCCCGAGCGTCATCACCGCGTCCACCCCGGTGCGCAGGGCCTGCGCGAACTGCTCGGCGTCGACCTCCGCCGCATCGCCCAGGGCCTTGCCGGTGCGGCGCAGCAGTGTGCCGTACAGCGGCCCCGACGCCCCGCCCACCGTGGAGATGAGCTGCCGCCCGGCCAGGATCAGGACCGCGCCGGGCGTCTGCGGCTGCTCCTTCTCCAGCGCGGCGGTGACGGCGGCGAACCCGCGCTGCAGATTGCTGCCGTGGTCGGCGTCGCCGATGGGGGAGTCGAGGGCGGTGAGGTGTTCGGCCTCGCGGTCCACGGAGGCGGCGGTCGCCGTCATCCAACGGCGGAAGAAGTCGGCGTCGAGCACTTGATCTCCTTGCGTGGCGGGTGGCTCGTGTTCGTGCGGCCCCGGATCACATACCCCAGCGCAGGCCCGGCGTACTGACCGGCGCGTCCCACAGCCGCAGCATCTCCTCGTCGACCTGGCACAGGGTGACCGAGGCGCCGGCCATGTCCAGCGAGGTCACGTAGTTGCCCACCAGCGTGCGCGCGACCGCGACGCCGCGCTCGGCGAGCACCCGCTGCACCTCGGCGTTGAAGCCGTACAGCTCCAGCAGGGGAGTCGCGCCCATGCCGTTGACCAGGACGAGGACCGGGTTGCGCGGCGACATGTCGTCCAGGATCGCGCCGACCGCGAAGTCCGCGATCTCGCCCGAGGTCATCATGGCCCGCCGCTCCCGGCCGGGCTCGCCGTGGATGCCGATGCCCAGCTCCAGCTCGCCCGCCGGCAGGTCGAAGGTGGGGCTGCCCTTGGCCGGTGTGGTGACCGCGCTCAGGGCGACACCGAAGCTGCGCGCGTTCTCGTTGACCTGCCGCCCGATCGACTCCACCCGCTCCAGCGGCTGGCCCTCGTCGGCGGCGGCCCCGGCGATCTTCTCCACGAACAGGGTGGCGCCCGTGCCGCGCCGGCCGGCCGTGTAGAGGCTGTCGGTCACCGCGACGTCATCGTTGACCAGCACCTTCGCGACCTGGATGCCCTCGTCCTCGGCGAGTTCGGCGGCCATGTCGAAGTTGAGGACGTCGCCCGTGTAGTTCTTCACGATGAAGAGCACACCGGCGCCGCTGTTCACGGCGGCCGCGGCCCGCACCATCTGGTCCGGCACGGGGGAGGTGAAGACCTCGCCGGGACAGGCCGCCGACAGCATGCCGGGGCCGACGAATCCGCCGTGCAGCGGCTCGTGTCCCGACCCGCCGCCGGACACCAGCCCGACCTTGCCCGCTACGGGGGCGTCCCGCCGGACGATCACCCGGTTGGCCACGTCCACGACCAGTTCCGGATGCGCGGCGGCCATCCCGCGCAGCGCGTCCGCGACCACGGTCTCCGCGACGTTGATCAGCATCTTCATGGGTACCTCCCGGGAAGCTCTCACAGGTGGCCAGGCGACCTGCGTCGGTGCTGTTCAGAGTGGGTACGGGCCAACGATCGCACGCGGGGCGCCGAGAAGTCCCGCTGTCGGAAGTATCGGTCCTGCGGGAGCGCGGGTCACCTTCGCGGGCGTGCCGGTGTCCCGGAGGGCATGAGCCGTACACCGCGTCGGGCGGGTCAGAAGGCCGGGTCCGCGCCCGGTCAGGCCCGGTACGCGGCGAGCAGCCCGCCCGGCCAGCTGGACGGCGGGGCCTTCTCCGGCTGCCGGAGCGCCTGCGCCACGACCGCGTCGCTCAGCACGGTCTCGACGTCCATGCGCGGGAACGCGGCGAGGGCCTCGGTCAGGGACTCCTCGTCGCCGGGCGGGATCAGGTCGGTCCGCCCGAAGTCGGCCAGGACGCCCTCCCGGACGAGGCGCGGCAGGTGCCCCATCCGCTCCGCGATCCCCGGTGAGGTGTGCAGCGCGATCGCCTCCCAGACGCTCTGGACGAGCGGCCGCGGCCAGTCGTGCTCCGCGAGGAACGCGCGCGCCGCGTCGGCGCCCTCCACCTCGAACCGCTGCGGCCCGTCGTAGACGCCGGCCGTGCCCGCGTCGTGGAACAGGCAGGCCACGGCGAGGGCTTCGCGTTCGAGCCCGTCGACGCCCTGCGGCCGGCCGATGTGGTCGGCGAGCAGCCACACCCGCACGCTGTGCTGGAGGACGGGTGGGGCGAGCACCTCGCTCACGTGCGCGTACGCGGCGTCCGCGACGGCTCCGGGGAAGGTGATCCGCATGGCGGGGCCTCCTGTTCTGCTGCGTGGGACGAGGCGTGACGGGCAGGGCTCTCAGGACGATGGTCCCAGGTGCCGCCCCAGGTCGCGTTCGACACCGTCCGGCCGCTGCAGCCCGGCGTCGAACAGCCGCTTGACCCGGGCGCTGTTCTCCGGGCGCCCGGAGGTCCGGAAGAACGCGGCCAGCGACGCCGCGAACTCCTCGACCGGCGGCTCGGTGACCGCGTCGACCAGGGCCTTCGCCTCCCGCACCGCCACCTTGTCGAAACCGGCGACGCGGCGCGCGAAGGCGTCCACGAACCCCTCCAGCCCGTCCTGCGGCACCACGCGGTTGACATAGCCGTACCGCGCCGCGAGGTCGGCGGGGAAGTCGTCGGCCCCCAGCAGCACCTCCAGGGCGCGTCCCCGGCCGAGCAGCCGGGCCAGCCGCCCGGAGGGGTTCCCGCCGGGCACCGAGCCGATGCCGACCTCGAAGTGCCCGAGGACGGCGCCGGGACCGGCGAACCGTACGTCGGTGGCCAGGGCGAACTCGCTGCCGGCGCCCCGCGTGCGGCCGGCGATCTCGCTGACGGTGAGGGCGGGCACCCGCGCGAGCCGGTACAGGTTGTCGGCGTAGGGGTGCAGCCCGGAGGCGGCCGGGGGCATGGCGGCCACCCGGGCGGTGTCGGCCAGCATGTCCCAGTGCGCCATGAAGAAGTCCGGCCGGGCGCTGCGGAAGACGACGACCGTGAGGTCGGGGGCCTCTTCGATACGGGTGATCAGCTCCGCGAGCTGATCGAGGGTGTCGGCGTCGATCAGGTTGATCGCTCCGTTGGAGAAGGTCACCCGCCAGTACGACGGGCTGACCTCCTGGACGGCGAACTGCTCGGCGGCGCTCATGGACCGGTCCTTGTGTGAGGGGGGCGTCGCTCGTGACTGTGCCCCGCCCCCGCGCGATGCCCACGCGACCGCACCCGCGCGGGTGACACCGGGCGACGAGCGGCCCACTCCCTGTTTGCTTGACTCGTCAATCAAATGGAGTTACCTTCGCGGTGAGGTTGCTTGACGGAGCAAGTATTTCCGTGGACCGCCTCACGCATCACCGCACTCACGCATCACGCAGGGAAGGTCCTCATGACCAAGATCGGAATCATCATCGGCAGCACGCGCCCGGGCCGCAACGGCGAGGCCGTGGCGCGCTGGGTGCACGAGGTCGCCGCCGAGCGCACCGACGCCCAGTTCGAGATCGTCGACCTGCTGGACTACAAGCTCCCCGTCCTCGACGAGGCGTACCCGGCGTCCCTCGGCAACTACACGCAGCCCCACACCCAGGCGTTCGCCGAGAAGATCGCCTCGCTGGACGGCTTCGTGATCGTGACGCCGGAGTACAACCGTTCCGTGCCGGGCGCGCTGAAGAACGCGATCGACTTCCTCTACGCCGAGTGGAACAACAAGGCCGTAGGGTTCGTCAGCTACGGCTCGGTCGGCGGCACCCGTGCCGTGGAGCACCTGCGCGGCATCGCGGGCGAGCTCCAGCTGGCCGACGTCCGCTCCCAGGTGGCGCTCTCGCTGTTCACCGACTTCGAGAACTTCACCACCTTCACGCCCGCGCCCGTCCAGCGCGACACGCTGGTGACGACGCTCGACCAGGTGGTGGCCTGGTCGAAGGCGCTGGCCCCGCTGCGGGCCGCCGCCTGACGCCACGGCCGCCCCGGCCACCCGTGCGCGGGGTGGCCGGGGCGGCCGGTGCCGTGGGGCGTCCGGGCGTCGTCAGTCGCCCTCGGCGATGCGCTCCAGGACCCGGGCGGCGGCGGCGATGTCACAGCCCTCCAGGCGGGAGAAGACATGCCGCCGCACGCTCGCGAGGTTGGTCGGCCAGGCCAGCTTCAGCCGCTCCCAGCCCGCGTCGGTGAGGACGGCGAGCCAGGCCCGGCCGTCGTCCGGGCACTTCTGGCGGAGCACCAGCGACTGCGCCTCCAGGCGCTTGACCACGCGGGTCACCCCGCTCAGGGAGAGCCCGCACATACGGGCCAGGTCGCTCATCCGCATCCGGTTCTCCGGGGCCTCGGAGAGATGCACCAGCACCGTGTACTCGGTGCTGGTGATCGGCTGTTCCTTGGCCATGTCGGCGTCGACGACGCGCGGCAGGTACGCCATGACCCGTCCGAGGGCCCGGAGGAACGCTTCCTCGTCCTGGTCGAGGGGCTTGATCGCCGTCGTATCTGCCATGGACACAGTGTAATTGGGCACCACGGACGGCTTGCCGCTGACCGGCCCCTCCCCGGAGGACCCCGCGGGACCCTCAGAGGACCTTCAGCAGCTCGGCCGCGAGCGCCGCCGCCGACGCCGGGTTCTGCCCGGTGTAGAGGTTGCGGTCCACCACCGTGTACGGCTTCCACATCTCGCCGCGCACGAAGTCCACGCCCAGCACCTTGAGTTCGTCCTCCAGGAGCCACCGGGCCCGGGAGGCCAGCCCGACGCCGTCCTCCTCGTCGTTGGTGAACGCCGTCACCCGGTAGCCGGCGAAGGGGGAGACACCGTGCAGCCTGGTCGAGAGCATGGCGGCCGGTGCGTGGCACACGATGGCCAGCGGCTTGCCCGAGGCGAGGGCCGCGGTCAGCAGCCGTCCCGCGTCGGGGTCCTCCCAGAGGTCCTCCATCGGGCCGTGGCCGCCCGGGAAGTAGACGGCGTCGTAGTCCTCGAGGCGCGCGACGGCCAGCTGCAGCGGCCGGCGCATCTCCTCCGCGGAGCGGATGACCCCCTCCAGCTCCAGCGCGGTGTCCGCGCCGCCCGCCATGTCGGGGCGCAGGCTCATCATGTCGACGGTCGGGACCACGCCGCGGGGGGTCGCCACCGTGACCCGGTGGCCGGCGTCCGTGAACGCCTTGTACGGGGCGGCGAACTCCTCGGCCCAGTAGCCGGTCGCGTGCCTCGTCCCGTCCTTGAGCGTCCAGTACGAGGCACCGGTCATCACGAACAGCAGCTTCGCGCTCATGGTCACTCCCGTCGTCGCGGCAGGCTGCGGAGCGGGGCGCTCGCCACGCCCGCGGACGGAGCGATGGCCGCGGCCCCACGGGGCCATGCTGCTCCCGTTGCCCCCGGGCCGCACCCGCGGACGCCCGCCACTCCTGCCGGGGGCGTCCTCGACGCCCCGGACCGGCGGCCGTCAGGCGCGCAGATCCACCCAGGATCCGTGCGGGGCGGTCCGCAGCAGCGAGGACAGGCCCGCCTCGTGGAAGGCCAGTTCGAGGTCGGTGAACCCCTCGGAGAAGTGCGCCCAGCCGTCGTAGTGGGCCGGCACGATCACGCCGGCTCCGAGGACGGCCGCCGCGGCGGCGGCCCGCCGGCTGTCGAGGGACAGCGGGCGCCCGTCGAACTTCGCCGGCACCCGGGCCGCCCCGGCGTGCAGCAGGGCGGCGCCGATGTCCGGGACGCGGCGGGAGATCTCCGCCACGACCCGGATCGAGGCGTTGTCGCCGCTCACGTACAGCGTGGGCAGTCCGCGGCCGGACAGGACGAAACCGGTGACCTCGCAGTTGACGTTCCCGTCGGCGTCGCGTTCGGCGTCGTCGGGGCCGTGCGTCGCGGGCACCGCGAGCACGGTGAGGTCGCCCTCGCCGTCCGCGCGGGGCAGGGAGTGGCTGGTCCAGGGCGCGAGGCCGAGCGCCGGTGAGCCGAGCCGGGCGGCGGTGACGGGCCCGGTCAGGACCAGCGGGGCGGTCAGCGCGAACGCGCGGCCCCGCTCGTCGAGGTTGTCCGGGTGCAGATCGTGGCTGACCAGGACGAGGTCCACCGGGCCCACCGCGTCCTCGGTCCGGGCCGGCCCGGCCGTCTTGGTGAGATATCCGTGCGGGCCCGCCTCGTCGAAGGTCGGGTCGCTCACGATCCGCAGACCGCCCATGTCGATGACGGCGGTCGGTCCGCCCAGGACGGCGACCGCGCAGTCCTGGCGAGCGAGGGGCGTGGTCGTCATGGCGACTCCGTCCGGTGATCGGGCACGTGGTGCCGAGAGATGCCTGTCGGAAAACGATCGTGACGTCAGGAAATCTACGTCACCACCGGCGGCCCGTGGTCAGTCGTCCCGCCGTGCGCCCGGCCCGGCGCGCAGGGCCCGCACGGCGTCGCCCAGCGCGGCGATCTGTTCCGGCGCGAGCGCGGCGACGAACAGCTCGCGGATCGCGAGCAGGTGGGGGAGCGCCGCCGCCCGGAACGCCCGGGCGCCCTCGTCGGTGAGCACCACTTCGGCGCCGCGGCTGTCGGTGGCGCACTCCACGCGCCGTACCAGCCCGCGGCGCTCCATGCGTCCCAGCTGATGGGAGAGCCGGCTGCGCTCCCAGTCGAGGGTGCGTGCCAGGGCGGAGGGCCGCAGCCGCCCGCCGTCCGCCTCGCTCAGCGCCAGCAGGGTGGCGTAGTCGCCGGGGGAGAGCGAGGAGTCCTTCTGCAGGCGCGCGGCCAGCTCGGTGCGCAGCGCCTGCGCGGTCTCGATGAAGTCCCGCCAGATCCGCAGCTCTTCGGTCGTCGGGTAGGCCCGGCGTCTGCCGCCCATGCCGCCTCCTTTCGTTTGACGAGTCAAGTATGCGGAGTAATACTTGACGTGTCAAATAAAACGCCGGCCGGGCGCCCGTGCTCGCGCGAACCACCCCTCGAGGAGCCCTCATGTCCCAGTCGAACGACGCCCACCCGAACGACCCGTCCGCGCTCGTCCTCGGCCTCGACACGTTCGGCGACGTGCCCGTGGACGACTCCGGTGTCCTGCTCACCGACGCCGCGGCGATCCGGCAGGTCGTCGACGAGGCCGTCCTGGCCGACGGCATCGGCGTCGACGTGCTCGCCGTGGGGGAGCACCACCGCCCCGAGTGGGCCGTGTCCACCCCGGAGACCGTGCTCGCCGGTATCGCCACCCGCACCGACCGCATCCGCCTGTCCTCCGGGGTGACCGTCCTGAGCTCCGACGACCCGGTCCGGGTCTTCCAGCGGTTCGCCACGGTCGACGCGCTGTCCGGCGGGCGTGCCGAGGTCATCCTCGGCCGCGGCTCGTCCACCGAGTCGTTCCCGCTCTTCGGCTACGACCTCGCCGACTACGAGGTCCTGTTCGAGGAGAAGCTCGACCTGTTCGTGCGCCTCCTCGAGGAGCGGCCCGTCAGCTGGGAGGGCACGGTCCGGCCCCCGCTGAGGGACGCCCAGGTCCTGCCCCGGACCGAGTCCGGGCGCCTCACCACCTGGGTCGGCGTCGGCGGCTCGCCCCAGTCCGTCCTGCGCACCGCCCGGCACGGCCTCGCGATGATGCTCGCGATCATCGGCGGCCCCCCGGGGCGCTTCGTCCCGTACGTCGATCTCTACCGGCGCGCGACGGACCAGCTCGGCACCCCCGCCCACCCGGTCGGCATGCACTCGCCCGGCTTCGTCGCCGACACGGACGAGGAGGCGCGGGAGGCGTACTGGCGGCCGTACCGGGAGATCCGCGACCGCATCGGCGCCCAGCGCGGCTGGCCCCCGCTGCGACGCGCCGAGTACGAGGCCGAGATCGAGCACGGCTCCCTCTACATCGGCTCGCCCGAGACGGTCGCCCGCAAGATCGCCGCCAACGTCCGCTCGCTCGGCGTCGGCCGGTTCGACCTCCTCTACACCGCGGGCGCGCTGCCCGTGAGCGCCCGGCTCCGCGCGGTCGAGCTGTACGGCACCAAGGTGATCCCGATGGTCCGCGACCTGCTGGCCGGCTGACCCCCACGGAACGGAAGGAGACCCGATGGACACGGACATCCGCACGATCGGCGTCCTGGGCGCGGGCAAGCTCGGCACCGTACTGGCCCGGCTCGCCCTCGCCGCGGGCCACCGCGTACTGATCGCGGGGTCGGGCGAGCCCGGCGCCATCGCCCTCGCCGTGGACGTCCTCGCGCCCGGCGCGGTCCCGGTCACCGCCGCCGAGGCCGCCTCGGCCGCCGACGTGGTGATCCTGGCCCTGCCCCTGGGCCGCTACCGGAGCCTCCCGGTGGAGGCGCTGCGGGGCAGGCTGGTGATCGACGCCATGAACTACTGGTGGGAGGTCGACGGCGTGCGCGACGAGTTCGCCGACCCGCGCCGCTCCACCAGCGAACTGGTCCAGGCGTTCCTGTCGGACTCGCGCGTCGTCAAGGCGTTCAACCACATGGGCTACCACGACCTGGAGGGCGGCGCCCGGCCCGCCGGTGCCGCCGACCGCACGGCGATCGCGGTCGCCGGCGACCGACCGGAGGACCGGGCCGTGGTGGCCCGGCTGGTCGGGAGTCTCGGCTTCGACCCGGTCCCGGCGGGGACCCTCGCCGACGGGGTGCGGCTCCAGCCGGGCGCCGAGCCCTTCGGCGCGTATGTCGCGGCCGCCGAACTGCGCGCCATGCTCGACCGCTTCCCCCGGACCGAGCTGGGCCGCGCCGTGCGCCGGGCCCGCGCCGCCGCGCCCGCGGAATCCGGCGAGGCGGCCTGACGTCGGGACCCGTCCCGGGAATGGATCGGCGAGGGCTGGAGTTGTAAGAAGTGCTTGACTTGTCAAGCAAATAGCGGAGGGCTCGGAGCCCCCGCACCACCCACCGCGTGGCGCACCCCCGCCCACGCGTCTCACCCCTAGGAGCAGAGCCATGGGAACACTCGACGGCAAGGTGGCGCTCATCACCGGCACCGCGGGCGGCATGGGCCGGGTAGCGGCACAGGTCTTCGCCCGCGAGGGCGCCCGGATCGTCGGCACCGACATCCAGGCCGCCGCCGACGAGGAGACGGTCGAACTCGTCCGCCGCGCGGGCGGCGAGATGACGAGCATCGCCCCGGTCGACCTCACCGACCCGGACGACGTGCACCGGCTCGCCGAGGAGGCCGCCGCGGCCTACGGCGGACTCGACGTGATCTACAACAACGCGGCCATGCAGCGCTTCGGCCCGATGCCCGACTTCCCGGTGGAGGACTGGCACGCGACCATCGCCGGCGAACTCGACATCCCCTTCCTCGTGTCGAAGTTCACCTGGCCGCACCTGGTCCGGCGCGGCGGCGGCGTCATCATCAACGTCGCCTCGGAGGCCGGTCTCATCGCCGGTGCCACCCCTCCGATGGTCGCCCACACCGCCGCCAACGCCGGAGTCATCGGCATGACCCGGCAACTCGCGCTGGAGGGGGCCCCGCACGGCATCCGCGCGGTGGCGATCAGCCCCGGCCCGGTGCTCACCCCCGCCAGCGACCGCGACCTCGGCGACAACCAGGCCGCCCGGGACGCGATCACCAGCAAGACGCTGCTCAAGCGGTTCGCCCGCCCCGAGGAGATCGTCGAACTCGCCGCGTTCCTCGCCTCGGACCGGGCGGGCTACATCACCGGCGCCAACTACGCGGTCGACGGCGGCGCGAGCGCCTGGTGACCCACGCGGTCCCCGCGACCGGGACGGACACGACCCGTCCCGGTCGCGGGTCCGGTGCGCGGCCGCTGTCAAGTGGTGGCGGCCGGTCGGGCGATATAGCTTCGGAGAGACCGCCACGGGCCGGCGGACCCCGGCGCGACCGACCGGTCGCCGGCCCCCGGGACCACCTGCCGGGAAGGTACGCGCATGAAGGTGGAAGGGTCTGTCGCGTTCGTCACCGGGGCCAACCGCGGGCTCGGGGAGCAGTTCGTCCGGGCGCTGTTCGACGCCGGAGCCGCCAAGGTCTACGCCGGGGCCCGCGATCCCGCGAGGGTCACCGTGCCGGAGGCCGAACCCGTCGCCGTGGACATCACCGACCACGAGTCCGTCCGCGCCGCCGCCGACCTCGCCGGGGACGTCACCCTCCTGATCAACAACGCCGGCTCCACGACCCGGGCACACGTCCTCACCACGGAACTCGACTCGTTCCGCACGGAGTTCGAGACGCATGTGCTCGGCACGCTCGCCATGAGCCGCGCCTTCGCCCCCATCCTCGCCCGCAACGGCGGCGGCGCCCTCGTCAACGTCCTGTCCGTGCTGTCCTGGGTGTCGATCGTCCCCAGCGCCGGATACGCCGCCGCGAAGTCCGCCGAGTGGTCGGTGACCAACGCCCTGCGGCTCGCCCTCGCCGACCAGGGGACCCAGGTCACCGCCCTGCACGTCAGCTACCTCGCCACCGACATGGCCGCGGCCGTGCCCGGTCCGAAGGCCGACCCCGCCGTGGTGGCCCGCGCGACCCTGGAGGGCGTCGACGCCGGGCAGGACGAGGTGGTCGCCGACGACGTCAGCCGGCGCGTGCGGGGCGTGCTGTCCCAGGGGACCGAGGCACTGTACCCGCAGCTGCGCGGCGGCCCGTCCCTGCTCGACCCCACCGCGCCCGGCGCCTAGGTGTGCTGTCCCGGGACAGCACCTAGGACGTTCGGCCCATGGGCGGCACGGCCGTGAGAGGACGACGATCGGCGGGTACCCATGAGCGGACCCCGCCGGACGCGGGACCGCCGTGACAGGGAGGTGAGGAGGCCGTGCGCCTCACGATCCGCGCCGCCGGCCCGGCAGGACGCCACCCGGACGGCCCACCGGCACCACCTCCTTCGGCGGCTCACCCCGCACCGCCCCTCACCCGTCCGGGGCACCGGCCATGACCGCCCCCGCCCCCGAGGGGTCCCTCGCTCCGGTCCTGCGCGGAGTGGGCGCCGTCGTCTTCGACACCGACGGGGTGATCACCGACTCCGCCAAGGTGCACGCGGCCGCCTGGAAGGTGGCCTTCGACGACTTCCTGCGCGCGCATCCGCCGGCCGACCCCGCGGCGCGCCGCCCGTTCGACGCACGGGACGACTATCTGCGCCACGTCGACGGCAGGTCCCGGCTCGACGGGGCCGCCGCCTTCCTCGCCGCGCGCGGCGTCGACGCCACGCCCGAGACCGTGCGAGAGGTCGCCGCGGCCAAGGAACGCCTGTTCACCGACCGGCTCCGCGAACAGGGCGTCGACGCCTACCCGGGAACCGTCCGGCTGGTGCGGGAGCTACGGGCGGCGGGCGTGCCCCGTGCCGCCGCCTCCGCGTCCCGGCACGCCGGGGAACTGCTGAGCCGGGCCGGGGTGCTCGACCTGTTCGACGCGCTCGTGGACGGCGGAGAGGCGGCCCGGCTCGGCCTCGCCGGCAAACCCGAACCCGACCTGTTCCTGGAGGCGGCCGGCCGGCTCGGCGTCCCCGCCGGGCGGGCCGCCGTCGTCGAGGACGCCCTCGCGGGCGTCGAGGCGGGGCGGCGCGGCGGCTTCGCCCTCGTCGTCGGCGTGGACCGGGCGGCCGGCGAGGACACCGCCGCGCGCCTGCTGCGGCACGGCGCCGACATCGTCGTACGCGACCTCGGGGAACTGTGCGCGGGAGGAGAGCCGACGTGACGGACGCGGGCCAGGACGCCGAGGTGGACGGCTGGAGCTGGGAGTACGAGGGGTACAAGGCCGCCGACGAGCGGCTGCGGGAGTCCCTGTGCACGCTCGGCAACGGCTACTTCGCCACCCGGGGCGCGCTCCCCGAGTGCGACGCCGACGACGTCCACTACCCGGGGACCTATGTGGCGGGCATCTACAACCGCCTCACCTCGGAGGTCTCCGGCCGCCGGGTCGAGAACGAGGACATGGTCAACGTCCCCAACTGGCTTCCGCTGCGCTACCGCCTGCCCGAGGGCGACTGGATCGACCCCGACTCCACGGACGTGCTGGAACACCGGCAGGGCCTCGACCTGGCCACCGGCGTGCTGGAGCGGCTGACCCGCTACGGCCTCGGCGGCGGAAGCGTCCTGACGGTACGTCAGCGGCGTCTGGTGCACATGGCCGACCCCCATGTCGCCGCACTGCGCACCGAGTTCACGGCCGACGGTCTCACCGGCCCGCTGGAGGTGGAGGCGGCCCTGGACGGAGGAGTGACCAACGCGGGCGTACCGCGCTACCGGGACCTCGACGGCCACCACCTCACCCATGTGCACACCGGCACCTCCGCCCCGGACACGGTCTGGCTGCGCTGCCGCACCCGCACGTCCGACGTGCGGATCGGCCTCGCCGCCCGGCTGACCGCCGGCGCCCCCGTCACGGTCCGCCGTGAGACCTCCCGGATCGTCCAGAGCGTCACGCTCGACCTCAAGCCCGGCCGCCCCGCCACCGTCGACAAGACCGTCGCCCTGCACACCTCCCACGACCCCGCCATCAGCGACCCCCTGCACGCCGCCGTCGACCGCGTCGCCCGCGCCCCCGGATTCGACGCGCTGACCGGCACCCACCGGATCGCCTGGGGCCAGCTGTGGCGCCGCGCCGAACTCGACGTGCCCGGCGAACCCGGCCGCATCCTGCGGCTGCACCTCTTCCACGTCCTGCAGACCCTCTCCCCGCACACCGCCGACCTCGACGTCGGCGTGCCCGCGCGCGGACTGCACGGCGAGGCCTACCGCGGCCATGTCTTCTGGGACGAGCTGTTCGTCCTGCCCTACCTCAACCTGCACTTCCCCGAGGTCTCCCGCGCCCTGCTGCACTACCGCCACCGGCGCCTCGAACAGGCCTGCACCACCGCCGCCCGAGCCGGCCGGCGCGGCGCGATGTACCCGTGGCAGAGCGGCAGCGACGGACGCGAGGAGACCCAGCAGCTCCACCTCAACCCGCGCTCCGGGCGCTGGCTGCCCGACCACTCCTGGCTCCAGCACCACGTCGGCTCGGCCATCGCGTACAACGTGTGGCAGTACTGCGAGGCCAGCGGCGACACGGACTTCCTGCACACCAAGGGCGCCGAGATGCTGCTCCAGATCGCGCGTTTCTGGGCGGACAAGGCCGAGTACGACGACGCCCTGGGCCGGCACCGCATCAAGGGCGTCGTTGGGCCCGACGAGTACCACGAGGCCTACCCGGACGCCGACACCCCCGGACTCGACGACAACGCGTACACGAACGTCACCGCCGCCTGGGTGCTCGCCCGCACCCTCGACCTCATGGACACCCTCCCCGAGCCGCGCCGCCGCGAACTCGTCGAGCGGACCGCCCTGGACGGCGGGGAGCTGGAACGCTGGCAGGAGGTCTCCCGCACCCTGCACCTCCCCTTCCACGACGGGGTGATCAGCCAGTTCGAGGGCTACGGCGAGCTGTCCGAACTGGACTGGCACGGCTACCGGCAGCGGTACGGCGACATCCGGCGGCTCGACCGGATCCTGGAGGCGGAGGGCGACACCGTCAACCGCTACAAGGCGTCCAAGCAGGCCGACGTCCTGATGCTCGGCTATCTGTTCTCGCCGTCCGAACTGGGCGCGCTGTTCCGGCGGCTGGGGCACCGGCTGGACGAGGGCGTGTGGCGGCGCACCGTCGAGTACTACCTGCACCGCACCAGTCACGGCTCCACGCTCAGCGGCCTCGTGCACGGCTGGGTGCTCGCCCGGTGCCGGCGCAGCGAGGCGTGGACGTTCGTGCAGGAGGCCCTCCAGGGCGATATCGCCGACGTGCAGGGCGGCACCACCGGCGAGGGCATCCACCTGGGCGCCATGGCGGGCACCCTCGACCTCGTCCAGCGCGGCCTGACCGGCCTGGAGACCCGCGACGGCGCCCTGCGCCTGGACCCGGTACCGCTGCCCGAGCTGTCCTCGTACGGCTTCTCACTGCTCTACCAGGGCAACTGGGGCGTACGGCTGCGGCTGGAGCGCGGCCTGCTGGAGATCGCGGTGCCGTCCTCCGACATCTCCCCGATCACCGTCCGCCTGCCGGACCGCGAGGTCTCCGTCGAGCCCGGCGACCGGGCCCGGCTGGTCCTCCCCGGCTGACGCGCCGGGCCGGGGCGGGCCGGGCCGGGGCGGGCCGGGCCGTGCGGGACTCCGGCCGCGGGGCGACCCTGGAAGGGCGGGGGAGCGGCCCGGAAAGGGGACGACCATGGACGGTGCCGGCCCGGTGGTGGTGGGTGTGGACGGGTCGCCGTCGAGCCTCACGGCGGTGGAGGCCGCCGCCCGTGAGGCCCGCGCGCACGGAGTCGCCCTGCGCGTGGTGCACGCCTTCGGCAGGCCGCCCGCGCGCATCCCGGCCGGCGGCCGCCCCTGGGAGCCCGCCTCGGCCGCCGGGGTGCCCCAGCTCATCGACGGCACGCTCGGCGAGGCCGAGGAGCGCGCCCGCGCGGCGGCCCCCGGCGTCGAGGCCGCCCACGAGGTCGTCGTCGGCGACCCCGTCGAGGTGCTGGAGATCGAGTCCCGCACCGCGTCCATGATCGTCGTCGGCAGCCGGGGCCTCAGCCGCTTCGGCGCCCTGATGGTGGGGTCCACCGCCGGGCAGCTCGCCGCCCACGCCTCCTGCCCGGTCCTCGTGGTGCGCGGCGACCCCCGCCCCGCCGGGCCGGTCCTGCTCGGCGTCGACGGCTCGCCCGCCGCTCGCGGCGCCGTCGAGTTCGCCTTCTCGCAGGCGTCCCGGCACGGCAGGGACCTGGTGGCGCTGCACGTGTGGAGCAACCGGACCGAGCGCGCCTACGCCTCACCGGCCGACCCACCCTTCGTCACGTACGACGAGGGGCAGCTGCGCGACGAGGAGGAACGGGTCCTCGCCGAGGCGCTCGGCGGCATGGGAGACCTCTATCCGGACGTACGGGCCGAGCGCCGGCTGGTGCGCGGCCGGGTCCGGCACACCCTCATCGAGGCGGGCGCGGACGCCGGGCTCCTCGTCGTCGGCGCCCGCGGCCGGGGCGGCTTCACCGGCCTGCTGCTGGGCTCGGTCAGCCAGGCCGTCCTCCACCACGCGCCGTGCCCGGTCGCCGTCGTCCGCCCGCTCTAGAGTCCGGCCGCGTGGTCCGGGACATAGGTGCGCAGCTCGCGGGGCGGGCGCCGGTAGCCGGTCGACTCCGGCCGCTCGGGCAGCTCGATCACCGGCGGGGGACCTCGTCGTAGGGCACCGAGTCCAGCAGGTGGGCGATCATGTTCACCCGGGCCCGGCGCTTGTCGTCGCTCTCCACGACGTACCAGGGCGCCTCGGTGATGTCGGTGTGGACCATCATCTCGTCCTTCGCCCGCGAGTAGTCCTCCCAGCGGGTGATCGACTCCAGGTCCATCGGGGACAGCTTCCAGCGGCGCAGCGGGTCCTCCAGACGCCGCCGGAACCGCTCCTGCTGCTCCTCGTCGCTCACCGAGAACCAGTACTTGCGCAGCAGGATGCCGTCCTCCACCAGCATCCGCTCGAACTGCGGGCACTGCCGCAGGAACAGCTCGTACTCCTGCTTGGTGCAGAACCCCATGACGTGCTCGACGCCCGCGCGGTTGTACCAGCTGCGGTCGAACAGCACGATCTCACCGGCCGCCGGCAGATGCTCGACGTACCGCTGGAAGTACCACTGGGTGCGCTGCCGCTCGGTCGGCCGGGGCAGCGCCGCGATCCGCGACCCGGGGTTGAGATGCTCCGTGACGCGCTTGATGGTGCCGCCCTTGCCCGCCGCGTCCCGGCCCTCGAAGACCACGACCAGCCGGGCTCCCTCGGCCCGCACCCACTCCTGGAGCCTCACCAGCTCCGTCTGCAGCCGCAGCAGCTCCTTCTCGTACGTCTTGCGCCGCAGCTTCCCCGTGTTGTCGCCGGACATGGCGTCTCCCCACTACCCGATCCCGGTCACCCGAACTGCACCGTACTGAGCGGGCCCACCCGGCGCACGCCGGGGACCCCCGCCGCGGTGCGCGACGACGGCGCGGACCCCGGGCGTTCCCGGGATCCGCGCCGTGCGGCCGACCCTCATCCGGTGCGGTCGCCCTTCGGACGGCCCCGCTGGTCGGGGGTACCGTGCGGCGGCGGGCCGAAGGGCTGCGGCGAGGTCGCCGGCGACACCGGGGAGCCCGTGCGGCGCCCGCCGCTCTCGGGGCGCAGGGCTCCCGGATCGCCCGAGGTCGGCTCGGCACCGGAGTGCAGCTGGTCCAGCCGGGCGTCCAGCAGTTCCGTCACCGGGAGACGGTCGCCGTGGGCGTGCTCGTACGCCAGCAGCTCCTCCACCTCCCCGGCGGTCAGCGACCGTACGCGGCTCCGCAGACCGCCGAGCGGCAGATGGTCGTAGTCGGGCAACGGCAGTGCGTGGTGGGACCGGTCGGACATGATGCTCACTTCCGTCGGACGGACCGGGCGCGCGCCCGGCGCACCCGTGGCCGGCGCCGGCGGGACGGGCGTCAGCCCGAGCCGCCGCTGCCGAACGAGCCGCTGTGGCCCTCGTCCCACCGGGGCCGCCCCTCGTCGGAGCTGGCTCGGGAGGAGACGTTGCCGCCGCCCGGCATCTCGTGCGGGGTCAGGCGCTGGTCACTGCGCGGCACCTCGTCGGGCTCGCGGTGCTCCCGGATCTCGTGGACCGGGCCGTCCGCGGGCAGCCGGGGCTGTTCCTCGGGGCGGGGGCGGGGCGGTTCCCTGCGCTTGGAGCGCACCCCCAGGGCGAAGGCGCCGAGGAGCAGCGCCACGAGGATCAGTCCGACCACGGCCAGTCCGACACCCAGGGCGCCCTCTGCGGCGATGTCCGTCGATGCGAAGTTCATGGCCCGCGGGTACCCCCGGAACCCCCGGCGAACCAGGCCGGGCGCGGGTTTGACGCCGCGCGGGCGGGGCTACCCGGCCCCCGTGACATCGACGGCATCGCAGCAAGAACTCGTCCGGTTCCTGGAGGACCGCTTCACCTGTGCGCAGGCCTGCACGGACTGCGCCCGGGCGTGCGCCCTGCGCGCCAGCCTCGTCGACCCGGACGGGGCCGAGGACCACGAACTGCTGCGCCGCAAGGGCATCCTGTGCGCCGAGGTCTGCGACGCGACCTGCCGGATGCTGTCCGACCAGGGCCACTTCGACGCGGACGCCGAGGACACGCTGCGCATGCAGCTGGAGTGGACCCGGACGGTCTGCCTGGAGAGCGCGCACGTCTTCGAGCGGCACCCGGAGGCCGAGGAGACCGCCCGGGCCTGCCGCGCGTGCGCCCGGGCCTGCACCGACTTCATGGCGCTGCTCGTCTGAGTCCCGCCGCCCGTTCTTCGACGAGGCCGCACCGGCCGGCGTTCCCGCCGCTCCTGGCGCTCACCGCCGGACCGCGGCCACCGCTCGCCGGCGGGATCGGGCTGGGGCTGCCACGGGTGCGGCGTTAGCCTGCCGGTATGGGCGATCCCGGGCTCTTCACCCCGCACTCGGTCACCTGGCAGCTGCACGCCGACCCCATGATGTGGGTCGCCGGCATCCGCGCCCTCTACCTCCAGGCGCTGCACCCGCGCGCGGTGCGCGGGGTCCTGCAGAACTCCGACTTCCGCCGGGACGCCTGGGGCCGGCTGCGGCGCACCGCCGACTTCGTCGGGACCACCACCTACGGCACCACCGAGGCCGCCGAGAAGGCCGGGGCCCGGGTCCGCAGGATCCACCGGATGCTCGGCGCCACCGACCCGGACACCGGCGAGCGGTACGGCGTCGACGAGCCCGCGCTGCTGCTGTGGGTGCACTGCGCCGAGATCGACTCCTACCTCCAGGTCGCCCGCCGCTCCGGCTTCCCGCTCACCGACGCGCAGGCCGACCGGTACATCGCCGAACACCGGGTCAGCGCCCGCCTGGTGGGCCTGGACCCCCACGTCGTACCCGGTGACCGGGCGGAGATGGCGGCGTACTTCGCGACCGTGCGGCCCAAGCTGTCCTGCGGACCCGAGGCCCGCGTCGTGGACGACTTCCTGCTCCGTCCGCCGACGCACCCCCTTCTTGTCCCGGCGCGCGAGGTGCTGTGGCGGCGCGTGGCCCGGCTCGCGTACGCCGCTCTGCCGCCGTACGCCCACGACCTGTACGGACGGCCGGCCCCGGAACCCGCTGTCGTCACCCGCCGGTTGCGTGCCACGGGCACCGCCCTGCGCTGTGTTCCCGCACGTCTGCGGTGGCAACTCCCGCCCAAACACATCCTGCGCGCCATGGACCGGCTCGGCCCCGGCGCCCGCCCGGCGCCGTACAAACTCGGACGATAGCCCGCCATACTGGACGAGCCGGAAGGGCGGACCACACGGGGGGCGAGCGCGGCAGATGGGGGAAAGCAGGCTGATCCAGGGCCGGTACCGGCTGCTCGAACCGATCGGGCGGGGCGGTATGGGCGAGGTCTGGAAGGCATGGGACGAGTCACTGGGCCGGCGGGTCGCCGTCAAGTGCCTCAATCCGCTGGGGCCGCACCACGACCCGTCGTTCATGCGGGTCCTGCGGGAGCGGTTCCGCAGGGAGGCCCGGGTCGCGGCGGCGCTCCAGCACCGCGGGGTCACCGTCGTCCATGACTTCGGGGAGTCCGACGGGGTGCTGTTCCTGGTGATGGAGCTGCTGGAGGGCCGCAACCTCAGCCAGCTCCTGGAGGACAACAAGCACCACCCGCTGCCCGTCGCCGACGTCGTCGACATCGCCGAGCAGGTCGCCGCCGCCCTCGCCTACACCCATCAGCAGGGCATCGTGCACCGCGACCTGAAGCCGGCGAACATCATGCGCGTGGCCGACGGCACCGTGAAGATCTGTGACTTCGGCATAGCGCGCCTCGCCCACGACATCGGGTTCACCTCCCGGCTCACCGGCACGAACGTGGCGATGGGCACCCCCCACTACATGTCCCCGGAGCAGATCGGCGGAGAGGAGGTCGACCAGCGCAGCGACCTGTACTCGCTGGGCTGTGTGCTGTACGAGATCGCCACCGGCGTCCCGCCGTTCGACCTCGACGACCCCTGGGCGGTCCTCGTCGGCCACCGCGACACCCCGCCCCGGCCGCCGCGCGGCCACCGCGCCGACCTCCCCGAGTACTTGGAGCGGGTCATCCTGGACCTGCTCGCCAAACGCCCCGAGGAACGCCCGCACGACGGACGCGAACTGGGCCGCCGGATCAGCCTCGGCCGCACCACGCCCGCGTACGTGCCCACGGTGGTGACCGCACGGCCGGCGACCGGGCCCGGGCGGCCCGCCGGCCGCGCCCCCCGCCTGCCGTCCTGGACCCGGGGCATGACCACCGGCCACAAGGCCACCGGCACCGGACCGCGCAGCACACCGCCCGACGCCGCGGCCGGCCTCACCGGCGCAGTCCCCCGGCCGTCCGGCGCCGAGCCCGTTCCCACGGCCGCCGCGCTCACCGCCCTGGCCGGCCGGCACGGCGCGGGGCTGAGCCTCGGCCGCCTCGGCCGCTGGACGGAGGCCCGCGAGACGCACCGGGCGGTGGCCGCCGAACGCGAGCACCTCCTCGGCCCCGACCACCCCGACACCCTCGCCAGCCGCTACGAACTCGCCTTCGCCCTCAGCCGGACCGGCCGTGCCGCCGACGCGCTGCGCGAGTACAAGCACGTCGCCCGCTCCCGCAGCCTCGCGCTCGGCCCGGACCACCCCGACACGCTCGCCGCACGCCAGGAGATGGCGTACGTCCTGGGCCAGTTGGGCCGGCACGTCGACGCCCACCAGGTGTACACGTCCGTCCTGGCCGACCGGGAGCGCGCGATGGGCGCCGACCACCCCGACACCCTGCGCTGCCGCCACAACCTCGCGTTCAACCTCAGCAGACTCGGCCGCCCCGAGGACTCTCACCGGATGGCCGAGGAGGTGGCCGCCGCCCGCGCCCGTGTCCTCGGCCCGCACCACCCCGACACCCTGGTCACCCGCTACGAGGTCGCCTACGCGCTGGGCCAGTTGGGGCGCTGGACGGAGGCGCTCCAGACGTACCGCGAGGTCGCCGACGCCCGCGCCCACGTCCTCGGCCCGGACCACCCGGACACCCTCGCCGCCCGCTACGAGGTCGGCATCAGCCTCGGCCGGCTCGGCCGCGGCGCGGAGGCGTTCCAGCTGTACCGCGCCCTCGTCGACGACCGCACCCGGGTG
This sequence comes from Streptomyces sp. SS1-1, assembly GCF_008973465.1. Lineage (NCBI taxonomy): Bacteria > Bacillati > Actinomycetota > Actinomycetes > Kitasatosporales > Streptomycetaceae > Streptomyces > Streptomyces sp. SS1-1. Next base: position 609,396 of record NZ_WBXN01000004.1, on the reverse strand, counting down.
CACGGCCCCGCCCACCCGGAGACCCTGCGCGCCCGCCACGGCCTCGGCGTCAACCTGGGCCGGCTGGGCCGCTGGGAGGAGGCGCTCGCCGAGGCCCGCGACGTGTGCGCGATCCGCGAGCGCGTCCTCGGCGCCGACCACCCGGACACCCTGGTCAGCCGCCGCGAGGTCGCCGTGGGCCTCGGCTGGCTGGGCCGCTGGGCGGACGCGCTGTCCGAGTACCGCCGGGTGGCCGCCGCCCGGGAACGCGTCCTGGGCGCCGGTCACCCCGACACCCTCGCCAGCCGCACCGACGAGGCCCACTGCCTGGACCAGCTCGGCCACGCCGCCGAGGCGGCCGAGCTGTACCGCCGGGTGGCGCTGCGGCGGCAGCGGGTGGCCGAGGGCCGCTGACCCGGGCGCCCCTGCTCTGGCCGCAGTGGATCACCCCGTGTTACGAAGGACCATGCCTGCACACGACGCACGCCCGGGACAGCGCACCTACGACGCCGTGATCGTCGGCGGGGGACACAACGGCCTGGTCGCCGCCGCCTATCTGGCCCGGGCCGGACGGTCCGTGCTGGTGCTGGAGCGGCTGGGGACCACGGGCGGGGCCGCCGTGTCCACGCGCCCCTTCGCCGGGGTGGACGCCCGGCTCTCGCGCTACTCGTACCTGGTCAGCCTGCTGCCCGACAAGATCGTCCGGGATCTCGGGCTGAGCTTCCGGGTCCGCAAGCGGGACGTCTCCTCGTACACGCCGGTGGAGCGGGACGGACGGCCGACCGGGCTGCTGGTCGGCGGCGGACCGGAGCGCACCCGGGAGGCGTTCGCCCGGCTGACCGGCGGCGACCGCGAGTACGAGGCGTGGCAGCGCTTCTACGGCCTGACCGGCGAGGTCGCCCGGCGTGTGTTCCCCACCCTCACCGAACCCCTGCCGAGCCGGGACGAGCTGCGCCGGCGGGTAGCGGACGACGACGCCTGGCGGATGCTTTTCGAGGAGCCGGTCGGAGTCGCCATCGAGGAACGGTTCACCGACGACCTGGTGCGGGGCGTCGTCCTCACGGACGCCCTGATCGGCACGTTCGCCGACGCCCACGACCCCTCGCTGAAGCAGAACCGCTGCTTCCTCTACCACGTGATCGGCGGCGGCACCGGCGACTGGGACGTCCCCGTCGGCGGCATGGGCGCGCTCACCGACGCCCTCGCCGAGGCGGCCCGCGCGGCCGGAGCGGACCTGGTCACCGGCCACGAGGCCGTCCGCGTCGACACCGACGGGCGCACCGCCGAGGTCACCTACCGCACCGCCGACGGCGAGGGCGTCGCCGCCGCCCGCCACGTCCTGGTGAACGCCTCCCCGCGGGAACTGGCCGCCCTCACCGGCGACCCGGCCCCGGAGCCCGCCGAGGGCGCCCAGCTGAAGGTCAACATGCTGCTCAAGCGGCTGCCCCGGCTGCGCGACACCTCCGTCGACCCCCGTGAGGCGTTCTCCGGCACCTTCCACATCGCCGAGGGCTACGGCCAGCTCGCCGCCGCCCACGCCCAGGCCGCCGCGGGGAACTCCCCACCGCGCCGCCGTCCGAGATCTACTGCCACTCGCTGACGGACCCGACGATCCTCGGCCCCGACCTCGTCGAGCGGGGCTACCAGACGCTCACCCTGTTCGGCCTGCACACCCCCGCCCGGCTGTTCGAGCGGGACAACGACGCGGTCCGCGAGGACCTGCTGAAGTCCACGCTGGCCCAGCTGGACGCCCACCTCGCCGAACCGCTCGCCGACTGCCTGGCGACCGACGCCGACGGACGCCCCTGCATCGAGGCCAAGACGCCCCTCGACCTGGAACGCGACCTGCGCCTGCCCGGCGGCAACATCTTCCACCGGGACCTGTCCTGGCCGTACGCCGACGAGTCGACCGGCCGCTGGGGTGTGGAGACCCGCCACGCGAACGTCCTGCTGTGCGGGGCGGGCGCCGTGCGCGGGGGAGGGGTGAGCGGGGTGCCGGGGCACAACGCGGCGATGGCCGTGCTGGAGGCCGGCGACGGTTCGTGAGGGTGCGTCAGTCCGCGGACGCCGTCCAGCCGTTGGCCGTCAGCCGGGCGGCGTCCGCGGGCCGCGACTCGTCGAACAGGACCCGGTGGGCTCTCTCGACCCGCAGCCCGTCCACGTACGCGCCCCGGCCCACGTAGAGCCGGTCGGTGGTGTAGCGCCAGCGCACCCGCAGCGCGGGGTCGGCGGGCAGCGGCGCGGTCAGCCGGTGCCAGGCCCGCCCCGACCACCCGGTGGCCGTGCCCGCCGGGTGCTCCTCGTCCCCGTCGCCCTTGCGCGCGGTCGTGAAGGGCAGCGGCTCCCAGGTGGCGCCCTCGTCGGTGGACGCCTCCAGCGCGAGGACGTCCGCCGCCGGCTCGGTGTCCCACCACACGGCACAGGTCAGCCGTGCGGCGCCGCGCGCGGTGTCGAGCGCGGGGAGCGCGAGGGTGGCGGTCGTGGCGCTGGCCATGCCCGAGAACCACGCGGTACGGCCGTGCGCCGGGCGCACCGGCACCGCGCGCGCCATGTTGTTGCCCGCGGCCACCCGGGGCGCCGACCCCGACCGCCAACTACGCACCGGGTGCACGGAGTTGCCGAGGACGACGAGGAACGAGTCGGTCGTCGGGTCGAGGACCAGCGAGGTGCCCGTGAACCCGGTGTGGCCGGCCGTGCGCGGGGTGGCCATGGCGCCCATGTACCAGTGCTGGTAGAGCTCGAAGCCGAGCCCGTGCTCGTCCCCCGGGAACGCGGTGTTGAAGTCCGTGAACATCAGCTCCACGGAGTCCGGCGTGAGGATGCGCGCCCGGCCGTAGGAGCCGCCGTTGAGCAGGGTCCGGCCGAGGACCGCGAGGTCCCAGGCGGTGGAGAACACCCCGGCGTGGCCCGCGACGCCGCCCAGGCTGAAGGCGTTCTCGTCGTGCACCTCGCCCCACACCAGCCCGCGGTCCAGACCGGACCAGGGGGTGCGGGCGTCCTCGGTCGCCGCGATCCGCGGCTTCCAGGAGGCGGGCGGGTTGTAGCGGGTGTGCTCCATCCCGAGCGGGCCGGTGATCTCGTCGTGGAGCAGGGTGTCCAGGGCACGCCCGGTGATCTTCTCCAGGACCAGCTGGAGGGAGATCAGGTTCAGGTCCGAGTAGAGGTAGGTGCTGCCGGGCGGGTTCAGCGGCGCCTCGTCCCAGATGAGCTGGAGCCTCCCCTCGTGGGTGGGCGCGCTGTAGAGCGGGATCCAGGCCCGGAACCCCGAGGTGTGGGTGAGGAGCTGACGGATCGTGATGTCCTGCTTGCCGGCCCGCCCGAAGTCCGGGAGGTAGGAGGCGACTGTGGCCTCCAGGCCGAGCCTGCCGCGCTCGATCTGCTGGACGGCGAGGATCGAGGTGAAGAGCTTGGAGACCGAGGCCAGGTCGAAGACTGTGTCCTCGGCCATCGGTATCTGCTGGTCGGCGGGGAACTCCACGCCGGTGTCGGTCGTCTCGTCGTACGCCTGGTAGCGCACCGCCATGCCGATCGGCTCGTGCAGGGCGACCGTGCCGCCGCGCCCGGCCAGCAGGACCGCGCCCGCGTACCAAGGGTGCTGCGGGGAGGGGCCGAGGAACGCCTCGGCGTCGGTGACGAGCCGGCGCAGCGCGGAGGAGAGGAGGCCGGCGCGCTCCGGGGAGCCGTGCCGCAGGGTGCCGGCGCGGCCGGTCGCGGCGGCCGCGGGGACGGCCGGGAGAGGGGCGAGCGCGAGGGCGCCGCCCAGGGCCATGACGCCCCTGCCGAGTTGACGTCGTGTCATGCCCGCGTTGTCGTCCGTCACCGAGATCCTCCCACCGTCCGGCTGAAACTATCTTTCGTGATCGCCGTGCCGGGTGAAACTTTCCTGTCAGAACGGGGTCATGTCAACGGTGTGCGCCCATTCCATGACTCGCACATGATCTGCCGATGCATCGGGAAAGGCCGTCCGTCGTCCGACCCCATGCGGCGAACGGCGGTTGTACGACCCGTACCGGCGGGGCCGTGCCCGGCCCGTGTGAGACGGCACGGCCCCGCCCCGCGCCCGGCGAGGACGCGCGGCGGGGCCGTGACCGCTCAGCGCTCGCGCACCCGCACGATCCGCAGCGCGGGAGACGCCAGCACGTCCTTCTCGCAGAACCTGGCCGTCACCCACTTCTCACCGGAGAACAGCCGGGTCTGGTCGCTGTAGTGCGGCGACTTCGGGTTCGACGACTGCGCGTACGTCAGCAGCGTCCGCGCCACCGGGCAGCGGCTGCCGTCCCAGCCGACCGCCTGGATGTGGCTGGAGCCGGTCGTCACCTCCGTGTAGCCGCCCTGCGCCGGATTCCACACGGGCTCGACCTTGTTCCACACCCCGAGCTGCTCGGTGCCGCCGGGAATGGCGATGCGCTGCCCGTTCCGTACGACGAACTGGTGGTCGCCCAGCCGGGAGTCCAGCGCGATGCCGGCGCCCCTCAGCTCGGCCACCGTGTCCGCGAGCGCCCTCGCGAACCCGGGCGCACCGGTGTTGAGGGTGTTCGGCGTGCGCACCGGGTCCGCCGCCGAGAACGGCACCTTCCACCGCTCCGCCGCCGGCACCGTGGCGTTGAACTTCCGCCAGAACCGGTCGAACAGCAGGGCGCCACGGCTGCCGGTGTCCATGGTGCGGTCCCACTTCGCGAGCACCCGGCAGGCCGCCGACACGTCGACCGCCGTGCCGTCGCCGCTCGTCGCCGTGCCGCCCGGCAGCGCGGCGCACGCCTCCGCCACGTCGGCGGCCGCCAGATCCGCGGCGGGCACCCGGTTCGCGAACTGCTGCCGCTGAAGGTCCCGTACGGTCAGCGAGCCCTTGCGCGCCATCGCCGCCACGTCCTCGACGGCACCGCGCGTGCGCGGCGAACGCTGGGTGCCCACCGTGCCGAAGATCCGCTCGTACCCGGTCAGCGGCCGGTCCGCGTTGGCGAGCCAGGCGCTGTCGTTGGAGTTCTCCACGTACGGCGCGTCCTTCAGCGTCGGCATACGCTTCGGCCCGAACGTCCCCGGCTGGACGGCGTCGGCGTCCCGGCCGAGCGCGCAGTCACCGCGCGAGCCGTCGAGCACCGCGAGGCCCGCCGCCGGGTAGGTCGCCTGGCCCAGCGGGGTGGAGCAGCGCGCCGCCAGCTCGTCGGTGATCCGGGGCAGCACCTGCGACTGGCTGAACAGCGAGTGCCCCGAGGAGTCCGCGGCGATGGTGTTCACCCACGGCAGACCCTGGTGCCGGGACAGCGACTTGAGCACGTCGGCCGTGCTCCTGGCCTTGCTGAAGCCCAGTGAGGTGTCGGCGAAGCGCATGTTCGCGGCGTTCGGGTCGTTGAGCGCGAACGCCGTCGTCGCCGTCCACGGCAGCGGCGGATTCCCGGTGGGGTCCGCCACGACGGGGCCGTACCGGGTCCACCACTGCGTACGGGTCACCGGGGCGGCGCCCTTGACCGCCACCGTCACGGTCCGCTTCGTCATCCGCTCACGCCGGCCGTCCACGAGGTACACGGTCGGGTCGGCCGGGTCCAGCGTGAGCTGGTGCAGGCTGAACGGCACACCCGTCGACACGGTGTGGCTCCACGCCACATGCGCGTTGTAGCCGATGGAGATCGTCGGCGACCCCAGCAACGACCCGCCCGCGACGTCCAGTTCACCGGGTATGGTCTGCTGCGCCTGCCAGAAGCGGCGCCCGCCCTGCCACGGGTAGTGCGGATTGCCCAGCAGCAGACCGCGGCCGTTCGCCGTGGTGTCGCCGCGGAAGGCCACCGCGTTCGATCCCATGGCCGCGTCGGCGGTCCGCTGCCGCACGGCACGGATCACGGCGTCGGCGTCCGGCGCGGCGCTCTCGGCGCCCGCGGCACCGGTGGGCGGCCGGGCCGAGGTGATGTCGTCGACGGAGCCGCCCTGGCCGCCGAGCACCGCGAAGGCGTAGAAGCGGGCGGCCACGTCCAGCGTGGTCACGGGCCGCACCCAGGCCGCACCCTTGCAGGCCGGGTCGGTGACACGGTTCTGCCTCAGCCACGCGTTGTACCCGGAGGCGAAACCGCGCAGCAGATCGGAGACCTGACGGCTCGGCCCGAGCGGCGCGGGCCGCGCGAGCAGCTTCTCGACCGTCCGCGTCTGGCGCACCCCGCGGAAGTACAGGTCGCTGGAGAGGTTCGTGCCCGCCGACGACAGCGAGAAGTCGGTCGCCGCGTCCGGGCCGAGGAACCGGGAGCGCTCGCCGCGCACGGTCAGGAACCCGTCGGCGAGGGTGCACACCTGGTCGGCGGCCTGCGCCCAACCGGTGCCGAAACCGAGGGACTTGTAGTCCCTGGCGACGATATGGGGGATGCCGTACTCGGTGTAGCGGATCTCGGCCGACAGGCCGCCGTGCGAGGGATGGTCGTGACGGCCCGGCCGTTCGGCCGCGGCGGCCGGCAGGGCCGCGGTGGCGGTGAACAGGACGGTGGCCGCGGCGGCCAGTCGTCTCAGACGGGTGGTGCGCATCGTGCCTCCCGACGTCGTTGAGGGAAGGAGCGGTTGAGCGTACCTACTGGTCGGTGCAAACGACCCCCGGATGCTTGACCTGTCCCCGGGGCCGCACCGAGGATCATGAGCCATGACGCAGGGACAGGGCAGCACGGTTGACGGGGTGCTGCGGCGCAGCGCCCACCGCACCCCGGCACGCATCGCCGTGGAGTACGGCGACCGCTCGTGGACGTACGCCGAACTCGACGACGCCGTCTCGCGCGCGGCGACCGTCCTGCGCGGCCAGGGACTCGCCCCCGGCGACCGGGTCGGCGCCTACGGCCACAACTCGGACGCCTACCTGATCGGCTTCCTCGCCTGCGCCCGCGCGGGCCTCGTCCACGTCCCGGTCAACCAGAACCTGACCGGCGACGACCTCGCCTACCTCGTGCACCAGTCCGGCAGCGCGCTGGTCCTCGCCGACCCCGCCCTCGCCGCCCGGCTGCCCGAGGGCACCCGGACCCTGGCGCTGCGCGACGCCGACGACTCCCTCCTCGCCCGGCTCGCCGGCGCCGAACCCTACGACGGCCCCGAGCCGCGCACCGAGGACCTGGTCCAGCTCCTCTACACCTCCGGGACGACCGCCCTCCCGAAGGGCGCGATGATGACGCACCGCGCGCTGGTCCACGAGTACCTGAGCGCCATCACCGCGCTCGACCTCAGCGCGGGCGACCGGCCCGTGCACTCCCTGCCGCTGTACCACTCGGCGCAGATGCACGTCTTCCTGGTGCCCTACCTCGCGGTCGGCGCCACCAACATCATCCTGGACGCCCCCGACGGCGACCGGCTCCTGGACCTGATCGAGGCCGGCCGGGCGGACAGCCTCTTCGCCCCGCCCACGGTGTGGATCGCCCTCGCGGGCCGCGACGACTTCGCCGACCGCGACCTGAGCGGGCTGCGCAAGGCCTACTACGGCGCCTCGATCATGCCGGTGCCCGTCCTGGAGCGGCTGCGCGAGCGGCTCCCGGAGCTGGGCTTCTACAACTGCTTCGGACAGAGCGAGATCGGCCCCCTCGCCACCGTCCTCGCGCCGGACGAGCACAAGGGCCGGATGGACTCCTGCGGCAGGCCCGTGCTGTTCGTGGACGCCCGCGTGGTCGACGAGGACGGCAAGGACGTCCCCGACGGCACGCCCGGCGAGATCGTGTACCGCTCCCCGCAGCTCTGCGAGGGCTACTGGGACAAGCCCGAGGAGACCGCCGCGGCCTTCCGGGACGGCTGGTTCCGCTCCGGCGACCTAGCGGTGCGCGACGCGCACGGCTACTTCACGATCGTCGACCGGGTCAAGGACGTCATCAACTCCGGTGGCGTCCTCGTCGCCTCACGGCAGGTCGAGGACGCCCTCTACACCCACGAGGGCGTCGCCGAGGCCGCCGTGATCGGGCTGCCGGACGACCGGTGGATCGAGGCGGTCACCGCCGTCGTCGTGCCGCGCGGCGAGGTCACCGAGGCGGAGCTGATCGAGCACGCGCGCGAGAAGCTCGCCCACTTCAAGGCCCCGAAGCGGGTGGTGTTCGTGGAAGGGCTCCCGCGCAACGCCAGCGGCAAGATCCTCAAGCGGGAACTGCGCGACCGGTTCGCGCGGTCCTAGTCATTCCTTCGGGCGCAGGTCCACGATCCGGCGGATCTTGCCGACCGAGCGCTCCAGCGACTCCGGCTCGACGATCTCCACGGTGACCGACACCCCGATGCCGTCCTTCACCGCCGCCGCGATCGACCGCGCGGCGGCGTCCCGGACCTCCGGCGACGCGTCCGGACGGGCCTCGGCCCGCACGGTCAGCGCGTCCATCCGGCCCTCCCGGCTCAGCCGCAGCTGGAAGTGGGGCGCCACGCCCGGCGTGCGCAGCACGATCTCCTCGACCTGCGTCGGGAACAGATTGACGCCCCGCAGGATGACCATGTCGTCGCTGCGCCCGGTGATCTTCTCCATCCGCCGGAACACCCGGGCCGTGCCCGGCAGCAGCCGGGTCAGGTCCCGGGTGCGGTAGCGGATGATCGGCATGGCCTCCTTGGTGAGCGAGGTGAAGACCAGCTCGCCCTCCTCGCCGTCGGGCAGCGGCTCACCGGTGATCGGGTCGACGATCTCCGGGAAGAAGTGGTCCTCCCACACATGGAGGCCGTCCTTGGTCTCCACGCACTCCTGGGCCACGCCCGGGCCGATGACCTCGGACAGCCCGTAGATGTCGACCGCGTCGATCGCGAACCGCTCCTCGATCTCGCGCCGCATCCGCTCGGTCCACGGCTCGGCCCCGAAGATCCCCACGCGCAGCGAGGTCCCGCGCGGGTCGACGCCCTGCCGCTCGAACTCGTCGAGCAGGGTCAGCATGTACGACGGCGTCACCATGATGATCTCGGGCTTGAGGTCCTGGATCAGCTGCACCTGGCGGGCGGTCATGCCGCCGGACGCGGGGATGACCGTGCAGCCGAGCCGTTCGGCCCCGTAGTGCGCGCCGAGCCCGCCGGTGAACAGCCCGTAGCCGTACGCCACGTGCACCTTGTCGCCGGGCCGCCCGCCCGCCGCGCGGATCGAGCGGGCCACCATGTCCGCCCACAGGGAGAGATCGCCCTCGGTGTAGCCGACGACCGTGGGGCGCCCCGTGGTGCCGCTGGAGGCGTGGAGGCGGCGGATACGGTCCTGGGGCACCGCGAACATGCCGTACGGGTAGTTCTCGCGCAGGTCGGCCTTGACCGTGAACGGGAACCGGGCCAGGTCGGCGAGCGAACGGCAGTCCTCCGGCCGTATCCCGGCCTTGTCGAAGGACTCCCGGTAGAACGGCACGTTGTCGTACGCGTGCCGCAGCGAGGCCTGCAGCCGCTCCAGCTGGAGCGCCCGCAGCCCCTCCAGGTCGAGGCGTTCCCCCGCGTCCCGCAGGTCCGTCACATCCGTCACATCCGTCATAGGGAGATCTCCACCAACCGCGCCAATCCGGACGACCGATCATTCGGTCTGGGTCTTCCGGGATCAGTAATTCAGGCGGTGCGTGATCAGGCAAGGGGGTCGCACGGATTTTTCGGCCGCTGAGATCGGCCGTCGCCGGGAGCCGCCCGGAATCCCCTTGCGGGCCGGCGCGGGCCACGACCATGATCGGGCCCATGCCCACCCTGCGCGCCGCCGACGGCACCAGACTCGCCTACCACCTGCGCGGGGACGGCGAGCCGCTGCTCGTCCTGCCGGGTGGGCCGATGCGTGCCTCCGCCTACCTCGGCGACCTGGGCGGCCTGTCCGCGCACCGGCGTCTCGTCCTCCTCGACCTGCGCGGCACCGGAGCCTCCGGAACACCCGCCGACCCGGCGACCTACCGCTGCGACCGTCTCGTGGACGACGTCGACCGGGTCCGGGAGCACCTGGGACTCTCCCGCGTCGACGTGCTCGGCCACTCCGCGGGCGGCAGCCTCGCCCTGCTGTACGCGGCCCGGCACCCGGAGCGGGTGGGGCGGCTGGCGCTGGTCACCGCGACCCCATGGGTCCTCGGCATGCGGGGCACGGCCGAGGAGCGCAGGGCCGCGGCGCTGCGGAGGGAGGGCGAGCCCTGGTTCGCCGAGGCGTACCCGCTGTTCGAGCGGTGGCTGACCGGGGACGGCGACTTCGACCCGGCCATCGCCCCGTTCTTCTACGGCCGCTGGGACGCCGCCGCCCGGGAGCACGACGCCCGCGCCGAGGACGAGTCCAACGACGAGGCCGCCGACATCTACTTCTGCGACGGCGCCTACGACCCGGCGGCCACCCTCGCCGCCCTGGCCCTTCTGACGGCCCCCGTCCTGGTCCTCGCGGGCGGGGCCGACGGCGGCCCCTGTCCCGGCCTGGCCCGCCGTACCGCCGCCGCCCTGCCGGTCGCCGAACCGGCCGTGCAGCCCGGGGCCGGGCACTATCCGTGGCTGGACGACCCGGTGTGGTTCGTCCGGCGGATCAGGGAGTTCCTGGACGCCGGTCAGCGTCCCTGAGAGCCGTACGCCGTCAGGAAGCGGTCCCGGAACCGGTCCATGCCCCAGGTCGGTGCGTCGTCGGCGGGCTTGAGGCCCTCCGTCCAGTTCCAGCCCTCGATCCGCTCCAGGACCTTCGGGTCCTTGGCGACGATCGTGACCGGCACGTCCCTGCTCGTGCTCCCTCCGGTGACCGTCGGCACGGGCTGGTGGTCGCCGAGGAAGACCAGCACGGTGTCGTCGGTGCCGTAGCGCTCGACCCACTCGGTGAGGCTCTGCACCGAGTACTCGATGGCACGCCGGTACTCGGTGCGCACCTTCTCGGAGTCCTTCCACACCTGCGCCGGGTCGGTGCCCTCCTTCTCGATCCCGTCGAACACCGAGCCGTCGCCCAGGTCGTCCCAGTCGACCATGCGGGGGATCGGCGACCACGGGTTGTGGCTGGAGGCGAGGATGATCTCCGCCATGATCGGGTCGCGGTCCTTCTTCCCGTGCTCGAGGCGCTGGAACGCCTCCAGGCTGAACTGGTCCGGCACCGGCGACCAGCTGAAGTACGGGCCCTGGTACCCCAGGTGCTCGGAGTCGTAGATGTGGTCGAGGCCGAAGTACTTGCCCTCGGGCCAGGCCTTGCGGACGCCCGGGACGATACCGACGGTCCGCCACGCGCCGGTCTTGCGGAAGTAGCTGGTGAGGGTGGCGCGGTCGCTGGTGGTCAGGGAGCGGTAGCGCTGCTGGTTCTTCACCCACAGGCCCGACAGGAACGTGGAGTGGGCGAGCCAGCTTCCGGCGCCCGTCACCGGCGACCTGAGCCAGCCGCTGCGCGCGGAGAAGCCCGCGGCCTTCAGCCGGGCGTCGCCCGCCCTGAGCGTCGCGTCGACGTGCGGGCCCATCTTCGGGTCGTCGATGGCGACCCGGCCGTAGCTCTCGATGAACGTGAGCATGACGTCCTTGCCGCGCAGCCCGGTCAGCAGCTGGTCGGACGGCGTCCTGGCGTAGGCGTCGGCGGTGAGCTGCTTCTCGAACACCGCGGCGTCGGCGAGGCCGTCCTGGACGTACCGCACACGGTTCGACAGGTACTGGCCGTAGCCCTTGGTGGCCACGGTGACGCCTCCGGCCTGCACGCCCACGGTGAAACAGATGACCCACACCACGCCGAGGACCAGCGTGGAGCGCGCGGCCACCCGGCGGTGGCGGGCCAGCACGTTGGCCAGCCGCAGCATCGCGAGCGCGCTCAGCACCAGCACGGCCACGGTCAGGGCGATGACCCCGATCACCGCCAGCACCTCGCCCGTGCGGCCGAGCGAGTCCTTCAGGAAGTCCGCCGCGTCCACGAGCAGCACCCAGTCGAAGACCAGGTCGAACGGCCGGGCCAGGGTCTGCCGGAAGCCCATGTCGAGGCACTTCAGGACGGCCGTCAGCCCGAGGAACACACCCAGGACGGCGGCCGTGATCCGCCGTGGCCGCGGCGGCAGGAGGAGCAGGACGCCCACGAGGACGAGACCCTCGACGGGGAGGCGGAAGAACGACTGGAGAGGCATCTGGTCGAGCCGGTTCGGCACGATCAGCACGACGTACACGAGCACGGCGGCCAGCACGGTCGTGCCCAGCCACACCCCTCGGGCGGTCCGCGGGAAACGCCGGCGCCAGCCGAACCAGCCGGCGCGCACGGGTTCCTGTACGCCGGGTTCGGAGTCCTTCCGGGGCTCGTCCACCGCCGTCTCGTCGGCGTCCGGGCTCCCGTCGGCGTCCGTGTCCGGCAGTTGGCGAGAGGGCGTGAGGTGCGACACCCGTTGTCCTTCCGTGCGGTTTCCCTGCTGGTACGGCGGACCGGGCCCGTGGGTCGGGACCGCCTCCCTCGCGTACGGCGCGCCCCCGCCGCCCGTTCAGATCCGCAGGTCAATCGCGGGCAAAGACTACGCCCCACGTCCCGTCCGGTCGGCGTGGCCGCACCGCGCGACCCGGCCGACCCCGCCCACGCCGACCGGCGCGCGGGTCACCGGGTCGACCACCCCTGTACGGGAGTTGGCGCAACGCGCTGAGTTACCCTGCGCCCACCTCCACGAGCACGACGTCACCCTGGAGAAGGTCCAGGCTTCACCGATGCCGAACTCGACGGCGACCTGCCCGTCGACATGTCCGGCGGGCTCCTGTCCACCAATCCGATCGGCGCCTCCGGCATGATCCGCTTCGCCGAGACCGCCGGACGCGTGAGCGGCACCCCCGTGCCACGGCGGCCACCGTTGGCACAAAGGTCCCCCTCACGTGGCCTGTTGGCGCCAGGAACCGGTCGCTAGGCTGGCCGCGGACGACGAACCGGGAGGAGCACGGACGTGGCCGAGAGCACCATCCAGCAGCAGTCGCCGCTCGCGGGCTGGGACAAGCCGGAGCTGGACCTCAGCAACGCCGACTGGCACTCGAGCAGCCGCGGCCTCGGCGATGTCCAGATCGCCTTCGTCGAGGGTTTCATCGCGATGCGCAACGGCGACCGGCCGGAAAGCCCCTCCCTGATCTTCACCCCGGCCGAATGGGGCGCGTTCGTGTCGGGCGCCAGGGAAGGCGAGTTCGACCTCACCTAGCACCTGGTCCGGAGCCGTTCCGGGGGTGTCGCACCCGTTTTTCCGGACACGCGACCTGGACAAGCGCACCCCGGCCGGTGCCTGCGTCAGGCTGGCCCCGGGGCGCGAAGGTCGTACTCCGGAGGTGAGGAACCCATGAGCACCCTGCCGGTCATCGCGGCGGTCGACGGTTCGGACGACAGCCTGGTCGCACTGGACTGGGCGTTCGAGGCCGCGCTCACGCGCGACGCGCAGCTGAGCGTGGTCCACGTCCAGCAGTACCCCGCGTGGGCCAGGCCCGACACCCTGCCCGTCGGCCGTCCCGAACCGGAGGACGACACGGTCCTGAACCTCTCGCGCCGCTACCTCGCCGGCCGCGAGAAGAAGCCGACGATCGCGTACCACGCCCTGGAAGGCGCCGTCGGCACGCTGTCCGCCCTCGGTGCCACCGCCCAGCTGCTGGTGCTCGGCTCGCGTGGCCGCGGCGGCTTCGCCAGCCTCCTGCTCGGCTCCACCGGCCTGGCCGCCGCCCGCGACGCCGAGTGCCCGGTCGTCGTCGTGCCCAAGCCGGGACGCCGGGTCCACGAGGGCGGTGTGCCCGTCGAGCCGGGGCCACGCGTCGTCGTCGGCCTCCAGGTCGACAGCCCCGACGAGGCCACCCTGTCCTTCGCCTTCGCCGAGGCCGCCCGGCGCGGCGCCCGGCTCCAGGCCGTCGCCGCCTACACCTGGCCGCTGCACCTGTGGTCGACGGCCACCGCCCAGATCATGCCCCCGGACGAGGACCAGGCGGCCGTCGAGGCGGAGACCCGCAGTCTCGCCGAGGGCTTCCTCGCCCCGCACCGGGCCCGCCACCCGGAGGTGCGTGCCGAGGTGGCCGTGGCCCCCGGCGACGCGGCCGGCCAGCTCGTCGCCGCCAGCCGGGACGCGACCCTCGTCGTCGTGGGCCGGCACCGCCGCCGGCTGCTCGCCCCGGCCCGCATGATGGGCTCGGTCACCCAGGCCGTCCTGCTGCACGCCGCCGCCCCGGTGGCCGTGGTCCCGCCCGCCCCCGCGGAGGAGTAGCGGCCCGCGGGGGACGTCCCGCGAGGGGTGTCGCGCACGCCCCGCCCGCACGACGTGGAACAGGCCCGGCCACGTACCATTGGCGGCATGTCGTTCCTCCGCCGCCGCAGCGCCACGCCCGCCGGGCCCGACTTCGACGTACTGGCCATGGACCCGGGCGACTGGCCCGGGAACCTCGGCGCCGGGCTGCTGCCCGCCCCCGACGGCAGCTGCCAGGGCGTCTTCCTGCGGTACGACCTCTTCGGCGGCCGCGGCCCCGCCATGATCATCGGCAATCTGCCGGAGGGCTCCCCGGCCCGGGAGACCGACGAGGACGAGATCCCGTTCGAGGTGGCGCAGCTGCTGCTCGCGCTGGAGAACGAGGAGGACGTCACCGTCGTCGGCAGCGAGGACGTCCCCGTGATGCAGGGCGACAACCTGCTGATCGTGCGCCGGCTGAAGCTCTCCGAGAGCCGTATCTCCTGCGTGCAGTTCGACCGCAGCGACAACGTCCTGGTGACCATCGCCGCCTGGGACCGCCCCATCACCGACGATCTGTACGCGCTGCTGAAGCCGCTGCCCGCCGAGCTCTTCCAGCAGGGCTGAGCCCGGCGGGGCGGCCCCGTCAGCTGCCCGACCGCACCACCTTCACGTCGGCCACCCGCACGAACGCCACCCGGTGCCCGTACTGGATCTCGTAGTACTGGTCCTTGCCCCGCACCACCCGGTGCGAGCCCTCGTCGAAGGTCACCGCGTAGTAGTACTCGCCCGGCACCTTGCCGCCCACCACGTACCGCTGCCCGGCCGGCAGGGTGTACGGCAGCGGCGACACCGCCTGCGCCGGCACGCCCGCCGGGTACGCGGACGCCTCCGGGTACGCGCGTCCGTACACCGGCACGCTCTCCGTCCCGTCCTTGGGCGTGACCACGTCACCGACCGCGTGCACGGCCGTCGGCGTCTTCGCCGGGTTCTTGAACCACGCCTTCTGCCCGAGGTACCAGATCGCCGTCCAGTCGCCGTCCTGGCCGGCCACCGCGAACTGCTGCCCGGTCGACACCCGCGAGGACAGGTCGTTGACGTCCTTGGTCGGGGTGGACCCGTCACCGATGTCCTTGATGAGCGGGTACGACTCGCCGGGCCCGGAGTACAGCCGCACCTCGCTGGACCCGTGGTCCGCGCACCGCTCGCCCGCCGTCACGCAGCCCGTGAACTCGGGCCGGTTCGTGGCGTAGTCGGGGCGGATCGTCACCAGGCCGCCCTTCGCGCCTGCGGTCGGCGCCAGGGGCCGGCCGAGCAGCTCGAAGTAGTGCCGCCAGTCCCAGTACGGGCCCGGGTCGGTGTGCATCCCGCCGATCGTCGACGTCGTCGGGCCGGGCACGGTGTCGTGCCCGAGGATGTGCTGCCGGTCCAGCGGGATGCCGTGCTGCTTGGCGAGGTACGCCACCAGCCGCGCCGACGAGCGGTACATGGCCTCCGTGTACCAGGAGTCCGGCCGGGTCAGGAAGCCCTCGTGCTCCAGGCCGATCGACTTGGCGTTGACGTACCAGTTGCCCGCGTGCCAGGCCACGTCCTTGGCCTTCACATGCTGGGCGATGTGCCCGTCGGTGGACCGCAGCGTGTACTGCCAGGAGACATAGGTCGGGTCCTGCACCATGTCCAGGACGCCCTCCCAGGCGCCCTCGGTGTCGTGGACGACGATGTACTCGATCTTCTGGTCCGCCGGGCGGTTCCCCAGGTCGTGGTTGCCGTAGTCGCCGTCCCCGAACTCCTCGTAGGGCGCCGGGATCCACTCGCAGGACACCGTCGGCGGGCACTCCGTCTCCGCGGCCCTCGCCCGGCGCAGCCCGGCCTGCCCCAGTTGCGCGGGGTCGGGGGCCAGTCCGGGACGCGCGGCCAGCGACACCCGCTGCCCCTCGTCGGTGCGGCGCTCCTGACCGGTGCGCAGCACCTCGAAGACGTCGTTCGCGTATGCCGTGGCCGTCGCCGTGTCGTCGGCGCCGGAGAACCGGGCCACCGCCCCGTACCAGTCGGCCGGGTCGGAGCTCAGCGGCTCGCCCAGCTCGCGCTGCGCGGCCGCGAGCAGCGCGGCGCCGCCCGCCACATTGGCGGCCGGGTCCGTGCGCAGCCGCTCGGGGCTCAGCCCGGTCAGCTCCGCCGCCTTCGGCAGCGTCCTGAGCCGGGCCGGGATCGTGGAGGTCTTCAGCGCCTTCGCCACGGGGGGCGGCAGCGGGCGGGCGCTGTCGCCGCGCGGGTCCTCGGTGCCCTCGCTGTGGTGCGCACGGGTGCCGGCCAGTGCCGCGCGCGCGTCGGTCAGATGCATCGGGCCGTAGCCGCCGGACACGCTGGGCGCGCCGCTGTGCGCGTCCCAGCGGGACTGGAGATAGGAGACGCCGAGCAGCACGCTCGACGGCACGTGGTACTCGGCGGCGGCCGCGGTGAACGCCGACTGGAGCCGGTCGCCGGAGTCGGCGCGGACCCCGGACGGGGCGGCGCCGAGCAGGGGCACCAACAGGGCCGCGGCGGCGACGGCGGTGACGGATCCTCGCAAAGCAGCCTCCTGGGACGGTCGTGCGCGGTGAGCCGTGCGGGCCGGGCGTGGTCAGTGGTACCCGCTGTCAGACGATCCGTCAATCATGCCAAGGGCTGGGCGAATACCCATGTCAACCGAGGGTTCCCGGGAGTTTCGCGGGGGCGGTGGCCGGGCCTGCGCGGCGTCAGTGGCCTACACCGATGACCGGACGCACGAAGGCCCGCGGAACGCCTCCGAATCGGAGAGCGCGCCGCGGGCCTTCGTCCCCGTCAGCGAGTGCCGACCGCCGCACGCACGGCCCGGCGGGCCAACTGGCAGTCGTCGTGCAGCCGCCTCAGCAGCAGCCGCTGTTCCTCGCCGGACGGCACGGCACCTTGGTGGGCCGTTCCCGGTGCCGTCGGGGCCGGGTCGTGCATCGAACGCTGCACCGCCATCTCGTACGTGCGGATCTCGCGGGTCAGCACCAGCATCAGGTTCACCAGGAAGGCGTCCCGGGAGGCCGGGCCCGCCGACTGGGCGATCTGGCTGATCTGCCGCCGGGCCACCGGCGCGTCCCCGAGCACCGACCACAGCGTCGCCAGGTCGTAGCCCGGCAGGTACCAGCCCGCGTGCTCCCAGTCCACCAGCACTGGACCGGCCGGTGAGAGCAGGATGTTCGAGAGCAGTGCGTCGCCGTGACAGAACTGGCCCATGCCCTGCCGGCCCGCGGAGGCCGCGATGCCGTGCAGGAGCTTCTGCAGGTCACCCATGTCCCGGTCGGTGAGCAGGCCCAGATCGTGGTACCGGGAGATCCGGGTCGCGTAGTCCAGCGGCGCGTCGAACGTCCCCGCGGGCGGTCGCCACGCGTTGAGCCGGCAGATCGCTCCGAGCGCCGCTCTGATGTCCGCCCGCGGCGGTGACTCCACCGGATGCCGCTGGAGTGCCGCCACCCGGCCCGGCATCCGCTCGATCACCAGGGTGCCGTTGTCCGGATCCGCCGCGATCAGTCTCGGCACCCGCACCGGGGGGCGATGCCGGACGAACGAGCGGTAGGCCGCTATTTCGTGCCGGATCCGCTCCGCCCACGCGGGGGACTGGTCGAGTAAGCACTTGGCGACCGCCGTGCTCCGGCCGGTCGTGCCGACCAGGAGCACGGACCGTCCGCTGCGGCGCAGCACCTGCACCGGCGCGAACTCCGGACAGATGCGGTGCACCGACGCGATCGCCGCGCGCAGCTGGGCGCCCTGGGGGCCGGACAAGTCGAGTCTCCCGCTGAGCGGTTGGGTGCCGAGCCCCGCGGGGCGCCGCGGCCGGCCCGCGCCGAGCACGGGAGCGGGCGCCGGACGCGCGGGGTCGAGGTAGGGACCGCCACCCGCCGGGCGGGCACGCAGCGGCCGGGGCGGGGCGGACACGGAGGACGATGCTGCGTACATGGGAGAGACAGATCCCTTCGTGTGCCTGCTACGTCAGTGCGCCACCCGACCCGGTCGCCGGGACACACCCTGGGGAGAGTCCCCCGGCGACCGGGTCGGGGTGGCGCGTTCCTACTCGACACCCGGCGCCCAGTGGCACACCATCTGGCGCACCCTGGCGAACCCTGGCGAATAGTCCCGGGGCACCTTTCACCGGGCTACTGTCAACTCAGCCGAGAACCTGGGGGCTTGACGTGAGCGGAGAACCCAACACCCGTCTTTCGGATCTGTTCGGCCTGGCCGGCTGGTCCAAGGGCGAACTCGCGAGGCTGGTCAACCGGCAGGCGGCGGCCATGGGCCACCCCCAGCTGGCGACCGACACCTCACGGGTGCGGCGGTGGATCGACATGGGAGAGATCCCGCGCGATCCGGTGCCGCGGGTGCTGGCGGCCCTGTTCACCGAGCGTCTCGGCCGTGTCGTGACCATCGAGGACCTCGGTCTGGTCCGGCACGGGCGTACGGGGAGACGGCAGGACGCCGGGAGCGTGGAGCATCCCGACGGTGTGCCGTGGGCGCCCGAGCGAACCGCCGCGGTCCTCACCGAATTCACGGGAATGGACCTCATGCTCAACCGACGCGGCTTGGTGGGCGCGGGTGCCGCGCTCGCCGCGGGATCCGCACTCAGCAGCGCCATGCACGACTGGCTGCGCACCGACCCGGCCCTCAGGGCCGACGCCCCCCAGTTCGACGACCCCTTGCACGCCGACCCCGCCGGGTTCGACCGTTACGAGGCCGCCCCCATCGGATCGCAGGAGATCGAGGAGCTGGAGCGCTCGGTCGAGGTGTTCCGGGCCTGGGACGCCGCCCGTGGCGGCGGACTCCAGCGCAAGGCTGTGGTGGGCCAGTTGAACGAGGTGGGCGGCATGCTCGCCTACCGTCACCCCGACCATCTCCAGCGGCGCCTGTGGGGCGTCGCCGCCAACCTCGCCGTGCTCGCGGGCTGGATGTCGCACGACGTCGGCCTGGAGCCCACGGCCCAGAAGTACTTCGTCATCGCCGCCCACGCGGCCCGTGAGGGCGGCGATCGGCCCCGTGCCGGGGAGGCCCTCTCCCGGGCCGCGCGCCAGATGGTGCACCTCGGCCGGCCCGACGACGCGCTCGACCTGATGAAGCTCGCCCAGTCCGGCTCGGGCGACCAGGTCCTGCCGCGCACCAGGGCCATGTTCCACACCATCGAGGCCTGGGCGCAGGCGTCCATGGGCAAGGGCCAGGCCATGCGCCGCACTCTGGGGCAGGCCGAGGACCTGTTCGTCTCCGACCGGAGCGACGTACCGCCGCCGAGCTGGATGCAGACCTTCAAGGACGAGGATCTGTACGGCATGCAGGCCCTGGCCTACCGCACCCTGGCCGAGTTCGAGCCGGGGGCGGCCGCCCACGCCCAGCACTTCGCGGAGAAGGCCCTCGCCCTGCGCGTCGACGGCCGGGAGCGGTCGAAGATCTTCGACCATCTGTCCATGGCGTCCGCCTGCTTCATCGCGGACGACCCCGAACAGGCCGACCGCTACGCCCGGCTGGCGCTCATGTCGATGGGCTCCAACTCCTCGGGCCGCACCTGGGACCGGCTCCGGCAGATGTACCGGCTCACCGCCGAGTACTCCAGCTACCCGAAGATCCATGAGCTGCGGGAGGAGATCCGGCTGGCGCTGCCCAAGGCGAGGAAGCCGCAGGGCGGAACCAGCGCCCAGGCGTAGCGGCGGGCGCCCGGCGCGCGCGATCCGTCTCCGTGACGGCTAGTCCGTCACCCTGGCCATGAGCACGCAGGCGTCGCCCTCGTGCTCCCTGTCACCGAACTCCTCGGCGACCAGCCGTACGCAGTCCTGTGCGGTGCCCGCCTCGACGAAGCGGGGGGCGAGGTCGAGGAGCCGGCGCGCGGAGTCCATGTCGCCCTGCCCCGGCAGCAGTCCGTCGGTGTGCAGCACGATCAGGTCGCCCGCCTGGAGGGTCTCCTCGGCGTCGCCGTAGGCGGCGCCCGGCGTCGCCCCCAGCAGGGGGCCGCAGGGGGAGTCCAGCCTGCGCCCGGTCCCGCCGCGGAACAGCAGCGGGGCGGGGTGTCCGGCCCTCGCCCAGGTCAGGGTGCGGGTCTCGGGCCGGTAGCGGCAGCACACGGCGCTGCCGAGGGCCGGCTGGTCGCCGGCGTCGAGCAGCTGGCCCAGCCAGGAGAGCAGTTGTCCCGGCTGGGTCCCGGCCATCGCCATGCCGCGTACGGCGCCCAGCAGCGTCGCCGTGCCCGAGGCCGCGGCGATGTCCTGCCCGGTGAGGTCGCCGACGCTGAACAGCGCGACTCCGTCCGGCAGTTCGAAGGAGTCGTACCAGTCGACGCCGATCGGTGCGCTCGCCGGGGACGACAGCCGGTGCGCCGCGATGTCCAGGGTGCCGGGGCCCTGCCGGGCCGGGTTCCGGGAGGTCCGCCAGGGTGGCGCGGCCTCCCGCACCCCGGCCGGGTGCCGATGCTCTCCCGGCGCGGGACGCCGGGCCCCGGGGAGTGCGTCACGGGTCTCGCTGACGGTGTGCCGGCGGCGGCGGACCTCGCTGACGTCCCGCAGCACGGCCCACATGGAGGCCGCGGCGCCGTCGGCGTCGAGCACGGGCTCGCCCATCATGTGCACGGTCCGGGCCTGTCCGTCCGGCCGGACGATCCGGAACTCCCCGTCGATCGGCTGGGCGTCGATCAGGCAGGCGGTGACCATCGTGGTGAGCCGGCGCCGGTCCTCGTCGTGCACCAGGGACGGCAGTTCGTCGAGCGTCAGGGGCGGGGCGGCCGGGTCCCGGCCGAGGATCTGGTACAGCTCCCCGGACCAGCTCGCCTCGTCCGTCAGCAGGTTCCACTCGGCGCTGCCGACCCGGCTGAGCACCGCCTCGGAGCGCGGCGCGGGGGCGGGGCCGTCCCGCAGCTGGGCCAGATGCGCGTCCAGGTCGTCGAGTTGGTGCAGGGCGAGGTCGCACAGGGCGCGCTGCCAGCGCTCGCGGGGTCCGCAGGCGTCGCTCGGGGTGTCCCGCCGCACGGCGTCCACCTCGCCCTTGAGCCGTCGCGTCTGCGTGATCAGCGCGTCGACCGGACCGGGTCCGGGTGGCGGTGCGGCGGGGCGGTCCGCGGAGACATGGGGCGGCATGACGCTCTCCGATGAGGGGACGGTACGACCAGGAACGACGGAGGGACCGTTACGACTGTCGCACAGCCCGCGACGCCCCGTAAGGGATTTGGCAACACCCGACACGGTGGTGCGTCCGGCATATGCCAGAGTCTCCAGGGACAGGTCGAGCGGTACGCATGGTGTACGTGCCCCAGAGGTACGAGTCGTATGCGGCGTACGCGATCTGAGGGGTCTCCGGGGTCGCCGGGCGGTACTCATGTGCACGTTCGACGGGCAAGTGTTCTAGCGGGGTGGGCCGGTGGCTCTGTGCCGGATGGTTGCGCCTTCACCGAAGTGACGCAGCTCACAAAAAGAATCCGCGCACAAGTGTCATGCGAAAGGTGAATGCGGGCTCATAAAAGCAAGCCGCAAAAATCACCGCCGCCGACACAGGGGAGAGTGCCCATGGAGATCGCCCTGGAGCAGCCCGCCCACGCCCGTCTGATCACCGGCGAGGAGCGCGAACTCCCCGTCCCCGCCACCCTGCGGTACCGGTCCTCGGACCCGCTGGCGGTGCACCTCGACTTCCCGGGCGAGGTCTCCCTCGACGGCCGGGGCGCCCTCTGGACCTTCGCCCGCGCACTGCTGGACGCCGGTCTGCGCGGGCCGGCCGGGGACGGCGACGTGCGCGTCTGGCCCTGCGGCCGCGAGCGCACGGTCGTCGAACTGCACTCCCCGCACGGCATGGCGCTGCTCCAGTTCGACACGCCCGCCCTCGAACGCTTCCTGCTGCGGACATGCGCCGTGGTCGCGCCGGGCGAGGAGGACCTGGGCGAGGCCGTGGAGCGCGGTCTGAGCGCCCTCTTCGACGGCGTGTGACCCGAAGGGGGCGCCGGCGGCACGACGAGGAGGCCGACCGTGGCCGTACCTCCTCGTCGCCCCCTCGTTCAGTAGCGCAGCACGCCCGCGATCCGCTCGGCGTCGTCCAGGGTGCCGTCCGGGACGAACCGGACGTCGGCGCCGGTCTCCAGGCACTGCTCGACGATCTCGTCCACGATGTCCTCGCGGGCGTCGAGTTCGCCGGCCGCCGCCGGGATCAGATGGCCGCCCTCGTCGCCGCGGACCGTCATCCGGAAGTTCTCCTCGACGGCCAGCATCCGCACCCGGCCCTCCCGGGCGCTCTGCCAGACCTCGTCGACACCGGCCGCGTACGCCTTGCGCCCCCGGGCCGCGACGAGTTCCCGCATCACCTCGTCCGTGCTCTCCCGCAGGTCGGCCGTGATCCGGGGCGCCACCGCGTGCCACACCGCGTCCCGTGTCCCGTGCGCCAGACCCCCGTGCGGGATGTGCACGGCGAGCTTCGCGGCCCCGCCGATCTCGTCCAGCAGGGACAGCGCCGCCGGTTCGCCGGTGACGTACAGGCGCCGGGGGTGGCGCCGCACGAGCGCGCTCAGCGCGGAGTCGGCGTCCTTGAGGAAGTGCCGGGTGTCCTCGTCGCGGAAGGTGCTCGGCGTGTCGCCGATCCGCTCGCGCCGCTCGGCGTCGAAGTTCTCCGGGCGCCGGGTGAGGGGGAAGCCGCCGGTCCTGGCCTCGGTGATGCGGTCCAGGGTGCCGGTCCACAGGGTGACGCGGTCGGCGGCGACCGAGCAGACCCAGTACGGCCGTTCGGCCGCCTGCGCGGAGACCAGGTTGCGCGTGAGGAAGGTGTCCGAGAGCACCACGCGCTCGGGCACGGACCGGGCGAGCGACCACACCTGGTGCTCGCCGGGCGCCGCGAAGATCACCAGGCCGTCCTCGGCGTACGTGAGGTCCACCTCGGCGAGGGCCTGGTCGAGTTCCCGCTCGACCTCCGCCCGGCGCTCCCGGGTCACCGACGGATCGGTCTCCAGCTGCTTCTTGGCCTCGGCCACGACATTGCGCAGCCGGACCTGGTCCTGGGCCCGGTAGGGCTCGCGGCGATGGGTGGGCGTCAGCACGGACACGGCCGGGTAGGGGCGCGGACGCCGCAGCTCGGACAGGGTGCTGGGACTCAGTGCGTGCTCCATAAGAAGACGATAGGTCCGATTCGCCGTTAGGGCATTTGGGGCAATTCCTCACCTGGTCGGAGGGCTACCGCCGGTCCTCGTCGGGCGCGCACGAACTGCCGTCCGGCGGCAGCGTGCCGTACAGCAGGAACGCGTCGACCTTGCCGTGCACGCACTTGGAGGAGGCGTAACCGGTGTGCCCGCTGCCCTTGTTGTCCAGCACCACGGCGGAGGAGCCGAGCCGCCGCGCGGTCTCCATGGTCCAGCGGTACGGCGTCGCCGGGTCGCCGCGGGTGCCCACGAGCAGCATCTTCGGCGTGTCCAGGTCCTTGACGTCCTCGCGGATGAAATCCGTGCCGGCGGGGCGGCCGTAGCACATCAGCACCTCGTTCAGCCGCTGCCGGCCGAAGACCGGGGAGGCCTCCTCGTACCGGGCGCGCAGCCGGTCCAGGCCGTCGGTGATCTCCCGGCCGGTGGGGCGGTCGGGGTCGTCGGCGCAGTTGATCGCCATCATGGCCGCGGCGGGGTTGTCGAGCGGGACGTCCTCCGCGTCGACCAGGCCGCCGTCGCCGGCCTTCGCCCGCCGCGCGGGGGAGCCCCCGCCCCCGGCGAACGCCTCGATGGCGTGGGTGCTGCCGTCCTCGACCAGGGTGGCCAGGGCGCGTTCCAGGGAGGGCCACAGCTCCTTGCTGTACAGGGCACTGCTCACCGCGGCGACCAGGTCCTGCCCGGTGAACGGCTCGCCGAAGACCGAGGGCACCGGGTCCTTGTCCAGCGAGTCGACGAGCATCACGACGTAACGGCGGGCCTGGCGCGCGTCACGCCCGAACGGACACGCGACGTCCTCGGCGCACCAGTCGGTGAACTCGTCCAGGGCCTTCTGCTGCCCCTCGGCCCCCGCCACCCCCTGCTCGGTCAGCGGCTCGGTGAGGGTGTCCACGCCGTCGAGCACCAACCGGCCCACCTTGTCCGGGAACTGGGCGGCGTACACCGCGCCGAGCCGTGTCCCGTAGGAGAACCCGAGGTAGTTGAGCTTCCTGTCGCCGAGCGCCGCGCGCATCACGTCCAGGTCGCGCGCGGCGTCGACGGTTCCTATGTGCGGCAGGACCGGGCCCGAGTGCCGGGCGCAGGCGGCCGCGGCGTCGCGGAGCCTGTCGAGGACGCCCTGCGGATCGCGCCGGACTTCCGCCGGATCGTCCGGGAGGTCGATCTGCTCCTTGCCGTCGCCGCAGCTGACCGGTGAGGAGCGGCCGACCCCGCGTGGATCGAACGTCACGATGTCGTAGTCGTCCGTGAGGCTCATGAACTCCTTGCCGGCGCCCGCGAACTGAGGGACGCCCGCACCGCCCGGTCCGCCGAAGTTCACCAGCACCGACCCCTTGCGGTGGCCCGTCGCTCGATAACGGGCGAGCGCCAGTTCGAGTGTCCCGTCGCGGGGGTGGTCGTGGTCGAGCGGCACGGTGACCTTGCCGCACTGCATGTCCTTGGGCATGCCCTCGCCCGGGCACTTGCCCCAGGACACCTTCTGGTCGTAGAAGCGGGACACGGCGGGCTCGGACGGCCTGCCCGTCGGCAGACCCGTGCCGATCACGGCCAGTCCGACCGCGCAGGTGACGGCGGCGCCGCGCCACAGGGTGGGGCGCGTTGACAGCTTTGCCGGCATCGAGGCCTCCAGGGACGCCCGTCGCGGGCCGGGAAGCGGCGTCCTCGGCTCACGATAAGCGGCACCCGGAAGGCACGCCTCCGCACGAACGGCGGACAGGGACCCCCGCCGACCGGGCGACATGTGCAGTGATCGGACTTTTTACCACTAGTTCGACAACCCTGCACTCGATGGGGTGAATGGCCGATAAGCCATAACTCGGATGGATCGCTCGCGTTTTATCCGGTGCGGGCGAGTGCTCGTGACCATGTCTGGAAGGCAGGGACCCTATGAGACGGGTTACCCGAAACGGTGTGATCGCCATCGCTGCCGCCTCGGGCGCGATGGCCGTGACGTTCCCGGCTTACGCCGACTCCGCGGCGGACGGTGCCGCGGCCGACTCGCCCGGAGTGCTCTCCGGGAACACCGTCCAGGTTCCGGTGCACGTACCGGTGAACGTGTGCGGGAACACCGTGAACGTGGTGGGGCTGCTGAACCCCGCCATCGGCAACAATTGCGTCAACGAGGACGCGGGCGCCAAGAGCGACAGCAAGAAGGAGGAGGCCACGTCCGCCACGTCCTCCGTGAGCGGGGCGAAGGCGGAGGGCGTCTCGACGGAGTCCGGCGGCATCGGCTCCGGCAACGTCGTCCAGCTCCCGGTGCACGTGCCGGTCAACGTCACGGGCAACAGCGTGAACGTGATCGGTGTCGGCAACGCCGCGATCGAGAACGAGTCGGCGAACGTCTCCGGCGAGGACACGCCGGCGACCACGCTGCCGGCGCCCGAGAAGGCGAAGCCGCGCGCGCCCAAGCCGCGGTCGGTGCCGCCCGTGCACGTGCCGCACGAGGAGGCCGGACCGGTCCTCGCCCACACGGGCGCGGACGCGACCGCCCCGCTCGCGGCGGGCGCCTCGGCGCTCATCCTCGGCGGCGCCGTCCTCTACCGCCGGTTCCGTACCCAGGCGGTGCGCTGACCTCGTCGTCAGGCATCGCGTGAAGGCCCCACCCGCTGGACTCGAGCGGTGGGGCCTTCCGGGCGTCATGGCGTGCGAACACACGGACGCCCGACGCGCCGCCGGCCCCGGCAACGGCTTGATCATGTCGTGACCGCCGCCCCGGAGATCCGCGAGGATGCCGCGTGACCCGCACCCCCACCGAACGGAGCGCCCCATGGCCCTCGCGGCCCCCACGGACCTCGTCGTCGGCCGGGCCGGACCGGAGGACTGGCCGGTCATCAGCGGATGGGCCGCCGCCGAGGGCTGGAACCCGGGGACGTCCGACGGACCGGCGTTCTTCGCCCAGGACCCGGACGGCTTCTTCCTCGGCCGGATCGACGGCGAGCCCGTCTCCGCGATCTCCGTCGTCACCTACGGCCCCGACTACGCGTTCCTCGGCTGCTACCTGGTCCGCCCCGACCTGCGCGGCCGCGGCCTCGGCCTGGCCACCTGGAACACCGCCCTCGCCCACGCCGGGAACCGCACGGTCGGCCTCGACGGCGTCGTCGCCCAGCAGGACAACTACCGCCGCTCCGGCTTCACGCACGCCCACCGCACCGCCCGCTGGACCGGCGTCGCCCCCACCACCGCTCCGCCGGCCGGAGTCCACCCCGTCCGCCGCGAGGACTTCGCGGACATCGCCGCGTACGACGCGCGGTGCACCCCCGCCGACCGGCCCCGCTTCCTGCGGCACTGGCTCGGCGCCCCCGGCCACCATGCCGTCGTCCGCCGCTCCGGCGCCCGCGTCACCGGCTACGGCGTCGTCCGGCCCGGACACGACGGCTCGCGCATCGGCCCGCTCTTCGCCGACGGCCCCGAGGACGCCCGGGCCCTGTTCGACGCGCTGACCACCCACACCGGCGGCCGGGAGGTCGCCGTCGACGTGCCCGAGACCAACCCGGCCGGCGTCGCCCTGGTCCGGGCGGCCGGCTTCACCCCGTCCTTCGAGACGGCCCGCATGTACACCGGCCCGGTCCGGCCGTACGCCCACGACCGGGTCTTCGGCGTCACGACCCTGGAGCTCGGCTAGCGCGCCCGCCCCGCCAGCAGCACCATGCCCGAGTCGCCGTAGTCCGGGAGCGTCGGGTCGGCGTCGATGCGGGTGACGGACAGCTCCCGGGTGAGGGGCGCGAACACCGCCGTGACGATGTCCGGGTCCACCGGGCAGCCCGGCCAGCGCGAGGCCGGGCCGATCCGGTACGTCGGCATGTTCTCCATGAACGCCGCCACCAGATACCCGCCCGGCGCCACACAGCGCACGAACGTCCGGCAGAACGCGGCGAACTCGGCGCGGTCCTCCGTGGCGCCCTCCGCGACGAAGTGCATGGACGCCAGCTCGTAGTGGCCGGGCGGCAGATCCCGCACGTCGGCGTGGACCACGTGCACCGGCGCCAGCGCCCCGGCCAGCGTCGCGGGCAGCGCCGGATTCAGGCGCCGGCACAGCTCGTGGAACGGCAGCCAGCTGGCGTCCGGGCCGTCCAGGATCTGCTGCTCCAGATAGGCCACGTTGCCCGCGCCCGCCTCCACCGCCTCCACCCGGCGGCTCGCCGCGGCCGCCAGGATCAGCGGATACACGTTCGGTCCCGCGCCGAACTCGACGGAGCGCCCGAGGGAGCCGGGCGGGAGCCCGCGGTAGAACGCCGAGTGATGCGCGATGACCGCCGCGTCGCAGGGATGCACCTCGCGGTAGTTCTCCGCCAGGTAGTCGACCACCGGCCAGCGGTCCCAGTCCACGTCGTCGTTGTGCGTGGTCATGTTCGGCTCAGTCCTTCGGACGCAGCGGGTAGCGCGCGGCGAGCCGGGTGAGGACGTCGTTCAGCCGGTCGATGTCCTCGTCCGTGTGCAGCGCCGTGAGCTGGACACGGAAGCCGACCCGGTCACGGGGAACCAGCGGATAGGCGGCCACCGTCACATAGATCCCCTCCTGCCACAGGAACCGCGCGACCTGCTCCAGGTCGGACGGGTCGGTGAGCGGCACCTCCACGATCGGCAGCCGGTCGCTGTTCAGGGTGCGCACGCCCAGCGCGTCCAGATGGTCCAGGACCCGGGCGGTCAGGCGGAACAGGTCGGCCCGCAGGGCGTCACCGCGCCGCTCGTTCACATCGAGCCCGGCGAGCGCGGTCGCCAGCGACGCCGTGGGGGAGGGACCCGAGTAGAGATAGGGGGCGGCGGCCGTCTTCAGCCGGTTCTTCAGCTCGGTCGGCAGCGCCAGGAAGGCCAGCAGCGACGAGTACGCCTTGGAGAACCCGCCGGCCAGGACGACACCGTCGTACGACTCGCCGGTGTGCCGCACCACCGCGTTGCCCCGCACGCCGTACGGGCACGGCTCGGCGGGGGAGCGTTCGCCGATGACACCGAAGCCGTGCGCGTCGTCGACGTACAGCGTGGCCCCGTGCGTGCGGGTGACGGAGGCCAGCGCGGGCAGGTCGGGGATGTTGCCGGTCATGCTGTTGACCCCGTCCAGGCAGACCAGCCGGGGCGCGCTCGCCGGGGCCGCGGCCAGCAGCTGGTCCAGCTCCTCGGGGCGTTCGGCGTGGAAGCGGCGCAGGGTCGCGCCCTGGCCCCGGGCCACCGTGCAGCCGTCGTAGATCGTGCGGTGCGCGGTCGCCTCCACGAAGACGTACCCGTCGTCGGCGAGGGCCGGGATCACCGAGGTGTGGATGATCGTCAGCGTCGGCAGCAGCAGGGTGTCCGGGGCGCCGAGCAGCTCCGCCAGCCGCTCCTCGATCCGCGGGTACAGCCGGGGGCTGCCCAGCAGCCGGGACCAGCTGGGGTGCGTGCCCCACTCCTGCACGGCCGGGTCGATGGTGGCGGCGATCTCCGGGTCCCAGTCGAAGCCGAGGTAGTTGCAGGACGCGAAGTCGATCAGCCAGTGGCCCCGGCTGCGGATGTGCCGGCCGCGGACCTCGTCCAGGACGGCGTCCGTCATCGGGCTGGTGCGGCGCAGCCGGTCCAGGTCGGCCTCCCGCGCGGCCCGTCTGCCGCGCGCCGGCAGGGTCCGGCGGTCGCCGTCGCGGCGCCGCTCGCCGGTCCCCGGTGCGGACCGGCCCCCGTCGCGGCGCAGCGCCTGCCGGCTCTGCTCCAGCGTCATCGGCCGGGCGAACAGGTAGCCCTGCCCGAACCGGCAGCCCATCCCGGCCAGCAGGTCCCGCTGCTCGGGCTCCTCGATGCCCTCGGCGATCACCTGGAGCCCCAGGGTGTCCGCGATGTGCACGATGCCCTCGACGAGCGCCACCTGCTGGGCGTCGCGCGGGATGTCGTCGATGTAGGACTTGTCGATCTTCAGGACGTCGACGGGGAAGTCCCGCAGGTACCGCAGCGACGAGAAGCCGGTGCCGAAGTCGTCGACCGCGATGTGCACCCCCAGATCCTTCAGGGACCGCAGCATCGCCTGGACCTGCGTGTCCCGGCGCAGCAGCACCGTCTCCGTCAGCTCCAGCTGGAGACTGCCCGGCGCGAGCCCCGGCGTCCGCAGCGCCTGGTCGACCTGCGGCACGAACCCGTTGTCGCGGAACTGCCGGGCGGAGACGTTGACGCTGACGTACGGGGGCCGCCCGGGCACCCGCTCCTCCTGCAGCCCCGCGATGTCCCGGGCCGCCTGCTCCAGCACCCAGGAGCCGAGCGCGCCGATGTGCCCGGTCTCCTCGGCCAGGCTGATGAACTGCTCCGGGGTGACCGGCCGCTGCGCGGTGCCCGGCCAGCGGGCCAGCGCCTCGAAGCCGACGACCTCGCCCGCGGTGATGTCCACGACGGGCTGGTAGCGCACCGCGAACTCCTGCGCGGCGACCGCCCGGGCGAGCCGGCTCTGCAGATCGTGCCGTTCGATCATGCGGCTGTGCAGCAGGGGCCGGAAGCGGCGCCACTGCCGTTTCCCCGCCGCCTTCGCCGCGTACAGCGCCAGATCGGCGTGGCCCAGCAACTCGTCGGCGTCCGTGCTGTCCCGTGCTGTGGCCACCCCGACGCTCGCCGCCACGGTCACGGACTCGCCGCCCAGCGCGAAGGGCCGGCTCAGGGTCTGGATCACCTGCGCGGCCAGCAGTTCCGCGTCGAGCGGCTGCCGCGCGTCCTCCATCAGGACGGCGAACTCGTCGCCGCCGAGCCGGGCCGCGGTGTCGGTGCGGCGCAGCGTCCGCGACAGCCGTATCCCGACGTCCTTGAGCAGATGGTCGCCCGCCGAGTGCCCGAGGGTGTCGTTGACCAGCTTGAAGTCGTCGAGGTCGATGAAGAGCAGACAGGTCAGCGACGCCTCGCGGCGGCCCCGCAGCAGGGCCCGCTCGATCCGCTCGAGCAGCAGCGTCCGGTTCGGCAGCCCGGTCAGCGAGTCGTGGAAGGCGCGCTCGGTCAGCTCGTGCTGCAGCCGCCGCTGCTCGGTGACGTCCCGCAGGGTGACCACCAGACCGGCGACCGTGCGTTCGTCACGGAAGTCGCTGCACCGCACCTCCACCTCGACCTGCCCGTCCGGATGCCGTACCCACCAGTGGTCGTGGGTGGCCCGCGGCCCGATCTCGCGGACCGCCGCGAGCTGCCGGGCCGCCCGCAGCCGGTCACGGGGGTCCACCAGCTCCGGCAGCGTCCGCCCCACCAGGTCCGAGCTGCCGAACACGGTGGCGGCGGACGGGCTGGCGTACCGGACGACGTCGTCGTCCTCCAGGATCAGGATGACGTCGGACGCGTTGCGCACCAGCGTGCGGAAGTACGCCTCGCTCTCCCGCCGGATGACCTCCTGGCGCAGCACCACCCGCTCCTTGGCGAGGCCCGCGTGCGAGGCGAGGATCTCCAGCGAGCTCCGGGTCTCGTTGAGCCGCGCGGGAGGCCCCGCCACCAGCAGCACCCCCGGTATGTCGCCCGCCGGCCGGTCCGGCGGCACCATCGGGCAGACTAGGGCGGATGTAAGACCGTCCAGACGGGCCGTGACCTCGGGTTCCAGGCTGTCGGTGGGGACCAGCCGGGCGTGGCGCGGGGCGAGCGCCGACGTCCGCTCGGCCGGCAGCAGCAGGGTGCGGTGGTGGACGGCGGGGCCGAGGAGCCGGTCGACGGCCGCCTCGCAGGAGCGGACGACCTCCTCCTGCCGGACCGCCGACACCAGCGAGGCACCGGCCGCGCGCAGCGCCAGCTCCCGCTCCACGGCCCGGCGATGGGCCACCACCATGCCGGCCAGACGCAGGATGACCAGCAGGAACAGCGTCCCCGAGAACGCCGCGATGATCGGCACGCCGTGCGGCTTGTCCTTCAGCCCCTCGATCAGCAGGACCGTCGGGGCGACGAACGTGGCCACCGCGAGGAGCAGCAGCCGGCGCGGCGGCGGGAGCAGGGACTCGCGCACCGGCTCCGCCGCGGTCAGCTCCACCATGGCGGGGTGCAGCGCGGCCAGGCCCCACGCCGTGTAGAAGACGATCCACCCGGCGTCGACCAGGGTGCCGGTCCGCCACTCGTCGTGCAGCTGCATGATCCCGTAGGCGATGTCGAAGCCGAGCAGCGTCACGGTGCCCACGACGAGCAGCGCCAGCGCCCCGTTGTGCCGGGTGGCGGCGCTCGGGGTCAGCAGCCGGGCGAGCAGGGCCAGGACGAGCACGTCGCCGAGCGGGTAGGCGATGCTGATCGCCCGCTGCTGCCAGGTGAGTCCGTCGATCTCGGTCAGCGGCTGGACCAGGAACACCCAGACGGGCAGCGCGAGTCCGGCGGTGAGGATGAGCGCGTCCACCAGTCCGGGCAGGTCGTGCCCGGTCCAGCGGTAGCGGATGAGACCGGACAGGCCGACGGCGAACAGCACGTAGTTCGCGAGGTAGAAGGCGTCGGCGGGGGACGGGAACGGGTTCTCGACGTGGAAGTACGTCTCCATCACGTTGTAGTAGGTGTCGCCCGTGATGAAGCAGAGCAGCCCCGCGGCCAGGACCCACCAGGGCCAGCGGTGGGCGGGCCGGTTCACATGGACGCCGATCAGCATGGCGGCGACGCCGAGCAGGCCGATCGTCGCCCAGACCGGGGTGAGCGCCGCCGGGACCGTCATGTAGACGACCGTCGCCGTCGCGACGAGGACGAGGAGGGCGCACATCAGCCGCCGCGGCGACGGCCACGACCGGCGCCCCGCACCGTCGGAGGAGACCGGGCTCCCCACCTGGTCCGTGCCCATCCTCGATCGTAGGCACCGCCGATCGGCGCCTGCATCTCGGGCGGACGGGCTGTCAGCCGGCGCGCCCGTGGAACCGCAGGTGCAGGGCGCGGATGTCCTGCGTCAGCTCGGGCACCGGCCCCTCGACGGTCACCCCCGGTGCCACCTCACGAACGGGGAGCGGCCGCACCGGCGCCGGGGGAACACCCAACTCGGTGAGCCAGCCGCTCAGTTGCTCCGATGAGGCGACGTACACGATCCGTCCGAGGCCCACCCAGGCGTGCGCGGCGGCACACATCGGGCAGTGCTCGCCGGAGGTGTACACCGTGGCCGCGGCCCGTTCCTCCGGGGACAGGTGGGCGGCGGACCAGCGCGCCAGCTCGAACTCCGGGTGCCGGGTGCCGTCCCCGGAGGCCACCCGGTTGCGGTCCTCCGCCCGTACGGTGCCGTCCGCCGCCACCAGGACCGAGCCGAAGGGCTCGTCCCCGGCGTCCAGGGCCTCGGCGGCCAGTTCGACGCAGCGGCGCAGGTACGGCAGTTCGGCGTCCTCGACGGCCATGGTGCGGGTCCTCCTCCAGGTGCGGTTCCTCCGGCCCCTCCATGGTCGCCGACGGACGCGCCCGTGGCGCGGCGGCTCCCCACGCGCCTCCGGTCACGCCGTAAAACGCTTGCTCACGCTCCGGGTTGGTGCTGAGGTGACCGCATGGATCCCGCCGCCGTCCTCGCCCTGTTCGACCGTGATCTGCGCGAGCACGCGCGGCCGGACGGCCCGGACTCCGTGGTGGAGCGGGTGGGCCCGGTCGTCCGCCAGGTGTCGTCGGCCCACGGGTGGAACGGCGTCGTGTGGTCGGCGCTGGACGGGACGACGGCCGACGCGGCGATCGCCGCGCAGATCGCCCACTTCGACGGGCTCGGGCTGGAATTCGAGTGGAAGCTGTACGGCCACGACCGCCCCGTCGACCTGGGCCGGCGGCTCCGGGACGCCGGTTTCACGGCCGAGCCGGAGGAGACGGTGATGATCGCGGAGGCCGCCGCCCTGGACCTGGACGTCCTGCCCCCGGCCGGTGTCCGCCTCGTCCCGGTGACCGACGCGGCCGGTGCCGAGCTCGTCGCCGAGGTGCACCGCGCGGCGTTCGGCGGCGACGGCACGCGCGTCCGGCACCAGCTCCTCGCGCAGCTCGCGACCGGCGAGGACACCGTGGCGGCCGTGGTCGCCCTGACGGACGACGGGGTGCCGGTGAGCGCCGCGCGGATGGAACTCGTGCCCGGCACCCGGTTCGCCGGGCTCTGGGGCGGCGGGACCGTCGAGGGCTGGCGGAGCCGTGGCATCTACCGCGCTCTCGTCGCGCACCGCGCCCGGCTCGCGGTGGACCGGGGCTACCGGTACCTCCAGGTCGACGCCATGAGCACCAGCCGTCCCGTCCTGGAGCGCCTCGGCTTCGAGCCGCTGACCACGACGACGCCGTACGTGCACACGCCCTGAGGACAGGGGTCCGCCCACGCGAAGGCCCGCGACCGGAGTGCCGGTCGCGGGCCTGTGCCTGGTGCGCGGTGGGTTCCCGCGCGGGGTGTCAGCGATGGGCCTTCGCACGGTCCAGGGCGGCGACGCCCACGGCCGCGAGACCGATCTGGATGAGCCACTCGACCCAGTCGACGCCGTCCGTGTCGTTCACGCCCAGTCCGGCGGCGATCGCCGACCCGATGAGTGCGGCCACGATGCCGACGAGGATCGTCCACAGCACGCCGATGTGCTGCCGGCCCGGTACGACGAGCCGTCCGAGCACACCGATGACAATGCCGATCACGATGGCACTGATGATCCCCGAGATCTCCATTTCGCTCCTCTTCTCCGATCCCCGCATCACTGCGGACTGTGCCCGCGTCACAGCGTGTGCCCCCGGGAGCGGGGAACAGTCCTCATCCGGTCGCACAGGCTTGCGGCGATCGGCATGAGGAGGCCGGTCCGTCGAGCGGACCGGCCCGGGCGACGCCCGTTCGTCGTGCGCTACGACCTGGTGGTGCTCCTCGCCGCCGTGCCGGCGCACAGCAGGCCGAGGACCACGGCCAGCGCGCCGATGACGATGTTGTTCACGACCACGCCCGCGTCGGGGCTGTCCCCGACGATCCACGGCGCGATGATCATCCAGACGCCCAGTGCGCAGAAGGCCCAGCTCAGGCCGTACATGCGCTCAGGAGCGCGGGTGAATCCGAGGGCCAGCAGACCGATGGCGATGCCCATGATCAGGTTGTGGGTCACCAGCGGGGGCTGGCTGGTCGTGTAGTGGAGTATCCAGGGGGACGCGGCGCAGTACAGACCGAGCAGGAACACCGGTCCGTCCAGGAGCGTCACATCGCGGCCCCCGAGCACGCGGTCGTAGCGGTCCCGCATCTCGGATACGTCCGGATGGCTGGCTATGTCACCTCTGGTGTGCGAGACGTCGGCCATGACTCGTCTCCTTTGACTCGCAGGCCTGACCGCTCCATGAGCGGGGTGCTGTTGAAGCCACCTTCAACCATTCTGCGCTTATTTTTTCCTTATGTGTAGCCGGGGGGCGTGGACGGAGGCCGGGCCGGGCTCCTCACCGGCCGCGCGCCCGCCGGAAGCGCTCCAGGCCCTCGCCGAGCCCGACGACCGGCGCCGGGTAGCCGAGCGCGGCACGGTCGTCGTCGCCGAGCCGCCACGGTTCGTGCACCCTGGGCCCCTCGACCTGCGCCAGCTCCGGCACCCAGCGGCGGACGTACCGGCCGTCGGGGTCGTACCGCTTGGCCTGCAGGACGGGGTTGAGGACCCGGTGGGGCCGGGTGTCGGTGCCGGTCCCGGCCACCCACTGCCAGTTCAGCTGGTTGTTGGCCAGGTCGCCGTCGACCAGCAGGTCCAGGAAGTGCCGGGCGCCGATCCGCCAGTCCACGTACAGCGTCTTGGTGAGGAAGCTCGCCGTCAGCAGCCGGCCCCGGTTGTGCATCCAGCCCTCGTGCCGCAGCTGGCGCATCGCCGCGTCCACGATCGGGTAGCCGGTACGGCCCTCCCGCCAGGCGGCGATGTCCGCCGCGGCCTCCTGCTCCGGCCGCCAGCGGTCGCCGCGGGTGCGGTAGTCGTCGGTGGCGGCGGCGGGCCGCGCGGCGAGGACCTGCCGGTGGAAGTCGCGCCACGCCAACTGCCGTACGAACGCGTCCGCGCCCGCGCCACCCTCCCGGCGGGCGCGGTGGACCAGCTCGACGGGGGAGAGGGTGCCGAAGTGCAGATGCGGCGAGAGCCGGGAGGTCGCGTCACCGGCGAGGTCGTCGTGCCGGTCCTCATAGGCCGCGACGCCCCCGCGCAGCCAGGCCGTGAGCCGCCGGCGGCCCTCCTTCTCACCCCCCTCCGCGAGCCCTTCGGACAGCCCGGACAGTCCACCGCGCCCGGGCAGCGGCTCGGACCCCACCCCGCCCGGCACCCGCACCGCCCGCGGCGGGCCGAGCGGGTCCCGAAGCCGGTGGTCGGACCAGCGCCGCAGGTACGGCGTGAACACGGCGAAGTGGTCGGAGGACGCCGGGGTGACCGCGCCGGGGGCCACGGCCGTCGTCACCGTGTCGTGCACGTGCAGCCGCACCCCCTGCGCCTCCAGTGCCCGGCGCAGCCGCTCCTCACGGCGCTGGGCGTGGGCGCTGACGTCGGACGCCATGTGCACCTCGTCGGCGTCCGCCTCCGTCACCACCCGGCACACCTGCTCGACGAGGTCACCCCGGCGCACGACCAGCCGGCCGCCCCGCTCGCGCAGCCCGGCGTCCAGATCACGCAGACAGTCCGCGAGGAACGCCAGCCGATTGGGCACCGCGAACCCGGCGGCGTCGACGGCCGTGTCGCGCACGAACAGAGGGACGGCCCCCTCGGTACCGTCCAGGGCCGCGCGCAACGGCGGATGGTCGTGCAGACGCAGGTCGCTGGTGAACAGGACGACCGAGATGCTCATGGGGGTACTCCGGGGGCGGGCTGCGGGGTGTGCGGGTGGGGGGCGGGGGGCTTCGGGACGTACGCGGGCGCGAGTCTGCGGCGGCCTCAGGACGCACGGGTCCGCGCGGCTCAGGGGTGGGTCGCGTGGTCCGTCTTCGCGGGCAGGGGCGAGGCGGCCGCCGCCCGGGCGATGTTGCGGGCCATGCCGCCGAACACGATCGCGTGGAACGGCGACACGCTCCACCAGTACGCGTGGCCGAACAGCCCGCGCGGATGGAACAGGGCGCGCTGCCGGTAGCGGGTCCGGCCGTCCGGGCCGGTGAGCGCCCGCATCTCCAGCCAGGCCAGCCCCGGCACCCGCATCTCCGCGCGCAGCCGCAGCAGCCGCCCCGGCTCGATCTCCTCGACCCGCCAGAAGTCCAGCGAGTCACCGACCCGCAGCCGTGCCGCGTCCCGCCGCCCGCGGCGCAGCCCCACCCCGCCCACCAGCCGGTCCAGCCAGCCGCGCACCGCCCAGGCGAGCGGGAACGAGTACCAGCCGTTCTCCCCGCCGATGCCCTCGACGACCCGCCACAGCGCCTCGGGCGAGGCGTGCACGACGAGTTCGCGGTGATCCGTGTAGAGGCTGCCGCCCGCCCAGTCGGGGTCGGTGGGCAGCGGGTCGCTGGGCGCGCCGGGCACCGACGCCGACGACCACCGGGTCGTCACCCGCGCGTCCCGCACCCGCCGCAGCGCGAGCCGCACCGCCTCGTCGAAGCCGATCGGATGCCCCGGCGGATCGGGCACGTAGCGGGCGATGTCGTGCTCGCGGCACACCACCTCGTGCCGCAGCGACTCGGTCAGCGGTCGGGCGATGGAGGACGGCACCGGCGTCACCAGGCCCACCCAGTGGCTGGACAGCCCCGGGGTGAGGACGGGCACCGGCAGGATGACCCGGCGGGGCAGCCCGGCCACCCGCGCGTACCGGACCATCATCTCCCGGTACGTCAGGACGTCCGGGCCGCCGATGTCGAACGTCCGGTTCACGTCCGGCGGCATCAGCGCGCTGCCGGCGAGGGCGCGCAGGACGTCCCGGACGGCCACCGGCTGGATACGGGTGTGCACCCAGCTCGGCGTGACCATCACGGGCAGCCGTTCGGTGAGGTAGCGCAGCATCTCGAACGAGGCGGAGCCCGAGC
Source organism: Streptomyces sp. SS1-1 (assembly GCF_008973465.1). NCBI lineage: Bacteria > Bacillati > Actinomycetota > Actinomycetes > Kitasatosporales > Streptomycetaceae > Streptomyces > Streptomyces sp. SS1-1. Next base: position 572,444 of record NZ_WBXN01000004.1, on the reverse strand, counting down.
CGATGATGACGGCCGCCCGCAGCACGGTGGCCGGCACGGGGGAGTCGAGCAGGATGCGCCCGACCTCCGCCCGCGACCGCAGATGCGGGGAGAGCGTGTCCTCGGGCACCCCGGCCGGGGTGAGGCCGCCCAGGTAGACGATCCGCCGGACGCCGGCGGCCCGGGCCTGCTCGGCGAAGGTCCGGGCCGCCCTGCGGTCGGTCTCCTCGAAGTCCTTGCCGGTGCCCAGCGCGTGCACCAGGTAGTAGGCGACGTCGACGCCCTCCATGGCACGGGCCACCGACGCCGCGTCCGTGACGTCGCCGCGGACCACCTCCGCGTCCGGGGCCCACGGATGGTCGCGCAGCCGTTCCGGTGAGCGGGCCAGGCAGCGCACCCGGTGCCCGGCGGCGAGCAGTTCGGGCACGAGGCGCCCGCCGATGTATCCCGTGGCGCCCGTCACCAGGCACCGCACTCCCTCACCCGCCGCGTCGCGTTCCATGCCGTCGGTCGTCCTCACCTGTCGGGGCCTTCATGAGGACTTCCCCGCCGGGGGCCGTCCGGGATGCGGGCGCGGTACGACCCACCCCCGGACGGGCGAAACACCCCCGGACGGGCGAACACGGCGGAGGCCGGTGAAGTCGTGGACATGCTCAGGGCGGCCGGGGGCAGACGGTGTGTACCGGGCAGGACAGGACGATCCGGCCCGGGCTCGACGTGTGGGAGACGGTGTGGAGGTGGCTGCCGCCATGGGTGCGAAGGTGTTGGAGCGTTTTCCGGCGGGGTCTCCGCGTGGATCGTGGCCGGCGGAGGAGTACGCGGCCGAGCGCCGCGCCCAGGGCGAACCCGCGACGGTCGTCATGGACCTGAAGTCGGACGCGTTCCTCGTCGTCGTCCCCGTGGGCGACGACGACTGAGCCCTTCCGGCCCGCCCCCGGGGCCGGGGTCCGCTCAGGGCGCCTTCGAGGTCAGCACGTCCAGATGGGCGCCGCGCGACTCCGCCGTCTGGCCCTGCACCAGCAGGAACAGGGCCTCCCGGGCGAGGCGTTGCGCCGTACCGGTCAGCGCGAGGGAGCGTCCGCCGCCGGCGACCACCGCCGCGGTCGTGGCCGTGCGCATCAGCTCGGCCGCGTCGATCCGCAGCGCCAGCCGCTCCGCCAGGGTCGCGTCGGTGCCGGGCGCGTCGGCCAGTTCATAGGCCCGCGCGCGAACCGTCCCCAGCCGGGCGCGCAGAGGCCCGGCCACCTCGTCGTCCAGCAGCGCGAGCGCCGCCTCCGTGATCCCGAACACCGCCGGGGACGCGCTGACCGCCTTCGCCCGGTCCTTCACCGCCCACTCCTCGTACGGCACGCGCAGCGCGACCGACTCGGGCGGCAGCCACAGCCCGTCCAGCTCCAGCGAGACCGTGTGCGAAGCGGTGAGCGCCGCGAGCCGCATCGGCGCCGACGGCCGCAGCCCCGGCTGCTCCCTCGCCTCCGTGAACGCGAACACCGCCTCGCCGCCCTCCGCGATCCCGGCGAGCAGCATCACGTCGTTGAGCCCCCAGCCGGTGTACCAGGGCACCCGCCCGTCGAAGCGCAGCCCGCCGCGCTCCCCGGTCACCCGCACCGGCGTCCGCGGGTACGCCCGCAGATGCGCGTACGCCACCCCCGACAGCAGCTCCCCGCGGGCCAGTGGGCCGAGCAGGCGCTCGCGCACCGGGCCCTCGCTCGCCGCCAGCGTCGCCACCGGTGTGTGGTGCTGGGTCTGCACGAACCACGTCGAGCAGCAGGCCCCCGCGAGGATCTCCGCGGTGCGCCGGGCCACCGCCGCGGGCGCGGCCCAGCCGCCGTACTCCCGCGGGGCGCTCACCCCGAGCAGCCCGGAACGCCGGATCGCCTCGATGTGGGACGCGGGCACGCCCTCCTGGTCGACCCGCGCGGCCTGCGGGGCGAGCAGATCGGCGGCGAGACGCCGGGCGCGGTCGACGAGCGGGTGGTCCAGGGTGGTCATGCGGAGAATTCTCGCGGCAGGATCGCGCGGGGTGTCGATCCGGGGGCGCGCCGTTCGTGTAGAGGGTGAGAACCGCTACGACGTCCACGTCGCCCACGACGCCACTGGAGGCCGCCGTGAAGTACTACCTGCTCAATGTGATGCAACCGGTCGGGGAGCCGCCCGCCCCGGAGGTCCTGGCCGAGATCGAGAAGAACGTCGGCGCCGTCGACCGGGACATGCGCGAGGCGGGGGTGTGGGTGTTCGCCGGGGGACTGCACGGCCCGGAGTCCTCCACGGTGCTGCGGCCCCGCGACGGCGACGTCCTCGTCACCGACGGGCCGTACGCCGAGGGCAAGGAGATGCTCGGCGGCATCAGTCTCATCCAGGCGCCCGACCTGGACGCCGCCCTGGAGTGGGGCCGCCGGCTGGCTCTGGCCACCACCCTGCCCATCGAGGTCCGGCCGTTCGTGGACGAAGCCGGGGACCGATGAGCGGACCGGACGTCGAGACCGTCTTCCGCGCGGAGTACGGCCGCGCGGTGGCGGTCCTCGTCCGCCTCCTCGGCGACATCGACCTCGCCGAGGAGGCGGTCCAGGACGCCTTCACCACCGCTCTGGAGCGGTGGCCGCGCACCGGTGTGCCGCCGAGCCCGGCGGGCTGGATCATCACCACCGCCCGCAACCGCGCGATCGACCGGCTGCGCCGCGAGGCCACCCGGGACGGGCGGCACGCGCAGGCGGCCCTGCTGCACGCCCCCGACGCACCGCCCGAGGAGGGCCCCGTGCGCGACGAACGGCTCCGCCTGATCTTCACCTGCTGCCATCCCGCCCTCGCCGTGCCGGCCCGGGTCGCCCTCACCCTGCGCCTGCTCGGCGGGCTCACCACCGCGCAGATCGCCCGGGCCTTCCTCGTGCCCGAACCGACGATGGCCCAGCGGCTGGTGCGGGCCAAGGCGAAGATCCGCGACGCCCGCATCCCCTACCGGGTGCCGCGCGACGCCGACCTGCCGGACCGGCTCGCCGCCGTGCTCGCGGTCGTCTACCTGATCTTCAACCAGGGTTTCGAGGGGGAGTCCGGGCTGTGCGAGGAGGCCGTGCGCCTCGGGCGGCTGCTGGCGGACCTCATGCCGGACGAGCCCGAGGTCACCGGTCTGCTGGCCCTCATGCTCCTCGTCGAGTCCCGCCGGGCCGCCCGCCGGGACGAGCACGGCACGCTCGTGCCGCTCCCCGAACAGGACCGCCGCCGCTGGGACCGCTCCCTGATCGCGCAGGGGCAGACGCTGGTACGACGGTGCCTGCGGCGCGGCCGGCCGGGCCCGTACCAGATCCAGGCCGCCATCCAGGCCGTGCACAGCGACGCGCCGCGCCCCGAGGACACGGACTGGGGGCAGATCCTGCGGCTCTACGACCAGCTCACGGCCGTCGCACCCAGCCCCGTCGTGGCGCTGAACCGTGCCGTCGCGGTCGCCGAGACCGAGGGCCCGGCGGCGGCCCTCACCCTGGTGGACTCCCTGGACCTCGACGGCTATCGGGTCCTGCACGCCGTCCGCGCCGACCTGCTGCGCCGCCTGGGCCGGACCGACGAGGCCGTACGCGCCTACGAGCGAGCCGTCGAGCTGTCCGGGAGCCCCGCCGAACGGGCCTACCTCTCCCGCCGGCGCCGGGAACTGGCGCCGGCGCCCTGAGCCGCCGTACGCCGACTTCTCTTCCCCACGGCCGAGTTGAATGGTCTACACCCTTGACTGGTACAGACCAAAGGGGTTGAGTGTGACTCTACACCCCCCACCACGGCCGCCCCCACGCCGTGGCCGACCTCGTCGGCGCGTGCGCACAAGGAGCCTTGCTTTGTCATGCCCTTGTCGGGTGCGGCCGTGCTCTCCGCGAAGGAGCTGATCACGTGCTGAAGCGCCGTCTGGCCGCACTCCTCTCCACGCTCGCCCTGGGCAGCACCGTCCTGCTGCTCCAGCCGGCCCAGAGTGCCTCGGCCGCCGGATTCGTCGTCAGCGAGGCCCAGTTCAACCAGATGTTCCCGGGCCGGAACGCGTTCTACACCTACAGCGGCCTGGTCGCGGCGCTCAGCGCCTACCCCGGCTTCGCGAACACCGGCAGCGACACGGTCAAGAAGCAGGAGGCCGCCGCCTTCCTCGCCAACGTCAACCACGAGACCGGCGGACTCGTCCACATCGTCGAGCAGAACACGGCCAACTACCCCCACTACTGCGACCGTGGCCAGCCCTACGGCTGTCCCGCCGGGCAGGACGCCTACTACGGGCGCGGACCCATCCAGCTCTCCTGGAACTTCAACTACAAGGCAGCGGGCGACGCCCTCGGCATCGACCTGCTCAACAACCCCTGGCGCGTGCAGAACGAGGCGGCCGTCGCCTGGAAGACCGGGCTCTGGTACTGGAACACCCAGACCGGCCCCGGCTCCATGACCCCGCACAACGCCATGGTCGATCAGGCGGGCTTCGGCCAGACCATCCGCTCCATCAACGGCTCCCTGGAATGCGACGGCAAGAACCCCGCCCAGGTCCAGAGCCGCGTCGACGCCTACCAGCGCTTCACCCGGATCCTCGGCGTCTCCGCCGGCGGCAACCTCTCCTGCTGACCGCCCTCCCGGGTCCCGCGGCGTGTGCGACACTCCGCCGATGACCACCGAAACGATCACCGCGCACGCCGCGGGCACCTGGGACCTCGGCGACCTGTCCGTCAACCGCCTCGGCTTCGGCGCGATGCGGCTGACGGGCAGCGCCGCCTTCCACCACGGCGTCCCCAGCCGGCGGGACCGCTCGATCGCCGTCCTGCGCACCGCGGTCGAACTCGGGGTGAACCACATCGACACGGCCGCCTTCTACTTCTCCGCCCTGCGCTCGGCCAACGAACTCATCAACACCGCGCTGTCGCCGTACGCCGACGACCTCGTCATCGCCACGAAGGTCGGCCCCCACCGCGAGTACGACGGCGAGTGGGGCACCGCCGCCCGGCCCGACCAACTGCGCGGCCACGTCGAGGAGAACCTCCGCCAGCTCGGCCGCGACCACTTGGACCTCGTGTACCTGCGCCGCATGCGGCAGGACTCCATCGCCGAGCACTTCGGCGCCCTGGCCGAACTGCGCGAGGCCGGGCTCGTCCGCCACCTCGGCATCTCCGCCGTCCGGCCCCACCATCTCGCCGAGGCCCGGGCCATCGCCCCCGTGGTCGCCGTCCAGAACCGCTACGCCCTCGACCGGCCCTCCCCGGAAGCCGACGCGCTGCTGCGCCTGTGCGGCGAGGCGGGCATCGCGTTCGTGCCCTTCTACGCGGTGGCCGGGGACGCGGGCGAGCACGGCGCGACCGACGCGCACGACGCGGAGGTCCTGGCCGTCGCACGGGCGCACGGCGTCACCCCGGCCCAGATCCGCCTCGCCTGGACCCTGGCCCAGGGCCCCCACGTCCTCGCCATCCCCGGCACCGGCAACCCGGACCACCTGCGGGAGAACGTGGCGGCGGGCGCGGTGCGCCTGACGGAGGAGGAGCTCGGGCGGCTGAACGCGGTGCGCGCACAGGGGAGTTGAGTCCCGCTCGGCGTCCGCCCGGGGGGAGCGGCAGGCCGGTGGGCCGTCGGCGCGGGTGCGCGGTTCCCGGGCGCGCCGGCCTCCCTCCTCGAGCCCCGCCCCACACGCGCATCGGCACGCTTCCTTCCGGGACTGGCGCCACCCAGGTTTTACGTATAACCTCTCCCGCTAACCACCCGACCCGGAAGGCCCCGATGTCCCGTCTCGCCCTGGTCACCCTCGTCGTCGACGACTACGACGAGGCGATCCGCTTCTACACCGACGCCCTCGGTTTCCGGCTCGTCGAGGACGCCCCGCGGCCCGACGGGTCCCGCTGGGTCGTCGTGGCGCCGGACGGTGAGGGGAGCGGACTGCTGCTGGCCCGCGCCAAGGGGGACGGGCAGCGGGCCCGCGTCGGCGACCAGACCGGCGGGCGGGTCGGGTTCTTCCTGCACACCGACGACTTCGCCCGCGACCACGCCCGGATGCTCGCGGCCGGCGTGACCTTCCTGGAGGAGCCCCGGCACGAGCCGTACGGTTCCGTCGCCGTCTTCCAGGATCTGTACGGCAACCGCTGGGACCTCCTCCAGCCCGCCGCCTGACCCGCTCGCACCCCCCGTCGCACCCCCGCCCTTCGAGAAAGACTGCACCATGACCGCTACGCGCGTAGACGCCGATGTGATCCGCCGCCTCCCCAAGGCCGTCCTGCACGACCACCTCGACGGCGGACTGCGCCCCGCCACCGTGGTGGAGCTCGCGGCGGAGATCGGGCACACCCTGCCCACCACCGACCCCGACGAGCTCGCCGCCTGGTACTACGAGGCCGCCAACTCCGGTGACCTGGTCCGCTACATAGCCACCTTCGAGCACACCCTCGCCGTGATGCAGACCCGCGAGGGCCTGCTGCGCACCGCCGAGGAGTACGTCCTGGACCTCGCCGCCGACGGCGTCGTCTACGGCGAGGTGCGCTACGCCCCCGAGCTGAACACCCGGGGCGGGCTGACCATGGCCGAGGTCGTGGAGACCGTCCAGGAGGGCCTGGCCGCCGGCATGGCGAAGGCCGCGGCGGCCGGCACCCCGGTGCGGGTGGGCACGCTGCTGTGCGGCATGCGGATGTTCGACCGGGTGCGCGAGGCCGCCGACCTGGCCGTCGCGTTCCGGGACGCCGGCGTCGTCGGCTTCGACATCGCCGGGGCCGAGGACGGCTTCCCGGCCGCCGACCACCTCGACGCGTTCCAGCACCTGCGCCGCGAGAGCGTGCCCTTCACCATCCACGCCGGCGAGGCGCACGGCCTGCCGAGCATCCACCAGGCCGTGCAGGTCTGCGGCGCCCAGCGCATCGGCCACGGCGTGCGGATCACCGAGGACATCGTCGACGGCAAGCTGGGCCGGCTGGCCGGCTGGGTGCGGGACCGCCGGATCGCCCTGGAGATGTGCCCCACCTCCAACCTCCAGACCGGTGCGGCCACGTCGATCGCCGGGCACCCGATCACCGCGCTGAAGGACCTCGGCTTCCGGGTCACCCTCAACACCGACAACCGGCTCGTGTCCGGTACGACGATGACCCGTGAGATGACCCTGCTGGTCGAGGAGGCCGGCTGGACGGTCGAGGACCTGCGCACGGTCACCGTGAACGCCGTCAAGAGCGCGTTCATCCCGTTCGACGAGCGCAAGGCCCTCCTGGAGGACGTCGTCCTGCCGGGCTACGCGCTCTGAAGGAGTCCGCGGACGTAGGCGGCCTGTCCGACGTGCTGGAGATCGTCGGACAGGACGCTGACCAGCCGCACCCCCAGCGTGACCGGCGGGTCCCAGTGCTCGTCCACGACCCGCTCCAGGTCCTTGGCGGCCACCGTCCGCAGCACCCCCAGGGACTGCTCGTGCACGGCGTCGTAGTAGCCGGTCAGCAGGTCGCCCGAGGACACCTGGACCTTGGCGACCTTCGCCGGGGTGTGCCCGTAACCGGTGTCGTGGCGGGGCAGGTCGAGCCCGAACCTGCCGTGCCAGTCCTGTGCCAGCCACACCTGTTCCAGCCCGAAGGCGTCGGCGACGTGGTCGTCCTGGATGCGGGCGAGATGCCAGATCAGCCAGGCGACGGAGTTGGCGTCGGGGGAGGGGCGGCTGCCGAGCTCGTCGGGGCCGAGGCCCTCGACGGCCGCGTGGACCTCTTCGCGGATCCGGCCGTAGGCCTCGATGAGGATGTCCTTCGCATGCATGGCTCCACCATCGCGCATGTCCGCGTCAGGCGCCCTCGGTCTCCAGCAACCCCATCAGCGCCCGGGCGGCCGGACTCGTGGCCTGCTCCGGCGGCAGCAGGGCGACCGTCCGGTACACGGTGTCGCCCGCGCCCTTGACCGGAAGGGCCGTGAGGGACGGGCGCTTGTGCCGGAAGTGGCGCGGTACGACGGCGATCCCCAGGTTCTCGTCGACCAGGTCCAGCAGGCCGTGCACGTCGTTGACCTCCAGGGCGACCGTCCGGCGCACGCCCGCCGCCGCGAACACGCTGTCGGTGGCCCGGCGCGGCCCCCAGTCGGGGTGGAAGTCGACGAACACCTCGCCGCCCAGGTCCTCCGGGGTGACCGGGGCGCCGGCCTGCGCGAGCGGATGGCTCGGATGGCACAGCACCGTCATGGGCTCGCTGGTCAGCGGGACGGCCCGCAGCTGGTCGGTCTCCTCCTGGGCGGTCCGCACGGCGAAGGCGAGGTCGAGCCGCCCGGCCGCGACCTCCTCCGCGAGCGCCCCCGAACCCGCCTGCCGCAGACAGATCTCCACGTCCGGATGCTCACGCCGGAACGCCGCGAGCAGTCCCGCCACATGCACCCCGGCGATGCACTGCTCCGAGCCCAGCGCGAGCATCCCGCGCAGCACGCCCTGCACGGCCGCCACCGCCTCGTGCGCGGCCCGCACCTGTGCCAGGATGCGCTCCGCCTCGCACAGCAGCGCCCGCCCGGCCGGGGTGAGCGTCACCCGGCGGGTCGTCCGCACGAACAGCGGGGTCTGCAGCTCCCGCTCCAGCGCCCGGATGGAGGCCGACAGGCCGGACTGGGACACCATGAGGCGTTCGGCCGCGCGGGTGAAATGCTGGTCCTCGGCGACCGCAACGAAGTGCTGGAGATGGCGCAGTTCCATGATTGAGCAGCCTAGCCGCTGAATCCCATCTGATTTACCTGTTGGACCACTGCCCGCAGGTCGCGACAGCATGGACGCGACCGGAACGGCGTCGCACGCGCGCCGCCCCCCGTGTGCCCACCTCTCTGGAGTCGCGTTGTACACCGCACACCCCGACCGCTACGCGGACATGCCCTACCGGCGCACCGGACGCAGCGGCCTCAAGCTCCCCGCGCTGTCGCTCGGCCTCTGGCACAACTTCGGGCCCGACCGGCCCGCCGAGACCCAGCGCGCCATCCTGCGCCGCGCCTTCGACCTGGGCGTCACCCACTTCGACCTGGCCAACAACTACGGCCCGCCGCCCGGCGCCGCCGAGACGGCGTTCGGGGAGGCACTGAAGGCGGACCTCGCGCCCTACCGGGACGAGCTGATCATCTCGACCAAGGCCGGCTATCTGATGTGGCCCGGCCCGTACGGCGAGTGGGGCTCGCGCAAGTACCTGCTGTCCTCGCTCGACCAGAGCCTGAAGCGGATGGGCCTGGAGTACGTCGACATCTTCTACTCGCACCGCCCCGACCCGGACACTCCGCTGGAGGAGACGATGGGCGCGCTGCACACGGCGGTGCAGCAGGGCAAGGCGCTGTACGTCGGCATCTCCAACTACTCGGCGGAGCAGGCCCGGGAAGCCGCCCGCATCCTGGGCGAGCTGGGCACCCCGCTCCTCATCCACCAGCCGCGCTACTCGATGCTCGACCGGCGCCCCGAGGACGAGGGCCTGCTCGACGCCCTCGACGAGCTCCAGGTCGGCTCGATCGTCTTCTCCCCGCTGGAGCAGGGCCTGCTGACCGGCCGCTACCTCGACGGCATCCCCGAGGGGTCGCGCGCGGCGAGCGACAGCCCGTTCCTGAACTCCGACGCCATCACCGAGGACCTGGTCGCCCGGCTGCGCGCGCTGAACGAGATCGCCGCGTCCCGCGGCCAGACGCTGGCCCAGCTGGCCCTGGCCTGGGTGCTGCGCGGCGGCCGGGTCACCTCGGCGCTGGTCGGCGCGAGCAGCGCCCGGCAGATCGAGGACAGCGTGGCCGCGACCCGCAACCTGGACTTCGACGCGGAGGAGCTGGCCCGCATCGACGCGGTGATCAAGGGCTGACCCCGCCCGCACCGCCGGCCGCGCCGGAGCCCGTGGACCTCGAGGGGTGCACGGGCTCCGGCGTGTGTGCCGACGCCGGCCGGGTGACCAGGCCGCCGTCCCGTTTCGGCCAACGCGCGCCGTGAATATGCCAGGAGACTGGCCGGAAAGTCATGGTGACAGTGTTTCAGTAGTGAACATACTCGACAGCGAGGGTGCTTCACATGGGGCGACGGCGCGCTCACACACCGCTCACGAGCCGCACGGGAAGCGAGGTCCGCCGACAGGCGAACACGGGCACCACGGGGGAGGTCACGTGCACGACGAGTTCCTTTGCCACGTCACCGCGTACGGCGTCTGTGACGGACGGCGGATCGGCGTACCCCTCGGGACCTACCGGGCCCCCACCCTCGCCCTCGCCCTGTGGTGGCTGCGGGACCGGGCGTCCTGGATGGCCGAGCGATTAGACCCGCGACCGGAGTCCGAGCACCTTCCGCCGGGTGCGCTCGTCCCGGTCGCCGACACCGTGCCCGACGTCCCCGCCGTGCTGCGCGCCTGGTGCGGCGACGTGGACCGACAAGAGCTGATCGCCGACGAGTTGGCGGCGGGGCGGCTCGTACGGATCGCCGTGAGCGACGAGACCACCGAGTACGAACTCCTCGCCGAGTCGGTGGACGCCGTGCGTATGCAGCGCACCGTCCCCGCCCTGATCGTGCCCGTCGGCTAGACCCCGGGCCCTTGTCATGGCCCGGAGGCGATCAGGCGCGAACACGGGCAGATCGATAGAATCCAGGCATGGCGGAGCGTTCGATCGCACCGACTGCGCCCGTACTGGTCCTGGAGACCGAGGCGGGCTCCACGGTGATGACCCCGGGCCGCGACTACCACGTGGGACGCGACCCGCTCAGCGACATCGTCATCGACGACGCCCGTGTCTCCTGGCACCACGCCGTGCTGCGTCCCGAGGCCGACCACTGGACCCTCGCCGACGAGAACAGCACCAACGGCACCTACACCGACGGGCAGCGCGTCGACCACTGGGACGTCGGCCCCGGCACCGTCATCCGCTTCGGCAACCCCGCCGACGGACCCCGTGCCGTCCTGCTCGACCGCCCCACCCCGGCCGCCAGGCCCGAGCGCCCCTCGGCCGTGTCCATGCCGAGCCGTACCGGCACCTTCCGGCAGCCCACCAACGTCCGGCCGCTGCCCGCCCGCACCATCCGCGTCGGCCGCGCCGGCGACAACGACCTCGTCGTCGACGACCTGATCGTCTCCCGGCACCACGCCGAGCTGCGCGCCCTGCCCGACGGGACCTACGAGATCACCGACCTGGGCAGCCACAACGGCACCTACCTGAACGGCAGTCCGGTCACCAGCGCCCCGATCGCCGAGGGCGACATCGTCGGCATCGGCCACTCCGCGTTCTGCCTGGTCGGCGACCAGCTGCAGGAGTACGTCGACACCGGCGAGGTGTCCCTGGAGGTGCAGGACCTCGCCGTCGCCGTCGACCACGGCCGCAAGACCTTGCTCGACCACGTCTCCTTCCCGGTGGGGGAGAAGTGCCTGCTCGCCGTCGTCGGCCCGAGCGGCGCCGGGAAGTCCACCCTCCTCAACGCCCTCACCGGGCAGCGCCCCGCCGACCACGGCACGGTCCTCTACGACGGCCGCGACCTCTACCACGACTACGCCGAGCTGCGTCAGCGCATCGGACTGGTCCCGCAGGACGACATCCTGCACGGACAGCTCACCGTCCGCAGCGCCCTGTCGTACGCCGCCGAACTGCGCTTCCCGCAGGACACCGCGAAGGCCGAACGCCGGGCCCGCGTCGACGAGGTCATCCACGAACTGGGCCTGGAACAGCGCGCCAAGCAGCCCGTGCACAGCCTGTCCGGCGGCCAGCGCAAGCGCGTCAGCGTCGCCCTGGAACTGCTGACCAAGCCCTCGCTGCTCTTCCTCGACGAGCCGACCTCCGGACTCGACCCCGGCATGGACCGCTCCGTGATGCACATGCTGCGCGGCCTCGCCGACGACGGCCGCACCGTCATCGTCGTCACCCACAGCGTCCTCAGCCTCGACGTCTGCGACCGGCTCCTCGTCCTCGCCCCCGGCGGACGCATCGCCTACTACGGACCACCCGAGGAGGCGCTGGCCTACTTCGGGTTCGACCACTGGCCGGAGGCCTTCGAGGCGTTCGAACGCGACCAGGACCGGGACTGGGCCGGCGACTACCGGACCTCACCGCAGCACCGGCGCTACATCGCCGACGCCACCGGGCAGCCCCGGCAGGACCGCACCGACCCCGTCGTCATCACTCAGCCCCCGAGACCCCGCAGCCGCGGCGCCCAGCTGCGCACCCTCATCCGCCGCTACGCCGCCGCGCTCAGCGCCGACCGCACCTTCCTCATCATCATGATCGCCCTGCCGTTCGTGATGGGGGTGATGGCCCGCGCCCTGGCCGGCAGCAAGCTGACCCAGGAGACGGCGATGAACGCCCTGCTCATCCTGTGCGTCGGCGGCGTCCTGACCGGCGCGGCGAACGCCGTGCGCGAACTCGTCAAGGAACGCGTCATCTACCAGCGGGAACGGGCCGTCGGCCTGTCCAGATCGGCGTACCTGATGTCCAAGGTGGTGGTGCTCGGGACGATCACCGTGCTCCAGGCCGTCGTCCTCACCCTGGTCGCCCTGCTCGGCGTCGACCTCAACGCGCCGCGCGGCGAAGGCGTGCTGCTGCCGCCCCTCGTGGAGATCATCATCGCCGTCGCCCTGCTCGCGTTCACCGCGATGATGCTCGGCCTCGTCGTCTCCGCCCTGGTGCGCAAGGAGGAGGTGACGATGCCGCTGCTGGTGCTGCTCGCGATCGTGCAGGTCGTCTTCTGCGGGGCCCTGCTGAAGCTGCACGGCGTCCCCGGCCTGGAGCAGCTGTCCTGGCTGGTGCCCTCGCGCTGGGCGCTCGGCGCCATGGCCGGCACCGTCGGACTGTCCAGGATCGTGCCCGGCGACCTCACCGGTGACCCGCTGTTCAAGCACTCGGCGGGGATCTGGCTGTTCAACATCGGCATGCTCGTGGTGCTCTCGCTGATCTTCGGCTTCCTCGTCTCCCGGCTGCTGCGCCGGCGTGAACCCGTCGTGATGCGGAAGTAGGCACCCGATGGCGACCCCTGGATTCCGGCCCACCCACGTCGTCCCCCAGCACGGCATGCCCGCCTGGGAGACCCCCGACCCCGACCGGCCCACCGTGGCCCTCGACGCGCTGCTGCCCGTCCAGCTCACCGAACGCCGGGGCGACTGGGGGCACGTCCTGTGCGCCAACGGCTGGTCCGCCTGGGTCGACGCCCGCGGTCTCGTCGCCGTCCCGCAGGACCCGCCCACCGCCGGCGCTGGCCCGCTCGCCCGCACCGCCGACCCGCGCCCGCTCCTCGCCCGCGTCGAACGGGCCCTGGGCGGATACCGGTCCGCCGTCGAGGAACTCGCCGCCGGCGGCCTGGACGGCGAGGCGTTCCACTCCCGCACCCACGGCGTCCGGGTCGGGATCGTCGTCGACGGCGAGTCCGTATGGCTGTACGACACCGAGCACGAGCGGTGGGTGTACGCGGACGGGGCCCGCATGAGCACCTACGCGACGGACGACGCCCCCCACGCGCGGGCCGAGCCCGGGCACGCCCCGACGCAGGTCGTGACCCCCGATGGCCCGTGAGACCAGCCTGTTCTCCGGGCGCCCCTCCGAGCTGATCGGCCGGCAGGTCGCGGGCTACCGCATCGAACGCGAGATCGGGCGGGGCGGTATGGCCGTGGTCTACCGGGCCCGGGACCTGCGCCTGGAGCGCACCGTCGCGCTGAAGCTGCTCGCCCCGGAACTCGCCCGCAACGACACCTTCCGCCGCCGCTTCACCCACGAGTCCCGCGCGGCCGCCGCGATCGACCACCCGCACATCGTGCCGGTGTTCGAGGCGGGCGAGACCGACGGCGTGCTGTACATCGCCATGCGGTACGTCGCCGGCAGCGATCTGCGCCACCTGCTGGACCAGCAGGGCCCGTTGCCGCCCCCGACGGCCCTGCGGATCGCCGCGCAGGTCGCCTCCGCGCTCGACGCCGCCCACGAGAACGGCCTCGTCCACCGGGACGTCAAACCCGGCAACATCCTCGTCGCGCGCGGCACCGACAGCGACCACCCCGAGCACGCCTACCTCACCGACTTCGGGCTGACGAAGAAGTCGCTGTCCCTCACCGGCTTCACGACCGTGGGCCAGTTCGTCGGCACCCTCGACTACGTCGCCCCCGAGCAGATCTCCGGCAAGCCGGTCGACGCGCGCTGCGACGTCTACGGGTTCGCCGGCGTGGTCTACGAGTGCCTGGCCATGCGGCCGCCGTTCCAACGCGACGACGACATGGCCCTGCTGTGGGCCCACCAGTACGACGAGCCGCCCCCGCTGACCGAGGCCCGCCCGGACCTGGACCCGGCCGTGGACGCCGTGTTCGCCTCGGCGCTGGCCAAGAGCCCCGACGACCGCCAGGACTCCTGCCTCGCCTTCGTCGCCGAACTCCGCGCGGCCGTCGCCGGCGGCACCCGCGGGGCCCACCCCCCGACCCAGATCGACCACGCCGTCACCCACCTGGCCGAGCCCGCCCCCGCGACCCCGTCCCCCGCCCCCGGGACGCCACCGGCGCCGGCAGACCCATGGCCCCCCCACCGGAACCGCCCCCGTGGGCACTCCCGGTGTACCGCCGCTGACATCCCCCCTCGGGCGCCGCCCCCCGCCGGGACGTCACCGCGCTGCGGTGGGCGCCGGGCGAGCAGCCCGCCCGTGACGCCTCGATCCCGGCCCTCCCGGTCCTCCGCCCCTGACCAGCCGCCCTCAGCGCGCGCGCCCCTCGGCCTCCGCCCCCGCCGGGACCTCGCCCCGATGCCGCAGCCGTCGGGCCAGCAGGCCGCCCAGGAAGCCCGTGACCAGGCCCCACAGCAGGGCCAGGCCCAGGGCGCTCCAGATCTCGGGTTTCAGGAAGAGGGTGCCGGACAGGCCGCCGCCCAGGTCGCCGATGCCGAGGATGGACAGGCCGTAGCGGGCGGAGATGCGGCCGACCAGGCAGATCATCAGCACCGTCAAGGCCAGCGCGACCGCCATGTGGACCGCGTGCTGCCACGGCCGCACCCGGGCGGGTGAACGCCGGGCCATCACGACCGCGGCGGCCAGCAGCAGCACCGCGTCGACAACGAGCAGCCACCACACCCGGCCGTCCTGCTCGGCCAGCGTGCCCAGGTTGACCTCCGACACGTCCCGGCCGCGCAGCACCTCGTCGAGGACGTGCGGCATGGGCAGCCCGAACGGCCCCTCCACCCTGCCGTTCCAGGTCGCGCCGAGGCCGATCGTCAGGGCGAGCCACACCAGGTTGGGCAGCCCGAGCAGCAGGACCGCGAAGGTCTCCGCGACATGGCCGCGCGTCGCCGCCACCACCAGGCCGATCACGACGCCCAGCACCACGTACGCCAGCAGCAGGACCACCATCGCGTACGCCGCCGGCCGCACCGACTCCTGGAAGCGCAGCAGCGGACCCGGCAACGGGGCGCCGCGCGCGACCAGCAGCGCCAGCACCAGCACGCCCAGCAGCCACAGGGTGCCGAAGAGGACGCTCAGCGCCACGTCCGTCGTGAAGCCGACCTTCGGTTCGATGCCGAACAGGTCCCCCAGATCGCCCAACGCGTCCTGGCCGAGGTCGCTCAGCGAGAGCGTGAAGGTCTGGCGCGCCCCGAAGGACAGCGCCAGCATGGCCAGGATCCACAGGCCGGCGATCCGGCCCGCCCAGCCCGCCAGTTCCCCGGCGCCCGCGACCGCCCGGTGCCGCAGCGGCCGCAGGAACCCGGCCGCCAGCACCAGCGCCCCGGTCAGCGTCACGGACAGCGGGATCACCGTCAGTTCGGCGTCGGACGAGGCCAGCCCCCCGGCGCTGCCCGTGAGTTCGACCGTGCCGCCGACCGCCGTGACCACGGTCGCGGCGACCACCCGGGGAAGGCGCCGTCCGGCAGGTCGGCCGCCCCGGCCGCCCACAGTCCCAGCGCCGCGACGACCCCCATGGCGACGGCCGTCGCGAGGACCACGACGAGGGCCTGCACCCAGCCGTGGGCGGCGACGGCCGGGCGGGAGGGGGTCTGCGCGCTCACCCCGCCCACGCTAAGCAGCACCCCGGTGCCCCGCCCGCCGGGAGGGCCGTCCGCGTCGGCTTGCGAGCCCCGCCGAGCCGGAGCACAGAATGGGAACGAAGCACAAAGAAGCGCTGAGAAGCGCAAGAAATGCGACGAAACATAGTAACTGCGACAAGAGCGGCACTGCGGTGCTCCGTGTCGCGGGACGGGCCGCGCGGGCGACGTGCCGGCGGCGTCCCGCGGGAGCCCGCGTCGGGAAGAAGGCCTCGTGAGCGTCGACCCTCCGTCGTCCGGCCGTCCCACAGGACCGCCCTCGGGCCCCCTGTCGGGCCCCTCCCAGCCACCCTCGGGACCGCCCTCCCAGCCCCCGTCCGGCGGTGGCGGTGGTGGCGGCGGTGGTGCGTCCGGCGGTTCCGGACCGCAGCCCCCGTGGTGGCGGTCCGTGCCCCGTATCGCGGCCCTCACCGCCGTGGTCGTGGCCGCCGTGGTCGTCGCCGTGGTGCTGTCCCGCGGTGACGGCGGCTCGAACAACACCGCGGCCGACGGCGAGGTCTTCCTCACGGCGGCCGACAAGAAGGGCCCCGACCCCTTCACCGAGTCCACCGCGAAGGACAGCACGACCAAGCGCGCCACCCCGTCCGGGGCCACCGAGTCGGCGCCCTCGAACGCCGTGCGCGCGGTCGACGGCGGCACGGACGGCCTGTACGGCGGCACCCGTGACGTCGCCAGCTGCGACGTGGAGAAGCAGATCCGCTTCTTCCGGGACGACCCCGCCAAGAACAAGGCGTTCGCCTCCGTCGCCCACGTCGAACCGTCCGGCGTGCCCGCCTACCTGCGCTCCCTCACCCCCGTGCAGCTGCGCCTGGACACCCGCGTCACCAACCACGGCTTCCAGGACGGCGCCGCCACCAGCTACCAGGCCGTCCTCCAGGCCGGCACCGCCGTCCTCGTCGACGACAAGGGCGTGCCCCGGGTGCGCTGCGCCTGCGGCAACCCGCTGACCCCGCCGGTCCAGCAGAAGGGCACGGTCCGCCACACCGGCGACTCCTGGCCCGGGTTCCGCTCCTCCGAGGTCGTCGTGGTGATGCCGGCGAAGCAGCCCGTCGACGAGTTCGTCATCTACGACGACGAGCACGACGAGTGGATCGCCCGGGAGCCCGGCGACGACGTGCACAGGGACAAGAAGACCCACCGCCCGGCGAAGCCCTCGCCGTCCGTGAGCGACTCCTCGTCCCCCTCCACCTCGCCCGGCACGAACACCCCGACGAGTCCGGGCACCACCACCCCGGAGACGTCCACGCCCGAGACCAGGACGTCCGAGCCGACCTCCGAGCCCGGCACCACGACGTCCGAGCCGCCCCCGGACGGCGGTACGACGACCACCACGGGCTCGGCCCCCACAGGACCGGAGACGGCCTCGTCCTCGCTGTGACGTACAGCGCGACGAAGAGGTGGACTGCGCGGCGCAGGACTGGGTACCAGGACTGGTGCAGCAGCGTCCGGCGGTGCCGGCTTCCGAGAGAGAAACGATGATCGACCTTGTGGACGGGGCAGTGATTCCGACTGGTTTCGACGTGCCCGTGGAGCCGCTGCGGCGCGCGGCCCACTTCAGCGGGGAACAGGGCTGCATCGCCGAGGCGCGGTCCTTCGCCGCGCTGTTCCTCGGCCGGCTCAGGACCAAGTGGTGCGCCACCATCGGGCAGCCCGTGGAGGACAAGGTGCTCCTCGTGGTCAGCGAGCTGATCACCAACGCCGACCGGCACAGCAACGGCCCGTACATCCTCGACCTCGAGGGCACCGACGACTCCGTCTCGATCTGCGTGTACGACAGCAGTTCCGCGCTGCCCCGCCGCTTTCCCAAGGACCCCACGCGCATCGGCCGGCACGGACTGGAGATCGTCCACGCGCTGGCCGCCGAGGTCGTCGTGGAACGCGTCCCGGTCGGCAAACGCGTCCGCGCGGTGCTGCGCCTCGGCGCCGAATGACGAGCGCCGCCGCCCGATTTCGTCCAGGGCGGAACGCGCACACCTTCCCCTGACGCCCCCGGCTCCTAGGCTGGGAAGGTGAGCGAACAAGCGCCGAACGAAGCCCGCGTCATCCCCCTGCGCCGAGCGCCGTCCGTCCGGCCGCCGTACGCCCCGGGACGACCCGCCCCCCGTCCGAACGCCCCGCCCCCGCCCGCCCGTCCACCGCCACGCCCCCGGCGGCCGCGCCCCGGGAACCCCTGTGGCGCGACCTCGTCGGCGACGTCCTGCGCCGCGAACGCCTCGCCCAGGAGCGCACGCTCAAGGACGTGGCGGACGCGGCCCGGATCTCCATGCCCTACCTCTCAGAGGTCGAGCGCGGCCGCAAGGAGGCCTCCTCCGAGGTCCTCGCGGCCGCCGCCCACGCCCTGGGCCTCGGTCTGGGCGACCTGCTGACCCTCGTCCAGGGCGAGTTGACCCGGGTCACCTCCCGCCGGGTGCCCCCGTCCGGACGCGGCCGCTCCGGGTCGCCGTACGACGGGCTGTGCCTGGCCGCGTGACGCGGTGCCGGCGCCTCAGACCCGCACGAGGCGCCGGCTCACCACCTCGTCGGCCAGCCCGTACGCGACGGCCTCCGGCGCCGTGAACACCTTGTCGCGGTCCATGTCCGCGCGCAGCGTCGTGATGTCGTGGTGGGTGTGCCGCGCCAGCACCTCCTCGACCTGCGAGCGGATGCGGACCATCTCCTTGGCCTGGAGCGCCAGGTCCGACACCACGCCCCGGCTCCCGCCGGTCGCGGGCTGGCCCAGCAGGACCCGGGCGTGCTCCAGCACGAACCGCCGGCCGGGGTCCCCTCCGGCCAGCAGCACCGCGGCCGTCGACGCCGCCTGCCCCACGCAGAACGTGGAGATCGGGGCCTGGACGTACGTCATGGTGTCGTAGATCGCCATGAGCGAGGTGTACGAGCCGCCCGGGGAGTTGATGTAGAGCGAGATCTCGCTCTCCGGCGCCGACGACTCCAGGTGCAGGAGCTGCGCGATGACGACGTTGGCGACGCCGTCGTCGATCTCGGTGCCGAGGAAGATGATCCGCTCCGACAGCAGCCGGCTGAACACGTCCGAGGACCGCTCGCCGTGCGGGGTGCGCTCCGTGACGTACGGAATCGTGTAGTTGCCCATGATCACAGTCCCATCCGTCGCCGGGCGGCGGCCGGGCGGACGTCCGCGAGGGACTCCAGGACCCGGTCCACCATGCCGTACTCCCTGGCCTGCTCGGCCGTGAACCAGCGGTCGCGGTCCCCGTCCCGGGAGATGGTCTCCGGGGTCTGGCCCGTGTGCTCGGCGGTGATCCGCTCGATGGTCCGCTTGGTGAACTCCAGGTTGTCCGCCTGGATCTCGATGTCCGCGGTGGTGCCCCCGATGCCCGCCGACGGCTGGTGCATCATGATCCGCGCGTTCGGCAGCGCGTACCGCTTGCCCGCCGTGCCGACGCTCAGCAGGAACTGGCCCATGCTGGCCGCGAACCCCATGGCGAGCGTGGAGACGTCGTTCGGGATGAGCCGCATCGTGTCGTAGATGGCCAGGCCCGCGTGGACCGACCCGCCCGGGCTGTTGATGTACAGGCTGATGTCGGTGCGCGGGTCCTCCGCCGACAGCAGGAGCAGCTGGGCGCAGACCCGGTTCGCGGACGCCTCGGTGACCTCGGTGCCCAGCAACACGATGCGCTGGCCCAGCAGTTGGGAGGCCAGCTGGTCGTCGAAGCGGGTCGGCGGCGTCTCGCCCTCCTCCGCGCGGGGCGTGAGCGTGACAGGTGGAGTCATCGGTCCTCCTCGGTGATGGGTTGCCGTCGCCTCCACTGTCGGCCGGGCCGGGTCCCACCGGCGGCTTTCTCTGCCCGCGGCAGATCGGCCGAGGGCAGAACGCCCCCCGCCCCGGCCGCCCCGGCCGGCGTTTGTCCGGACATCGGGGCTCCGCTTACGATCGGCTGCCACCGCAGCCCCAGGAGCCCCGCATGCCCGCCGAACGTCCCCGCATCCTGTACGTCAGCGACCTCGCCTACCCGGCCCGCGGGCGCCGCTACTGCGACGAGGACATCCACCTCACCTCCCGGCTGCGCGAGGACTTCGACCTGGCGCTGTGCCACCCGCGCGACGCGGCGGCGCTGATGGACGCCTTCGACGCCGTCGTCGTCCGCAACAGCGGCCCCGTCCTCGGCTACCAGGACGTGTACGACGACTTTCGGCGCCGCGCGCTCGCCGCCGGGACCCGTGTCTACAACCCGCTCACCGGCAAGGGGGACATGGCGGGCAAGCAGTACCTGCTCGACCTGACCGCCGCCGGGTTCCCGGTCATCCCCACCGTGGACCGCGCCGAGGACCTGCACCGGCTGTCCGGCGCGGGGCGCTATGTGGTCAAGCCGAAACTCGGCGCCGACTCCATAGGACTGCGGATCGTCCACGAACCCCAGGCGCGCGAGGCCGCCGACGGCACCGTCCTCGTCCAGCCGCACATCGACTTCGCCTACGAGGTGTCCTTCTACTTCGTCGACGACGCCTTCCAGTACGCCCTGTACGCCCCGCACACCGACCGGCGCTGGCAGCTCGAACCGTACGAACCGAGCGCCGCCGACCTGGACTTCGCCCGGCGCTTCGTCGACTGAACGGCCTCGCGCACGGCATCCAGCGCGTCGACGCCTGCCGCGCCCCCGACGGCACGCTGCTGCTGGTGGAGCTGGAGGACCTCAACCCCTATCTCCCTGGACGCCGTGGACGACGCCCGGCGGGACGCCTTCGTCGCCGCCCTCAAGGAGTCCCTGCGCCGTTTCCTCACCGGCCCCGCCCCGGGGCGCCTGAACCGGCCGGGCGGCACCGCCGTATCTCTGGGCGGGGATTGGCCAACCCGTGCACGACGGGACGGAAGGAGAGCGGTGTGCCCACCAGCCCGACCCCGCGGAACCCGGCGGAGAACCGGCCCTGGAACCGATCCATGTGCTGCGCCCACGCCGTACCGACGCCCTAGCGGAGCTCTTCCGCGAGTGGGAGGAGGACACCGCCGGCGGCTACGAGACGGTGGCGCTGCCCCGGCCCGCGCCCGGTGCCGAGGACGCGACGCAGGAACTGCCGGCCGTCCCCGGGGACGGCGGCACCGTCCGGTACGGCGGCGCCGCTCCCGCTCCCGCCGCGCACGGCGCGGGCTTCCGCCGGACCGCCCTCGCGGTGACCGTGACGGCCGCGGCGGTCCTCGGCTTCGGCGGGGCCCTCCTGCTGGTGGAGCGCGACGACGGCGGCACCCGGGCGGCGGCCCGGGAGCCCGCCTCGGACGCGAAGCCCTCCGCCTCCGCGTCCGAGGCACCTGGGGGAGCCGGGCCCGGCACCGACGCGGGCTGTACCGCGTCCTTCCGGACCGTCTCCAGCTGGCAGGGCGGCTTCCAGGGTGAGGTGACGGTGACCGGCGCCCCGTCGGCCGCCGTCTCGGCCTGGACGGCGACCGTCGTACCGGCCGACGGCGCCCGGCTCACCCAGGTCTGGGACGGCACGCTGTCCACCGGGACCGACGGCTCGGCGACCGTCGCCAACGCCGACTGGAACGGCAGCCTCGCCCCGGGCGCCAGCGTCACCTTCGGCTTCCTGGCGGCGACCGCGTCGGACGCCTCGCCGTCCGCGCGGGTCAGCTGCGCGGCACGCGGCGCGTCCTGATCAGGGGCCCCGCCGCCGGGTCAGCGCCCGCGTTCGACCAGGGCCTGCGAGACCGCGCGGACACTGCGCGCGATGTGCTGCAGCTGCATGACCTCGGCCGCGTACATCTTGATGGTGTGCTCGATGACCGACTCGGGAAGACCCAGCCCCGGCAGGTCGGCCCGGGCTGTCTGCAGCGCGGTGCGCGCGACCCGGATCTCCTGCTGCACCTGGATCTGCGCGTGCCGGGCCAGCAGGACGGGGTGGCGGATCAGCGCCGGGTAGCTCGCGTAGCGGGCCGGCACGAGGTCGCGCAGCCACTTGGCCGCGGAGCGTTCCCAGTCGTAGGAGCCGGGGGTCTTGACCTGGCACGGCCAGTCCGGGCTGATGCGCGTCGTCGTCAGGGGCATGATCATCGCTTCCACGGGTGTGCGGCGTCGTCCGGGGTGTCCGACGGGGTTTCGGCGCGGCCCCGGCCTAGGGGATGACCGGGGCCGCCGCCACCGGGCACACACGCAGGTGGTGCCCGACCGAACAGCCCGTGCGCCGACGCGGGTAGGAGACGGCGGCAAGGGCTGTTCGTTGTGGAGCCCGACGCGGCAGCCGGGATGCACACGACGGATGGGAGGACGTGTGCATGAGCGGACCGGCTGCCTTCTGTCGGGCGGGTGATGCGCCTGCAGTATTTATATATGCCGTCTGGTTTGCAAGGCGTATGAAAACATTCATGTGTGATGTGAAGTGAGAGCTGCCCGTGTGCCGTGGTTCGGCAGGTGGGGTGGGAGCGGTCCCGTCAGTCCCGCAGGAAGAACTGGTGCTGCTCGGAGATCTGCTCGTAGTCCTCCAGGCGCCCCTGGGTGCGCTCCGGATCGGCGTCGGTCATGGCCTGGAGCAGCGCGGCCGCCATCACGCCGGGCGCCGCGTAGGAGTCGAAGACCAGGCGGGAGCCGGTGCCCGTGGCGAAGACGACGTCGGCGGCGTCCGCCACCGGGCCGAGCGCGAGATCGGTGACGAGGGCGATCTTCAGGCCGGCGCTGCGCGCCACCTGCACCGCCGTGAGCGTCTCCTGGGCGTGCCGGGGCATCGAGAACGCCAGCACCCAGGTCCCCCCGGCCTCGCGCGACTGGAGCAGGGCGTCGTAGGCGACGCTGCCGCCCCGGGTGACCAGCCGTACGTCGGGGTGGATACGGCGGGCCGCGTAGGCGAAGTACTCGGCCAGGGAGGCCGAGATGCGCAGCCCGAGGATGGTCAGCGGCGTGGAGCGGGACAGCTTGCGGCCGACCTCGATCACCTCGTCGGGATCGACGAAGTCCCGCCGCAGGTTCTCCAGGTTCTCGATCTCGGCGTCCACGGCGGCCTGCAGCTCGTTGGCGCCGTTCTCCTCCGAGGCGGGGCCGCCCGCGAACGTCCCCAGGGCGATCGACTGCAGCTTCTCCCGCAGCGCCGGGTAACCGCTGAAGCCGACCGCCGCCGCGAACCGCGTCACCGACGGCTGGCTCACCCCGACCCGCTCGGCGAGATCGGTGATCGACAGGAACGCCGCCTCCGTGAGGTGCTCGATCAGGTACTGGGCGATCCGGCGCTGCCCGGGCGACAGCCTCGGCTGGTCGAAGAGGTCCCGGAGCTGGGAAGTCGGGGAAGCCTCCGCTTCCGGAGCGGTCTTTCCCGAGGTGATCGCGGACGCCTGTGCGCGCGCCTGCTGGGGCGAGGGCGACGGCGCGCCTCCATTGTCTTCCACAGTGCTTCAACATAGCCCACCCACCGTGGTGACCAGGGATCGAACGGGTTCCCGCTCACCGCCGGTACAGGGTGATCGAGTGCCCGACCGTCTCCACGGGACGGCTCCCTGCGATCAACCGGGCCAGCCGGCCGGTCGCCTTGGCCGCCGCCGAGTCCGACACGACGAGCAGTCCGCGCACCTCACGCTCGGGCACCTCGCGTGGGTCGCGGGCCCGGATGCCGTAGTACGACGGCACCCCGCTGCCCTTGTAGACCAGCCAGACCCGCTCGCCCGGGTACCGCTCCCGGAGCCGGTCGGCCAGCCGGCCCAGGTCCTGGCCCCAGTCCACGTTGGAGTCGTGCAGCCGCAGCCGGGTCCGCTCCGGACCGCCGAACGCCTCGTTGGAGTACGGGAGATAGTAGGGGAACGTCCGCAGCGAACTGACCGCGACGAACACCACCAGCGCCGCCACCCCGGCCGTGACCCACCGCCGCCGCACGGCGAGCGCGCATCCCGCGGCCACGGCCAGGAACATCGGCAGGAACAGGGCGTACCGCGTACCGAAGTTGCGGGCCCCGAGCATCGCCGTGGCCAGCAGAACGGCGGCGGGCACCAGCGGATAGGGCGCCGCGGGGCGCAGCCGCCGCACCGCGAGCACCGCCGCCGCGCCCGCCGCCCAGAGGGCGAGCATGCCGAGCGGCGTCTTCACGAGCAGGGCGGCCGGCAGGTAGTACCAGAGCGCCCCGGTGTAGAGCCGGCCGAACAGGAAGCCCTGCCAGGGGTGGTTCTCGAAGGCGAACTGGACGCGAATGCCGTCCCGGTAGGACTCCGGGAACGGCAGCAGGTCCACCGCCAGGCCCCGCAGGCCGCGCACGACCGGCATGGGCTGGTCCGGGTCCCAGCGCAGCCGCGGATCGACCACCAGATACGTCACCCAGACGACGGCGACCGCGACCACCGCCACCACGCCGGCGGCCATGGCCGCCCTGCGCAGCGCCGGGAGCCGGTGCGGCGACGCCGGCCGCGCGGACCACACCGACAGCGCGGTGAGCGCGAGCAGCACGGGTAACGCGGGGAGCGTGCTCATCTTCGTGGCCAGGGCCGCCCCGAGCGCGAGCCCGGCGAGCGGTACGTACCGGCGCGGCCGGTGACGCGCCCGCCACGCCAGCCATACGGAGGTGAGCACGAACCCGGCCGCCGGGACGTCCAGCGTGGCGAGCGCACCGTGCGCGATCAGATCGGGGGAGAAGGCGTACAGCCCGAGTGCCGCCAACCCGGCGAGCGGGCCCGCGAGTTCACGGGCGAAGACGAACACGACCCAGCCGAACGCCAGCGTCAGCACGATCACCGGGAGCCGCGCGAACAGCATCACCCGCCAGGGGTCGTTGCCGGACCCGTACAGCAGGTCCCGGCCCAACTCGCCCTGGTCGTCGCCTGATCGGGGGTCCCAGTGCGGATCGGCGAGCGCCACCCCCACCGCGATCACCAGCTTGCCGAGCGGCGGGTGCTCGGGGTTGTGGACCAGCTCGTGCGCGTGCAGATACTCGGCGGCCGTCCCCACGTACACCGGCTCGTCGATCGTCGGCGTCTGCTGCACGGCCGTCGTCACCATGGCCACCGCCATCTGCCCGAGCAGCAGCACCACCAGCAGGGGCAGCGGCCACCGCCGCGTGGCCCCGGTGGTGTCGGGAGGCGTCTGCGGCGACGGGGGCGCCACCGCGACCGGGTTCTGTTCGAGCGCCATCATCCGCACCTTCCGCCGTGCCCAGGGGTACGGCTCGCGCGGGGCGCGGGTTCACTCACGAGGGCAGCGCGGTCGCCGCCGGCACCACCAGGTCGGCCGGTCCCGGGTCGCGGCGACCAGCTCCGCGTTGCGCTGGTCGGAGCGCATCACCCAGGCCACCGCCTCCTCGTGCGTCTTGCCGAACCGCTCATGACGGGCGATCAGCCGCCGCAGCCGCTCCCGCTCCTCCAGCTCGCAGAACCAGACCTCGTCCAGCTGGGGCCGCACCAGCGCCCACGCGCCCGTGTCCAGCAGCAGGTAGTTCCCCTCGGTGACGACCAGCCGGGCCGCCGGCTCCACCGGCACGGCACCGGCGATCGGCTGCTCCAGGACCCGTTCGAACCCGGGCGCGTAGACGGTGAGTCCGCCGGGCTCCTCGCGCAGCCGTCGCAGCAGGGCCGCGTACCCGGCGGCGTCGAAGGTGTCCGGGGCGCCCTTGCGGTCGCGGCGACCGAGCCGTTCCAGCTCGGCGTCGGCGAGATGGAAGCCGTCCATGGGCACATGGGCGACCCAGGGGTCACCCGTGCCGTTCAGCTCCCGCACCAGGGTCTCGGCCAGGGTCGTCTTGCCCGCCCCGGGGCTGCCCGCGATGCCGAGGACGGCACGGCCGCCCTCGTCGGCCAGAGCGCGGGCACGGTCGAGGAGGTCTTCGAAGGTCGGGGCCACACAGCAGAGTGTGGCATCCGGGTGGCGCCGGGCCACCCCCGGTGGGCGCGCTGACCGGGGCGGACGCGCCGTCCGTGCGGCACCTGGCCCAACGCACCCCACCGCCATGCCCGGTACGGGTTAGTTTGTCGATGTTTTTAATCTTTTCGGCTCCCCGCGCCACTCGCCGGGCCGCGGGGCCAGAAGACCCGCGGCACGCGGGGGTGAGGGGTGATCGATGGCGCACGGCACCAAGCCCATGCTCATCAGCACGGGACGGCCCGACCAGCGGACCGGACCGGCGGGCCACGGCGGCTGCGCGGCGATCTCCTGCTCGCGGCCGTGGCCGGCGCCTTCACCGTCGCCCAACTCCTGCTCGTGGGCCCCGCCATGGGCCTCGGCTGGGACGAGATCGTCTACGTCAGCCAGGTCTCCGCCGACCGGCCCGCCGCCTTCTTCAGCGCACCCCGCTCGCGCGGCGTCTCCCTGCTGGTATGGCCGGTCGCCTCGTGGTCGTCGTCCACGGTCCTGCTCCGCGTCTACCTCGCCGTCCTGTCCGGACTCGGCCTGTACCTCGCCCTGCGGGTGTGGCGGGGACTCTTCCCGGCCCGGGTCCTGGCCGGCGCCGGCGCCTTCTTCGTCACCCTGTGGATCACGATGTTCTACGGCCCGCAGGCCATGCCGAACCTCTGGGTCGCCTTCGGCGCGCTGATCTGCGTCGGCTGCTTCCTGCGGGTGAGCGCCGACCGCTTCGACACCCCCGCGCTGTGGGGCGTCGTGGGCGGCGCCGCGCTGATGGCCTGGATGCGGCCCACGGACGCCGTGTGGGTGACGCTGCCGCTGCTCGTCCTCGTGGCCGTCCGGCGCCGGTGGCGGCTCGGCGCCGCCCTCGCCGGGGGCCTGGCCGCCGGGGGAGTCGAGTGGGTCGTCGAGGCGTTCCTCGCCTTCGGCGGACTGCGCGAACGGCTCAACGAGGCGTCCCGCATCCAGGGCGACCTGGGCTGGAACATCGCCGTCGACGACCAGATGCGCAGCCTCATGGGGTCCGCCCTGTGCCGGCCCTGCGGCGGCGAACTCCCCGACCCGGGCATCTACGCCTGGTGGCTCACACTCCCGGTGCTCGCCGGCTACGGCCTCTTCGTCGCCGTCCGCGCGGGCCGCACCGAGCGCACGCTGCTCCCGCTGGCCTGCGCCACCACGGCCGCCGTCCCCTACCTCTTCCTCATCGGCTACGCCGCCCCGCGCTTCCTGCTGCCCGCCTACGCGCTGTTCGCCATCCCCGTCGTGGACGCGCTGTTCCATCTGGCCCTCGGCAGGAACGGACGCCCGCGTCCGGTGGCCCTCGCCGTGATCGCCCTGGCGCTGATCGGTCACCTCAGCGTGCAGTTCTCCGTCCTGGACAGCACCGTGGAGCGCACCACCAAGGCCCGGATCGACTGGGCCCGTTCGGCCACCACACTGCACCGGCTCGGCGTACGCCCGCCCTGCCTGCTCACCGGGGAGCAGTCCATCCCCATCGCCTTCTACGCCGGCTGCACCTCCGGCGCCGTCGCCGGCCACAACGCCGACACCTCCGAGGCCGCGATCCTGGACACCGCCCGCCACACCCCCGTCGCGGCCCTCAGCAGGCGCCGCGGCGACGGCCCGTCGTACGCCCGCACCTGGGAACTGCACCACCTGCCCCGCCTGGACGCCCGGGTCGCCCCGCTCCCGGGCGCGGGCGGACCTGGATGACGCCGGACCCGGCCCTCACCCCCGCCCGGCGCGCACGCGCCTACGCGCACACCGCGCTCACCCTCGCCGTCCTGCTGGCCGTGGTCTGGCTGGCCCGGCGGCACTGGCCGGTGCTGCACACCGGCGCCGTCCGGCTCGCCGCCGCCGACCGGGCCTGGCTGCTGGCGGCCGCCGCGGCCACCCTGACGACCTGGCCGTGCGCGGCGCTCGCCCAGCAGGGAGCCGTGCTGCGCCTACTGCCTCCCACGGCCCTGCTGGGCGCCCAGTTCGCCGCGTCCGCCGCGGGGCATGTGCTGCCGGTCGGGCTCGGCTCCGGCGCGGTGAACCTGCGCTACCTCGTGCGGGCCGGGCTGCCGCTCGCCCGCGCCGCCATCGCGATGGCCGTCAAGGGCACCGCCGGGGTGGCCGTACGGGCCGCCCTGATCGCGGGCCTGGTGCTGGCCTGCCCGGGCGTGCTCCGCCTTCCCGGGACGGCGGGGGAGTGCCGGCCGCCCTGTGCGCGGCGGCCCTGTGCCTCCTGCTGCTCAGCGACACCGTACGGTCCCGGGGCCGCGCCGCCCTCGCCGCGCTGCGCGGCCACAGCGTCGCCGTCCACGCCCGGCCGGCCCGCGCGGCGGCCTGTGGGGCGGCTCCCTCGGCTATGTCCTCGGGCACTGCGCCGCGCTCACCGCCGTCGCCCACGCGGTCGGGCTGACCTCGGCCCGGCCCGGCTGGCCCTGCTGTACCTCGCGGCGAGCGGAGCGGCCGCGCTCCTGCCGACGCCGGGTGGCCTCGGCTCCCTGGACGCGGTGCTCGCCTACGCCCTGACCACGGCCGGCGCCCCGGCGGCCACGGCCGCCTCCACGGTCCTCGGCTACCGCCTCCTGACGGTCTGGCTACCGCTGCTGCCGGGCTTGCTGGTCCTGGCGTTGCTGATCCGACGGCGGACGCTGTGAGCCGTACGGCGTTCAGTCCCGTACCCCCGTCTCGCGCCGCCAGCGGACGAACTGTTTCGCCGGGTCGCCGGTGTAGGCCCAGGGGGTGCGGGTGGCGCGGGTGCCCAGCATGTGGAGGAGGGGGCCGGCGATGTCGTGGACGCCGGCCTGACAGGCGGCGTGTGCCAGGTGGTTGAGGTCGCGGACCTCGGCCGGGGCCACGGTGGTGCCGGGGCGGCCCTTGATCCAGCGCTCCCAGGTGCGGCGGACGTCCCCGACGGCGCCGGGGCCGCTCCAGTGCGTGCCGAGACCCATGGAGGCGTGCTGCCCGCCGCTGGCGTCCAGGGCGTAGCGGTACTCCTCGACCCGCGCGTACTGGACGAGCACCGGCAGCGGGCAGCCGGGCGGCGCCACCCCGGCCGCGTCCCGGGCGAAGTCGTACATCAGGCCGTGCGAGCCGTGCCACCGGGACGAGTAGTAGTGGAGCACCTGGAGGTGCCCCTCGACGCTGTACGGGTCGCGGCGGTGCAACTCGTCCCACCAGCGCCCCAGTTCCTGCCGCCGCACCCCGGACGGGTACAGCCGCGCGACGGAGATGAGCGACACCCACGGGGTCGGGTCCTCCGGGTGCGCCTCGGTGGCCCGCAGGCACGCCAGGACCGCCGCGTCGACGCGCCGCTGGTCGACGGGGACGCCCCGCCCGGCGGCCACGGCGAGGCTGAACGCCCGGGCCGTCTCGGTCGCCGCCCGCAGCACGAGCGCGTCGGCGTCGCGGGGTTCGGCGGCCAGCCAGGACTCCGCCGTCGAACTGGCCGCGCACGCCTGCGCGAGCGAGCGGACCCGGTGCCCGCGGGACGCCCAGCAGGGGCCGGTGTCCCGCAGCAGTTCGCGCAGGCCCTGCCAGCGGCCGATGACGATGTCCTGGCGGGCGCGGGTGAGTTCGGCGTCGCCGCAGTCGGGGTCGAAGTCGGGGGTGGGATCGCGTCGGGAACCGCCTCGCGCCATCTGGGCCTCCGTCAGAAGTCGGTGGGAGAGCCCTCGTGGACGAGGGAGGAGGAACCCTGGCGGGCGGCGGGCACGTAGTCCGCCTCGACGGTCCGCGTGGCGTCCAGCGGGGCCGGCCGGTAGTAGTCGCTGCCCCGCCGCCAGTACCAGAACATCGGGATCGCCCCGACGGCCAGGCCGCCGATGCCGATGGTGATCGCGCAGCCGCTCAGCTCGCTCAGCGACTCGACGAGGATCGCGAACATGAACAGCGACCCGAACAGCGGCCACACCCCGCCGAGCACGAAGTCCCGTACCGACCGCAGCAGCAGCCCGCGGTACGCGACGACCGCCGCGAGTCCCGTCAGCCCGTAGTAGACGGCGATCTGCAGCCCCATCGCGGCGATCGCCTCATGGAGGATGTCGCCCACCGTGCCGAGGAGGTTGGACGCGACGAACATCGCCGGCGCCACCACCCCGACGACCGCGATCGCCACCCACGGCGTGTTCCAGCGCCGGTGCACCCGGCCGAGCGCGGCCGGCATCGTCCGGTCCCGGCCCATCGCGAACAGCGAGCGCGTCACCTGGATCAGCGTGGTCTCCAGCGTCGCGACGGTGGACAGCATCACCGCCCCGATCAGCACCTTGCCGCCCCAGCCCGGCCACACCTGCTCGCCGAGCACGGCCAGCACGTTCGCGCCGTTGGCCTGCATCTGCCCGGACGACAGGATGACGTTGACCGCGATGGTGAGGACCTCGAACAGCAGGAAGACGACACCGACCCCGATCAGACCGGCGAGCCCCGTCGTCCGGCGGCTGTCCCGGGTCTCCTCGCTCAGGTTGCTCGCGACGTCCCACCCCCAGTAGTAGAACGCGGCGATCAGCGCCCCGGAGGAGAACCCGGCGACGCCGTCGAAGTGCCCGAAACCCAGCCACGACCAGTCGAACGCGCGGGCCCCGTCGGCGCGGAACAGGGCGAGCACCGCGAACAGCAGCAGGATGAGCAGTTCGGCCCCGGTCAGCACGAACTGGGCCCACACGGTGAGCCGTGCCCCGCCCAGCACCACCAGCAGCATGACCAGGAACCAGCACGCGCCCACCAGGGTGGACAGCGCGGTGTCGTGGGCGAGCCCCTCGTCGAAGAGGGCCAGCGTCATCGCGCCGGCCGGCAGCGACCCCGCCACCATGAAGATCGTCGCCGAGACGACCAGCGCCCAGCCGCTCAGGAACCCCAGGAAGGGATGGAGCGTGCGCGCGACCCACGAGTAGCCCGCCCCGGCGTGCACGGCGATCCGGTTGAGCCGGCTGAAGGCGAGCGCGATGCCCAGCATGGGTATCGCGCAGTACAGCAGCGCGGCGGGGCTGGCCAGGCCCACCGCGCCCACCAGGACCGCCGTGGTCGCGGCGATCGAGTACGCCGGGGCACTGCCCGCGACCGCCATCACCACGGTGTCGAAGGTGCCGAGGGCGTTGGCCTGGAGCCCTCTGCCCCGGGGGTTGCTCATGGCTGCGCCGCTTTCCGTCGTGCACGGCGCACGGGACCCCGGCCCCGGCGCCGTAAAGAGTGTGGGGGGTGGGACAACGCCACGAACCTCCAAGGGATGACCTCGGGTCGGGGGCGGCCGACATGGGGGTGGCGGACACTGTACGCCGTTGCGTCGCCGGGTCGTCACGCGGTGTGCGCAGTGATGATAGCCACAAGTGGACGGCCGTACGGGGGCGTCGGGGATCTTCCTGGGTTGGACGCGGTGCTTTGGGAAACGCGGTCCAGGACACGCGCGGGCACGACAGTGGCCGCGCCTGGAGTGAGGGAGGCAGGCATGAGCGAGAACACCCCGATGGCCGACGACGCGTACCAGCCGACCGGCGGCAACGAGGAGCAGGAGGACGGGGCGCCGCTCGACCTGCAGGACGCCCTCGACGAGCGTACGTACGACGACACCCTGGACGAGGGCTACTCACCGCCGGAGAAGCCGCTCGGCGTGACCAAGTACGGCACCACGGCGGCCGAGCAGCACGAGGGCGAGAGCCTCGACCAGCGGCTCGCCGAGGAGGTCCCGGACGTCGGGGTGCCCGCCGGCGACGACGTGGGCGACCTGCCCGGCGGCGAGGGCGAACCCGTCGACCCGGAGGCGGGCGACGAGCGGGCCGGCCGCCTGGTCGCCCCGGACGAGGGCGCGCACACCGACGCCGTGAAGGAGGAGATCGCCTCCGACGTGGGCATCGACGCCGGGGCGGCCGGCGCCGAGGAGGCCGCGATGCACGTCGTGGACGACGAGGACCTGTAGACGCCGCCCCGGCCCCTCGGGCCCCTCGTTCGCTCAGTCGACGATGTGGTCGATCTGCCGCAGCCGGTTCGTGGCGTCGAGGGCGGCCACCTTGTACGACTCCGCGAGCGTCGGGTAGTTGAAGACCGCGTCGACCAGGTAGTCGACCGTCCCGCCGCACCCCATCACCGACTGGCCGATGTGGATGAGTTCGGTCGCGCCCGTGCCGAAGCAGTGCACCCCCAGCAGCGTGCGGTCCTCGGGCGAGACCAGCAGCTTCAGCATGCCGTGCGAGTCGCCGATGATCTGCCCGCGGGCCAGCTCGCGGTAGCGGGAGATGCCGACCTCGAACGGCACCCGCTCCTCCGTGAGCTGGTCCTCGGTCCGGCCGATGAAGCTGATCTCCGGGATGGTGTAGATCCCGATCGGCTGCAGATGGTGCATCCGGCCGACGGGCTCCCCGCACGCGTGGTACGCCGCCGCCCGCCCCTGTTCCATCGAGGTGGCCGCCAGCGCGGGGAACCCGATGACGTCGCCGACCGCGTAGATGTGCGGCACCTCGGTGCGGTAGTGCTCGTCCACGGTGATCCGGCCCCGGTCGTCCGCGCTCAACCCGGCCTTGGGCAGGTCCAGTTCGTCGGTGAGACCCTGCCGGCCCGCCGAGTACATCACGGCGTCGGCCGGTATCTTCTTGCCGCTCTCCAGGACCGTGAGCGTGCCGCGGGCGTGCCGCTCCACCGCGGCGACCGTCTCGCCGAAGCGGAACGTCACCGCGAGGTCCCGCAGGTGGTACTTGAGCGACTCGATCACTTCGACGTCGCACATGTCGAGCATCCCCGGGCGCTTCTCGACCACGGTGACCTTGCTGCCGAGCGCGGCGAACATCGACGCGTACTCCATGCCGATCACCCCGGCCCCGACGATCACCATGGACCGCGGGACCCGCTCCAGCGACAGCACGTTGTCCGAGTCCATGATCGTCCGCCCGTCGAACTCCACACTGGCGGGCCGCGCGGGCCGCGTGCCGGTGGCGATGACGATGTGCTCGGCGGTGAGCAGCCGTTCCTGGCCGGTGATCTCGCGCAGCGCGACCGTGTGCGGGTCGACGAAGCGGCCGACGCCGGCGTACAGGGACACCTGGTTGCGGGAGAGCTGGCTGCGGATGACGTCGACCTCGCGGCCCACCACGTGCCGGGTGCGCGAGGTCAGGTCGGCGACGGTGATGTCGTCCTTCAGCCGGTAGCTCTGCCCGTACAGATCGCGTTGGGTGAGGCCGGTCAGATAGAGCACGGCCTCGCGCATGGTCTTGGACGGGATGGTCCCGGTGTGGATGGAGACGCCGCCGACCATGTCGGGGCGGTCCACGACGGCGACGCGACGGCCGAGCTTGGCGGCGGCGATGGCGGCCTTCTGGCCGCCCGGTCCTGATCCGATGACGAGCATGTCGTAGTCGGGCACCTCAGGAGTCTGGCAGCCGGTGCCCTGTTCCGGAAGGGTGAGCGGGCAACCATCCACGCGGGCGGGCGGCCCGGCGGCACCGCGCGGATAATGGCGGACATGGGTCACCGACTCGCCGACGCGAGCGCACCGGCCCGGCTGGCCGGCCCCGGCGAGGGCATCGGCCCGGACGAGCTGGCGCTCGCCGCGCGCAACCACGGCCTGCCGCTGGAGACTCTGCGCCACGACCTCACACCGCCGGGCCTGCACTACGTGCTCACGCACTACGACATCCCGTACGTCCCCGACGCCACCGCGTGGCGGCTGACCGTCGACGGCCGGGTCCGGCGCCCGCTGAGCCTCGCCCCGGCCGACCTCGCGGCGTTCCCTCGGGTGACCACCCGGGTCACGCTGGAGTGCGCCGGCAACGGGCGGGCCCTGCTGGACCCCCGGCCGGTCAGCCAGCCCTGGCTCGTGGAGGCCGTCGGCACCGCCGAGTGGACCGGTGTCCCGCTGCGGCTGCTGCTCGCCGAGGCGTCGGTGCGGGCGGAGGGCGTCGACGTCGTCTTCACCGGCGCCGACCACGGGGTGGAGCGCGGAGTCGAGCAGGACTACCAGCGGGCCCTGCCGATGGAGGTGGCCGCGGGCGAGGACCCCGAGGTGCTGGTGGCGTACGCGATGAACGGCGCCCCGCTGCCCCCGCAGCACGGCCGGCCGCTGCGGCTGATCGTGCCCGGCTGGTACGGCATGGCGCACGTCAAGTGGCTGCGCGGGATCACGGTCGTCGACGAGCCGTTCACCGGGTTCCAGCACACCGCCGCCTACCGGCTGCGCCGACGGCCCGAGGACCCGGGGGAGCCGGTGACCCGGATCGCCCCGCGCGCCCTGCTCGTCCCGCCCGGCTTCCCCGACTTCATGTCCCGCTCCCGGGTGCTGCGGCCCGGCCCGGTGACCCTGGAGGGGCGGGCCTGGTCCGGGTACGCGCCGGTCACCCGTGTCGACGTCAGCACGGACGCGGGGGCCACCTGGCGCCCGGCGGAACTGGACCCCGGCGACGGGCACCGCTGGGCGTGGCGCCGCTGGCGGCACTCGTGGACCGCGGTCCCCGGCGCGCATGTGCTCAGCGCCCGCGCGACCGACGCCGACGGCCGCACCCAGCCGCTGCGACCGCCGTGGAACCGCGGGGGGTTCGCCAACAACCTCATCCAGCGGGTGCCGGTCCTCTGCCTCGACGCGTGACCCTCGACGCGTGACTCCGGCGGGCCTACGACGCCGCGCGGGCCGCCCCGGGCGTCGGCTCGCACCCTGGGCGGCCCGCGCGGTCGGGGCCGTGGGGGACTTCTACGGCAGCAGCTTCTCCAGGGCGGAGGGCCCTTCCGCCTCGATCTTGCGCTTGGCCCATTCAAGGTTGTGCGCCGTGAGGTCCTTGCCCGAGGCAAGCACGATGTCCTCGGGCGACACCTCGGTGCCGGTGCGGGCGTGGAGCAGGTCGTCCGGGGTGCAACGCTCCTCGGACGGCCCGGACGCTTCGGGCTGGGACGTCGGCATCATCTCTGCTCCCTCGGATCCGGGGATCTTCGGTTCGGGCCCGGTGCGGTCATCGGGTCTGCTACCCACCATTCATCGCGGGAGCGCCTCCTGCATCCGGAGGGCCCCGCGGGCCCGCGAGCGCACCGTGCCCCGGACCCTCGGGGTACCTCCCCGGGCCGGGACGGAAACCCGCCCCGGGCCGCCCCGCGCCCCGGAGGGATCAGGCGAACGGCGTGAGCGTCAGCGTCAGCCCGGTCGGCGCCGTGTCCTGGATGTACGACGCGAAGTCGGCGACGTCGTCGAAGGCGAAGCCGTACGCCCGGCCGTCCTCGGTGGCCGCGTGCACGGCCTTGGCGTAGTGGTTGGTGAGGTCGGTGCCGTAGAACCCGGTGGGGTCGGTCGTCGGCTGGGCCGGCTCGCCGAGCAGCGTCGAGCGGTTGAAACCCGCGCCGAGGATGGCCGCGACCGGTCCGGTGGTGCCGTCGTTGGGGGCGGCCAGATTGCCGTCGCAGAACAGCACGTCACGGGTCGACGGCTTGGCGAAGGACACCTGGGCGGGCCCGTCGAAGGTGAAGCGGTCGCCGCGCACCCGGCCCGTGAACGTGCCCGCGTTGGTCTTCACGGTGAGGTCCCGGCCCGTGTACGTGCTCCACACCTCGTCGATGTAGGGGGCGAAGTAGTCCTTGGCGAACAGGCCGGCGTCCAGGCCGTGACCGGGCGCGATGACCCGGGTGTCGTCCACGACGAGCTCGGCGAAGTCCCCGGCCGCGCGGACCGCGTCGAAGACGCTCGCGCGCCCGCCCGCCTTCAGCTTGCCCGTCGTCTGGTCCTTGTCACCGGTGAGCCGGATGCTCAGCGGGACGCTGAACATGTCGACCATGGTGGTGTTGCAGAACATCCCGGAGGAGTTGAACGTGAACTCGGCGCAGTCGTGCAGCACCGGGAAGTTGGGGTCCGAGGAGACCCAGCCGGCCGGGTACTGGAGCGCGGCGTTCCCGTTCCCGTCGGCGACCGCCTTGAACTTGAGCTTCTCGCCGAGCGCCACGTAGATCCGGCCGGACATGTGGGGGAGGGACAGCTTGGTCTCGCTCCCGGTGAGGCTGATCGCGTAGTCGGTGAAGCCGTCGGCGCCGTTGTCCGACAGGGCGATCGGCGCGAGGGTGCCCTCCGGGGTGAGGCGCACCTGACGCCCGTCCTGGTTGCCGACGACGTAGACGTGCACGTTCGCGTCGTCGAACTCGCCGTTGCTGTTGACGATCGTCAGCGGCAGCGTGTCGGCCGCCGCCTTCGCCTCGCCGTCCCCGGACGTCCCGGCGAGGGCGTACGGCGCGACGGTGGCGATGGCGGGGACGGCGACCGCCGCGCCGCCGAGGGCGAACAGGAGCCGGCGGCGGCCGAGGGGGCGCTGGTGTCGGGATGTCATGTGGGGGGTCTCCCGGGGGTGTCGAGCGGGTGCCTTGGTCGGCGGCTGCTCCTCCGACGTCCGTGAGAGCCTTCTGAGAGCGCTCTCTGAAACGAGGGCCATGCCGTCGATGGGCCCCGATGGTACGCACCCCTTCCGCAGGGGCCAACAGGCTCGCGTCGAGCCGAAACCGCTCTGACCTGGGGAAATATCGATGGTCATGAAACATGCACGATCGTTTAATCTTTGCCTAAGGCCGCCTTAAGGCGTCCGGGACCTTTGAGAGCGCTCCCCGGAAAGCCGGAAGGGGCGCGAAGGCCAGCTGGCCGGGAAAAGCCGTGGACGGTGGCGTAAGAGGCCACGTACCGTCCGGGGGCTTTCACCGTCCGCGACCCGGAGGACTTCATGACCGATTTGGTCATCCGCACGCTCACCGCCGCCGACGCCGAACTCTTCGACGCCCACCCCGATCCGCTCTCCGCCGCCGAGGGACACCTGAGGACCGTGTTCCGCCCCGAGTGGAAACGGGTGGCCCTGCGCGACGGAACCGTCGTCGCCCGCGGTGCCTGGTGGGGCGGCCCGGACGATCAGGAGCCGGTCAACGTCAACTGGTTCGACGTCGCCGAGGGCGAGGAGGAGGCCGGAGCCGCGCTGCTGCGCACCTCACCGTGGCAGGTCGAGCTGGAGATCAACCTGCCCGGCGGATGGCGGGACGACCCCGTCCTCACGTCGGCCGCCGAGGCCCGCTTCACCGCCGCACGCGCGGCCGGCCACACCCTGCTCGTCGAGCGTTTCCAGTACCGCTGGACGCCCGACCTGGGGCTGCCCGAGCGCCCCGGACGTCTGCGGTTCGAGCCCGAGCCGGACGACGCCGTCTTCTTCGACGCCCTGCGGCGCATCCACTCCGCCACCCTCGACGCCCACGCGCTGCGCGCCATCGAGGAGGGCGGCCTCGACCTCGCCGCCCAGGAGGAGCTGGACTTCTTCCACTGGTGCCCCTCCCCGCGGGAGTGGTGGCGGATCGCCCGGACACCCGACGGCGAGCTCGCCGGCATCCACGTCCCCGCGCACAACCCGTCCGGACCGACCATCGGGTTCATCGGCGTCGTCCCCGAGCAACGCGGCCACGGCTACGCCTACGACCTGCTCGCCGAGTGCACCCACCATCTGGTCCGGCACGGCGCCGAGCGGGTCACCGCGTCCACCGACCAGGGCAACGCCCCCATGGCCGCGCACTTCGCCAAGGCGGGCTTCCCCGTCGTCAATGAGCGGATCAACTTCCAGCCCCCGAGCGGCGATTAGCCGAACCGCTCAGGACGGGGCGCCCGCTGCGCCGCGTGCCGTGCGGCGCAGCCGTGCGGCGTCCCGGCTGGGCGGTGTCCCGAACTGGCGGCGGTACTCCCGGCTGAACTGCGAGGGGTTGTCGTAGCCGACACTGCGGCCCACCCCCGTGACGTCACCGGGCCTGGTGGCCAGCAGCAGCCGTGCCTCCTGGAGCCGGATCTGCTTCTGGAACTGGATGGGGCTCATCGCGGTCACCGCCTGGAAGTTGCGGTAGAACGCGGAGGCGCTCATGCCGGACATCCGGGCCACGTCCTCGACCTGGAAGGGCTCCGCGTAGTGCTCGCGGATCCACCGCACGGCACGTGACACATGGCTCAGACCGCTGTCGGCGAGGCCCAGTTGACGCACCGTCGCGCCCTGCTCGCCGGTGATCACCCGCCACAGGATCTCCCGCTTCACCAGCGGGGCGAGGACGTCGCGGTCGCGCGGCTCGTCCAGCAGGCGCAGCAGCCGTACCACGGCGTCGAGCAGCGCGTCGGAGGCGGTGCTGACGGCGATCCCCGAGGGGGTGCCGCCGCCGGTCCGGGCGCCCGCCCCCGGTCCGGCCTGGAGCAGCAGCTCCGCGACCGCCGACGGCTCCAGGACCATGCCGAAGCCGAGCGCCGGGTGCTCGGGGCCGGCCCGGGTGAACTGGCCGGTGACGGGCAGGTCGACGGAGGCGACCAGGTACTCGCCGGGGCCGTACTCGAAGACGCGGTCCCCGAGAGCGAGCCGTTTGGCCCCCTGGGCGATGACCGCGAGGATCGTGCCCGACGTCTCGGGGGCCGGCGGTCCGGACCGGTCGATCCGCGCGACATGGACGCCCTCGATCGCGGTCGTCGAGTCGGGCCGCGCGTGCCGGGCGAGCAGCGCCTTGAGTTCCGTGAGGTCCATACGTCCATTGCAGCACCGCACCGGGCCCCTGTTCCCGTACGCGGGAGGATCGTGCAGGTCAGCGAGAGGATCGTTCTAACGTTTGTGCAGGTCAGAGGCTTTGAATGGAGGCATCGAGGTTGTTCCGGTGCAAGCCGGGGCGACAGATATGAACCATTTCCGCGAAGGAGAGACGCCATGAAGGTCGCCATCGTCACCGGGGCCAGTTCCGGCATCGGGCGCAGCGCCGCCCTCGAGATCGCCCAGCGCGGCGTCGGGGTGATCCTCACCTACGGCAGGAACAAGGAGGGCGGCCTGGAGACCGTCGCCGCGATCGAGAAGGCCGGCGGTACCGCCGTCGCCCTGCCCCTGGACGTCGGTGACAGCGCCGGCTTCCCGGCCTTCCGCGACGCCGTCACGGACGCGCTGCGGGACGTCTGGCGGCGCGACACCTTCGACCACCTCGTGAACAACGCCGGCATCGCCCACACCGCGATGTTCGAGGACACGACCGAGGACGACTTCGACCGGCTGATGCGGGTCCTGCTGAAGGGCCCCTACTTCCTCACCCAGACCCTGCTCCCGCTGCTGGCGGACGGCGGCTCCGTCGTCAACACCAGCAGCAACGTCACGTCCTCCGGGCTGCAGCCCGGCTACTCCGCCTACGCCGCCGTCAAGGGTGGACTGGATGTCCTGACCCGGGCCCTGGCCAAGGAGTTCAGCCCGCGTGGCATCCGCGTCAACGGCGTCGCCCCGGGCGCGACCCGCACCCGGCTCGGCGACGACGCCTTCACCCGGTTCCCGGAGATCATCCCGGCGCTCGCCGAGCGGACCGCGCTCGGCCGGGTCGGGGAGCCCGACGACATCGGCGCGATGATCGCCACCCTCGTCTCCGACGAGAGCCGCTGGGTCACCGCCCAGACCATCGAGGTGTCCGGCGGCTACAACCTCTAGGCTCCCTCCAGGCCCCAGTGTGCTCCGCGCGGGCGGCCCGCTCGTCAGCCTCCGGCGGCGAGCCGGGCCTCCGCGTCCGCCAGGATCTCCGTCACGCGCAGACCGAACCGCGCGTCGCAGGCGTGCGGCTCTCCGGTGCGGACCGCGCCCAGCAGGGCGTCCGCCGCCCCGCGCAGCGCGTCCACCGCGGTCGCGGTGGACTCCGGGAGGAGCGCCACCCCGGCCGCGCCCCGCAACTCCACCGTCGCCCCGGCCGCCGCGGGAGGTGCCGTGAGACTCAGCGTGAGCGTGCTGGACGCTCCGCCGGAGTGCTCCAGGACCAGATGGACGGTGTCCCCGGGACCGTGCGCGGCCGCCGCCACCCGCCGGGCGTCGCCCAGCACCGGCAGCAGCACCGACAGGGCGTGCGGGCCGACGTCCCACAGGGCGCCCTTGTCCCGCCGCCACGGCGAGTCGGCGAACGGGCTGTCCTCGCCGCTGAACACCGCGCCCAGCCACTCGGCCCGCCCCGTGAACCAGCTCCCGGCGGCGGCCTGCCGGCCGATCCAGTCCTCCGTCTCCGGCTGGAACCGGGCGGTGAAGAACACCACCGAGGCCACCCCGGTCTCCCCGGCGGCCGCCACGACCTCCCGTGCCTGGGCCACCGTGGGCGCCAGGGGCTTGTCCAGCAGCAGATGCCGGCCGGCCCGCGCGGCCCGGGCGGCCAGCTCCGCCTGGATGTCCGGCGGCAGCGCCACGGCCACCGCGTCCACGTCGGCGATCAGCGCGTCGACGTCGTCGTAGGCGCGGACGCCGTGGGCGTCGGCGAGTTCCTTCGTGGGAGCCGTACGGCGGCCCCACACGCCGGCGAAGTCCAGCTCGCCGTGCTCGCTCAGGGCGGGGGCGTGGGCCATCCGGGCCCACGGGCCGGTTCCTAGCAGTCCGATGCGCATGCCGCCGCCTCTCACAGTCCGGGAAACACCGGCCGAGCGTGCCACACCGGTCCCGGCACCGCGCAAGCGGCCCGGTTTGCGGTCACCGCCTCCGGGGACCCGCCACGCGATTCAGCGGCACCGTCGCTGAATGCGTTCTCATTCTTCTATTGGACCTCGCGCGGCACGGCGGTCAGGCTGGTGAGGTCCGGGAACGCCCACCACCGCGCGACGCGAAAGAGGTCACGAACCCATGCACACCCGCCGTATCGGGGACGTCGAGGTCAGCGCCATCGGACTGGGCGGGATGCCCATGTCGATCGAGGGACGCCCGGACGAGGCCCGGTCCCTCGCGACCCTGCACGCCGCGCTCGACGCGGGCGTCACGCTCATCGACACCGCGGACGCCTACCACCGCGACGCCGACGAGGTCGGCCACAACGAGACCCTGATCGCCAAGGCCCTCGCCTCCCACGAGAGGGGCAAGGACGTCCTCGTCGCCACCAAGGGCGGCCATCTGCGCCCCGGCGACGGCAGCTGGACCCTGGACGGCAGCCCCCGGCACCTCAAGGAGGCCTGCGAGGCGTCCCTGCGCCGGCTCGGTGTGGAGGCCATCGGGCTCTACCAGTTCCACCGCCCCGACCCCCGGGTGCCGTACGCCGAGTCCGTCGGCGCCCTGCGGGAACTGCTCGACGAGGGCAAGATCCGCATGGCGGGCATCTCCAACGCGAACCCCGACCAGATCCGCGAGGCCGACGAGATCCTCGGCGGCCGGCTGGTCTCCGTGCAGAACCAGTTCTCCCCGGCGTTCCGCTCCAGCGAGCCGGAACTGCGCCTGTGCGACGAGCGCGGCATCGCGTTCCTGCCGTGGAGCCCGCTCGGCGGCATCGCCAAGGCAGGTGAACTCGGCTCCGCCTACGCCCCGTTCGCCCGGGTCGCCGAGGCCCACGGGGTGAGCCCGCAGCAGGTCTGCCTGGCCTGGATGCTCGCCAAGTCCCC
The DNA here is from genome assembly GCF_008973465.1 of Streptomyces sp. SS1-1. Classification (NCBI taxonomy): domain Bacteria; kingdom Bacillati; phylum Actinomycetota; class Actinomycetes; order Kitasatosporales; family Streptomycetaceae; genus Streptomyces; species Streptomyces sp. SS1-1. Next base: position 531,476 of record NZ_WBXN01000004.1, on the reverse strand, counting down.
CGTGGTCGTGCCGATCCCGGGTTCCAGCCGGCCGGAGACCATCCGGGACTCGCTCGCCGCGGCCGAACTGAGCCTCACCGAGAAGGAGTTCGCCGAGCTCGACGCCGTGTGACCCGCCGTCCCGATCCCACGGCCCCGGGGGGAGGGCACCGCCGATGGCGTCGTCGCAGGAGAGACCGCTCGACCACCGCTACCGGGACGAGCACCCCGTCCGCACGCTCGCCTACCTGTTCCGCGCCGACCGTCGCCGCCTCGCGGCGGCGGTCGGCGTGTTCACCGTCAAGCACAGCCCGATCTGGCTGCTGCCCCTGATCACCGCGTTCATCATCGACACCGTCGTGCAGCACCAGCCGGTCTCCCGGCTCTGGCTGAGCACCGGCGTCATCCTGCTCATCCTGCTGCTCAACTACCCCCTGCACGTCCTCTACGTCCGCCTGCTGTACGGCAGCGTGCGGCGGATGGGCACCGCACTGCGCTCCGCGCTGTGCACCCGGATGCAGCAGCTGTCCATCGGCTACCACGCGCGGGTCAGCGCCGGTGTGCTCCAGGCCAAGGTCGTCCGCGACGTGGAGACCGTCGAGCAGATGGTGCAGCAGACCGCGGAGACCGGCCTCGGCGCCACCACCGTGCTCATCGGCGGCCTCGCCATCATCGCCGTGCGCACACCGGAGTTCGTGCCCGTCTTCCTCGTCGTCGTCCCCGTCGCCGCGCTCGTCGTCGCCCGGCTGCGGGCCCGGCTGCGCACCCACAACGAGCACTTCCGGCACGAGGTCGAGACCCTGTCCTCCCGGGTCACCGAGATGACCCGCCTCATCCCCGTCACCCGCGCCCACGGCCTGGAGGGCAAGGCGCTGCGGCGCATGGACGGCACCCTCCACCGGCTGCTCACCTCCGGCATCCGGCTCGACCTCGTCAACGGCCGCTTCGGCTCGCTCGCCTGGGTCGTGCTCAACGTCGTCGGCGTCCTCGTCCTCGCCGGCGCGGCACTCGTCTCGTACTACGGCGTCTGGGGCGTCACACCGGGCGACGTCGTCATGCTCAGCGCGTTCCTGACCACCCTCACCAACTCCACGACCACGCTCGCCGGTCTGGCGCCCGTCATCACCAAGGGCCTGGAGTCGGTCCGTTCGGTCGGCGAGGTCCTGCAGGCGCCCGAACTGGAGGACAACGAGGGCAAGGACGAACTCACCGCGCTGCGCGGCGCCGTGACCTTCGAGGCCGTCACCCACGCCTACGAGGACGGCGACCGGCCCGCCGTCCGGGACTTCACCCTCGACGTGGCGCCGGGCGAGACCATCGCCCTCGTCGGCGCGTCCGGCGCCGGCAAGTCCACCGTGCTCAACCTCGTGATCGGGTTCATCCGCCCCACCGCCGGCCGTGTCCTCGTGGACGGCGTCGACATGAACACCCTCGACCTGCGCACCTACCGGCGGTTCCTGTCGGTCGTGCCGCAGGAGTCCATCCTGTTCGACGGCACCGTCCGCGAGAACGTCGCCTACGGCATGGACGACGCCGACGAGGAGACCGTCCGGGCGGCCCTGCGGGACGCCAACGCGCTGGAGTTCGTGGACCGCCTGCCGCAGGGCCTGGACACCCTGGTCGGCGAGCGCGGCGCACGCCTGTCCGGCGGGCAGAAGCAGCGCCTGGCCATCGCGCGGGCCCTCATCCGCGACCCCCGGGTCCTCGTCCTCGACGAGGCGACCTCCGCCCTGGACACCCGCTCCGAGGCGCTCGTCCAGGAGGCCCTGGCCCGGCTGCTGCGCGGCCGGACCACATTCGTCGTGGCGCACCGCCTGTCCACCGTGCGGGGCGCGGACCGGATCGTGGTGATGGGCGACGGCCGCGTCCAGGAGACCGGCACCCACGAGGAACTCCTCGCCCGTGACGGCGCGTACACCGCCCTGCACAGCGGCCAGGTGGCCTAGACAACAGTGCGATAACGCAGGGCAACTGACAGGGCCTCGGCTCGGTCTGCTCCACTATGAAGATCTCGTTCCTGCTGCACAACGCCTACGGGATAGGGGGCACGATCACCACCACCTTCAACCTGGCCCAGGCACTCGCCGACCGGCACGAGGTGGAGATCGTCTCGGTGCTCCGGCACCGCGAACACCCCAACAACTCCCTGGACCCGCGCGTACGGCTGCGCCCCCTGGTGGATCTGCGGCAGGAGAAGGACCACCCCCTGCACCAGCGCCCGGCCCGCGTCTTCCCGGTCGCCGAGTACCGCTACCACCAGTACAGCGAGCTGACGGACCAGCGGATCGCCGAGACCCTGGCCACCACCGACGCCGACGTCGTCATCGGCACCCGGCCCGGCCTCAACGTGCACCTCGCACGGCAGGCGCCCGACCACGTCCTGCGCATCGGGCAGGAACACCTCACCCTCGACAACCACCCGCCCCGGCTGCGCACCGCGCTGCGCCGCGCCTACCGCCGGCTCGACGTGCTCACCACCGTCACCGAGGCCGACGCCGCCGCCTACCGGCGCAAGATGCGCCTGCCCGGTGTCCATGTCGAGGCACTGCCCAACAGCGTGCCCGACCCGGTGCTGCCCCCCGCCGACGGCACCGCCAAGGTCATCGTCGCCGCCGGACGGCTGGTCCCCGTCAAGCGCTACGACCTGCTCATCGAGGCCTTCGCCCCGGTCGCCGCCGCCCACCCCGACTGGCAGCTGCGCATCTACGGCAAGGGCGAGGAGCACACCCGGCTGCGCCGGCTCATCCAGCGCCTCGGACTGAGCGACAACGCGTTACTGATGGGCCCCGCCGCGCCGATGGAGGCGGAGTGGGTCAAGGGCTCGATCGGCGCGACCGCGGCCAACTTCGAGCCCTTCGGCATGACCATCGTCGAGGCCATGCGCTGCGGACTGCCCGTCGTCAGCACCGACTGCCCGTACGGCCCCGCCGAGATCATCGAGGACGGCGCCGACGGACGCCTCGTACCCGTCGGCGACCGGGACGCCCTGACCGCCGCCCTGCTGGACCTCGTCGGCGACGATGAACTGCGCCGCCGCATGGGCCGTACCGCTCTGAGCAACGCGCGGCGCTTCGGACCCGTCCCCGTCGTCGAGCAGGCCGAGCGCCTGATCGAGGCGGCGGCCACGGCCCGCCGCACCGGCCGGCCCCCAGCGCCACCGCAACCCGCGCGGCTGCGCCGGGCCCTGTCCGGCCACGGCTTCGCCGCCCGGGACGCCGCCCACGCCGCGGCCGACGTCGCCCGGCGCGCCCTACGCGGAGGACAACGATGACCACGACGACCGAAACCGCGCTCACCACCACCCCGCGCGCCGCCTGCACGGCCGACGCGGACGGCAGGATCACCTTCCACCTCGCCCCGCCCGACCCGGCGGCCTTCCCGTCGCCCCGGCTGCTGCTGCGACTGCGCCCCGGGAAGGGGGAGCCCGAGAAGACCCTCCGGACGCTCGACCTCACCCCCGGCGGAGACGGGCGGCTGAACGCCGTCCTCGACCCGCAGCCCACTCTGCCCGAGGGCCGCTGGGACCTGTATATGCTGCCCGCGCCTGAGGGAGAGCGGGTGCGTCTGCGCCCCGGCCCGCGGGACCTGCGGGCCCTCGTGGACGGGCACGTCCGCGACCGGGTGGCACCGGTGGCCGTCCGCATCCCCTACGTCACCAAGGACGGGTACCTCGCCCTGCGGACCTGGCTGCGCGACGCCCACGCGGAGGTCGCCGGCATCGACGTCACCGACCGGTCCACCACCGTCCGGGCCCGCCTGCACGGCGCCTCGCTCGACGCGGGGGCCTCGGTGCGGCTGAGGCTGCGGGGCGGCAAGGGCGTCGAGCGGACCGTGGCACCGCGCGCCGGGGCGGACGGCCGCGACCTCGCCTTCACCGTGGAACACGCCGACCTGCTGCCCGAGAGCGGGAGGGGCGACCGTGTCTGGGACGTCTTCGTCCGGGTGGGGTCCGGCGCCGACGCGCCCCCGGTCCGGGTCGGCCGGCTGCTCGACGACGTGGCGGACCGCAAGGAGATCTTCGTCCATCCCGCCGCCACGGCCGGGGAGTTCGCGGTGCGGCCCTACTACACGGTCGACAACGACCTCGCGGTCGAGGTGGTCCGGCGGACCTGAGCCGGCCGGGCGTCAGGCGGCGCTGCTGCGGTGCGGCGACCGGTGACGGCAGGTCAGATCGTGTTCGCTGCCGAGGCTGGTCCACCAGCGCTCGCAGCACGCCGCCTCGAGCTCGGCCCGCACGATCGCCTCGGCGGCGCAGGCGCCGCCGCTCCGCGCGGCCGGAGCGGCCGACTCCCGCAGCAACTGGTCCTGTTCACCGATCACGGTCTCGCGCACCACGGCGATCACCGGCACCAGGCTGGCGGCGGCGAACAGGCACGCCGCCCACACCGGGCCGTACCGGATCTCCAGCACCGTGACCCAGGCGAGCCCGGCGCTCGTGGCCAGGTAGAGGAGGCAGAGCAGGCGGCTGAAACAGTTCATGGGCTACACCGTCCTTGGGGGAGGATCGATACCTCTTGCCCAACTGTCGGCTGGCCCATACGGACTCGGGTGATTTATCCCACCGTTACCGAAGACGCCTCCGCGACGGTTCTTCCCTGGAAGGCGGTGCGATAGGCATACGGGGTGGTGCCGACCACCCGCCGGAACCGCTCACGGAACGCGGTCGGCGACCCGAACCCGGCCTGCCGCGCGATGCGTTCGACCGGATGGTCGCTGTTCTCCAGCAGGTACTGGGCCCGCCGCACCCGCGCCCGCAGCAGCCACTGGAGCGGCGTGGTCCCCGTCTGCTCACGGAAGCGGCGGCTGAAGGTGCGCTCGCTCATCCCGGCACGCTCCGCCATCGCGGCCAGGGTGAGCGCCCCGGCCAGGTTGTCCTCGATCCACTCCAGCACCGGTTCGAGCGCCGAGCCACGCGGCACCGGCGGATGCTCGTGCACGATGAACTGCGCCTGCCCGCCCTCCCGTTCGAGCGGCACGACGGACATCCGCGCGCTGTGCGCGGCCACCGCGGACCCCAGGTCACGGCGGATCATGTGCAGGCACATGTCCAGGCCCGCGGCGGCCCCGGCCGAGGTGAGGACGGAGCCGTTGTCCACGTACAGCACGTCCGGCTCGACCTTCACGGCCGGGAAACGCCGGGCCAGTTCGTCGGTGGCCATCCAGTGCGTCGTGGCGCGCAGCCCGTCCAGCAGCCCCGCTTCGGCGAGCACGAAGGCGCCCGAGCACACGGACGCGATCCGGGTGCCGGCCCGGGCCGCCTCGCGCAGGGCGGCGACGACCGCGGCCGAGGGCGGCCCGGAGTGGTCGCTGCCCGGCACGACGACCGTGTCGGCGTCCAGGAGCCCGTCCAGACCCCGGTCGATCCGCAGGGCGAAGCCCTCCGTCCGTACCTCCGGCCGCTCCGCGCACAGCCGGACCCGGTACGGCCGGCGCCCGTCCGGCAGCCGCGCCCAGCCGAACATCTGGAAGGGCGCCGCCATGTCGAACGGCACCACGTCGTCGAGGACCAGGATCGCCACGGTGTGCATGAGGGCACCCTAGGCGGATTCCCGCCACCCGCAGAATCCCAGGTCGCATGAGGTGGGTCTCACCGATGCACCGGTGGGACCGGCTGGCGGGAACCCGTGGGATCCTGTCGTTCCAGCCACTGTGCGCGAACGGGGACGATCTCTAGCGTGGGCGGCGCCGATCACCCGCCGACACCGAGGAACCCCGCTCCCCATGACCAAGTTCCTGCTCACCCTGCACGTCCTGGCCGCGATCGTGGCCGTCGGACCCGTCACCGTGGCCGCCAGCATGTTCCCGCCCGCGGCGCGGCGCGTCCCCGCCGCGGACGGTGCCGTCGCGCTGGGCACGGTCCGGCTGCTGCACCGCGTCTGCCGGGTCTACGCGGCCCTCGGGGTGTCGGTCCCCGTGCTCGGTCTCGCCACCGCCCTCGCCATGGGGGTGCTCGGCAGCGGCTGGCTCATCACCTCGATCACCCTTACGGCGGCCGCCGCCGGCCTCCTCATCGCGTTCGTGCTGCCCCGGCAGGAGGAACTGCTGGAGGAGCTGGACGCCGGACGGCCCGTCGAGCGGCCCGCCACGGTCCGACTCGCCATGTTCACCGGGATCTTCAATCTCCTGTGGGCCACCGTCACCGTGCTGATGATCGTCCGGCCGGGCTCCACCACGGGCGCCTGAGCCCCGGGCCATAGCACCGGTTCCGCTCCCGCCCAAGCACTCTGGCAGAATTCGTACTTCAGTGTGCGTCGGCGCCTAGACTTCACAGCCGTGCCCAAAATGCACACAGGGCCACGACAGAAAGGCGCGTTGACGGGTGTTCCAGGATTCCCCCATCTACGACCGGCTCATCGCTGAGCGCGGCGACATCCCCCTCCAGGTGCGCAGGGAGGCGGAACGCGTGAGCAGGGACCTGGAGTTCGTCCTTCAGCCGCTCCAGTCCCCGGGCCGCCCGCCGGCCCCCAGGGGCCAGGCCGCGCCGGCCCCGGCCTGGCAGCGCACCGCCCTGCCGCCGGGGCCCGCGTCCCTCTGATCCCGTCCCTCAGACCATCGTCGTGTCCGCGTCGCCGCTGTGCGCCGGCCTTCCCGGCAGCGGGCCGGCCAGCCACTCGGCGATGGACCGGGCGATCGGCTGACCGGTGTCCACCTCGACGAACCCGAACTGACCGGACTGGTTGCACTCCAGGAACCACCACGTCCCGTCCGCGTCCTCGGCGAAGTCGAACGCCCCGTAGGCGAGCCCGGCCCGCCGCAGATAGGAGTGGACGCCCTCGGCGACCCGCGCCCCCACCTCGACGGGCCGCCACGGGCTGTCGGACGGCGCGAACCGCACGTCCACCTCGGCGTCGGCGTCGGCCGGCTTGCGGGCGGCCAGCAGCGCACCGCCGACGGCGGTCAGCCGGATGTCGGCCCGCTTGGCGATCCGGCGCTGCAACAGCGTCGGCCCGAACGCCACCGCGGAGAAGTCCGCGTCCGGAGCCACCCTGCTGGTCGGCACCGCCCGCGGCGGGTCCTGCGGATGCGCACCCGACACCGGCTTCACCACCAGATCCGGGTGGCGCGCCGCGAACTCCCTGGCCGCCTGCGGGAACGTCGTGATCAACGTGGCGGGGACGGGCAGCCCGCAGCGCTGGGCGAGCCGTAGCTGCCACGGCTTGTGGCGGGCGCGGCGGGCCGCGTCCGGATGGTTCATCCAGCGCAGGTCACTGGCCCGCAGCATCCCGTAGAGGGCCTGGCCGGACTCCTCCGCGAGCCACGGCGAGGGAGCGGCGGCCCGCGCGGCGGGCGCACCCGGACGGCGCACCCACACCGACCGCAGCCCACTCAGCGTCACCAGCCGTCCCCCGGACGACAGATGCCCGTGGAACGTGCCGTGCGCGTATTCACCGGACAGGGCGACGTCGCCGGTCAGGTCGGCGGGGTCGAGCCGGACCACCGGGACACCGGCGGCGTTCAGGTGCACGACCACCATGTCCGCCGTCACGTCCTCTTCGTTGGTCAGAATCAAGACGGTCATCTTCGGCGGCCTGTGTTCAGTCGTCGAAGTGAGTCTTGGAACCCGCCGTGGACGTCGTGGTGCCCAATTCCCGCAGGAGCGCGTGATCGCTGGCGGCTATGCGCCCGTCACGCAGCACGTTCAACTGCAGACCGGAGTCGTAGACGTACACAGCGGCGATCTCCAACTCCGCTGCCGGCCGTGCATAGTTGAGCGCGAACGGTTGCATCGTCTCTCCCTCACAGGTGCTGCTCCGATCGAGCCTGGTCACCCAGCGGCGTCACGCTGCCCTACGACGCCCTTCGGTTTCCACTTACTTAAACGAATCGAACGAGTGGTTGGTTTCCTTACTTTCCGTGACCAACGGCGTCCGATGGCCCGAGCCGGGCGAACGGCGCAGCGTGCGCAGTGCCAGCAGGAGCACACCGATGTCGTCCAGATACACCGGATCCGGCATCAGATCGGTGGGCAGCACGAAGTACAGGACGGCTCCCCAGAAGACCCAGCGGGGGCCGGTCGGCAGCCCGGCGCGGCGCATCACGCGCCGGGTGCGCACCAGACGCGTCAGCACCGCGACGGCCACGGCGAGCACGACGGCCGCCAGGGCCGCCCCTGCGACGATCCACGTGGTGGTCGGCTCCACGGACCCTCCTCCCGGCGGGTGGCGCACGCCACACGCTCCGCAGGTCGGATTCCCCCTCGCGCCGCGCACATGGCATGACGGCGGTCACCCGGCCGCATCACGTCACCCGTCAGGACGGTAGACGCCGGATCGGGGCCGGTCACCTGCCTGGGCGGGCGTGCGAAACCGTCGAGCGCCCCACCGAAGCGCCCCCGCCCGTTGCGGTACGCCCTCCCCGGGCAACCGGCGCAGCGGCCCTACGCCGGGTGGTCAGCGGTCGGCGTTCTCCCGGGGCCGCTCGGCGGTCTCCCCGGGGGCGGGGGCCTGCTTGCGGACCCGCGCCGAGGCCTTGAGCCGCTCGAAGGTGCGGGTCAGCTGCTGGAGCGGGGACGGGGCCGGGCCGTCGGCGGGCGGCGCGGGCGGCAGCGCGGCCACGGCGTCCGCGGACTCCCGGAAGGCGGCCAGCGCGGCGTGCGCCTCCTCGGCGGCCTCCCGGTACAGGTCCCGCGACCTCGTCATCGCGTCGAGCGCCTCGGCGTACATCCGCACCAGTTCGCGCTCGCGTTCGAGCTGCTCCTCGAGGGTGAGCAGGGTCCAGTCCTCACGGAGCGCGGTCAGGGTGGCGTCGGCGCCGGGCGGCAGCGCGTGCGGCAGGGCCGCGTAGCGGGTGACGGCGTGGATGAGTTCGGCCGGTTCGGTGCCGTCCAGGAAGACGGTGCGGACGGTGAAGTCGTCCGGGTCGTAGCCGGACGGGGCCGGGGTGCCGGGAAGTACGACGGCGCCGCCGCGCGGCAGCTCCGGGCCGAGGTCGCGCAGGGCGTAGTTGACGACGCGCAGCTGGCTGGGGACGGCGCGGTGCTCGACCACCCGGTGCCGCAGGCCGGGCGGCAGCATGCCGGCCAGCGGGGTGCGGCCGCGCTCGTCGGTGGTCATGGCCTCGTGGACGAGGACGTGGATGCTCCCGCCGTCCCGGACGGCGTCCCGCAGCAGGCGCCGTACGGCCTTGTCGTCCGTCGGCAGCAGGTTGACGGTGCCCAGGGGGAGGCCGGTGGCGGCGTCGTGGGCCCAGGGCGCGTCGTCCTCCTCGGGCCAGAACAGGGCGGCCGGCGACGGCCACCGGGGGTCCCAGGGGGCCTCGGCCTCCGCGACGAGCGTCCATACGGTGCCGTCGCCGCGGCTCTCCTCCAGATCCAGCCGGGCGCGGACGGTGACCTGACCGGCGACCCGCCAGCGGGCCTCGAAGGCCGTGGCGTCGCTTCCGTCGGGGTCGGGCCGTTCCCGGAAGTCGTCGAGGTCGCCGCTGACGTCGCGCCGGGTGAGGGCGGTCAGCAGGTCGTCCCGCGCGGCGGGCCCCCGGTGCCGGCCGCGGGCCGACCACACGGTGGGGGGAGTCATGGGGCGGGTGCGGGAGGAGCTGGGCATGAGTCCATCTGTGGCCGGGGGCGCGTGCTCTGTCCAGTATCGTCCCCGCGCGCCCGGACCGGGGCAGCGGGGGGTGCACACGGGGTGTGTGTCGTGCGCACCGACCGGTCCGCGCTCACTCGTGGTCCGGGCCGCGGGGGCTCGTGACAATGACTCGGTGAGCGGGACCCGTCCACCATCCGCACCGGGACGGGTCCCCTCGCCGGCCCGTCGGCCGGTCAGCTGTGGAACGTGATGTACCCGTTGCCGTCCCGGTCGTTCGAGCCCTTGGTGTAGGCGTGCGTGTCAGCGCCCGCGCCCGACGGCTTCTTCAGGTAGATCGTGTCCTTGTCGTTGTTCCACATGAAGTTGCAGTTGTTGCGGTAGACGACGTTGCGCGCGTCGGAGTCCGTGCCGTGCCCGCCCCGGAGCTTCACGTAGTCGCCCGGCTGGAGGTAGTGGTTGCGGGTGAAGGTGAACTTGTTGCCGGCCTTGTCCTTCACCACGTAGCCCTTGAGGTTGACCGTGGCGCTCGACGAGTAGTTCTTGATCGTCAGGTATTCGTCGTCGGTGTTCCCGGTGGCGCAGTTGTTGGAGTCGCGGCCGGGCGCGTCGTACTGGACGCCGCGGACCTTGAGCGCGGACGAGTACTCGGTGGCCTGGGCCGGGGTGGCCGTCAGGGCCGCGAGGGCGCCGGCGGCGACGGCCGTCGTGACGATCGTGCGTATGCGCATGGAGAAACATCCCCCCTGTGTGGAGCTTGTGTGAAGATCAGGAGTGTATACAACCACTCCGGCCGTGCCGGTCACTTCGCCGGAACCCGGGACGCGGGCGCCTCAGTGGGGGTAGGCGCGAGGCGGCCGCTGGCGGGGGAGCCCGTCCCGGAACTCCTTGATACGCGTGCTGATCTGGCGCATCAGCGCCGTGTCCTCCAGGCGGTCCAGGTAGAGATTGCGCCGGGCCAGGGCGAGCGCGTCCACGCAGAAGTACAGCGCCATGAGCGGATTGACGAAGAGTTCGCTGTCCTTGGTGCGCTCGGTGAAGCGCACGTCCCCGAACTCCCCGCGCACGGCCGCCGCGACCGAGCCTTGGACGATGCTCGGATACTCCGGTGTCTCCCGCCGCGCGTGCTCCACCGCGTCGAGGAACAGCCGTCCCTCCTCGCCGGTGCGCGGAAGGGAGAACGCGCCCAGGTAGCCGCCGTCCCGTTCCAGGGCCGCCAGGTTCTCCAGCACCAGGGCGTGGCTGACCCCGTGGTAGGCGTCCACGCCGAAGCCGAGGCAGGCCACCAGTCGTACGGCGACCCCGTCGAGCCCGGCGACCGCGGCCAGGCTGGCCATGTCCTCCTCCGGGGTGCCCAGCCCGTGCTCGTCCCCGCGCATCAGGATGTCGGTGCCGCCGTCCACCAGCACCACCGCGTCGACGCCGCCGAGATGGTCCAGCAGGGTGCGGTACGCGGCGCGCAGCGGCCGTACACCGGTCAGCGGGAACGCGTACACCGTGGCTGGCAGGTCGTGCGCGGCGAGCCAGCGGGCGAGGCTCCGCTCGGGGAAGTACCGGCCGCGCGCCTCGGTGTCCGGGCGTATCGCGGCGACGTCGGGATCGACCCACACGCCGTCGTCCAGACCGAACAGGTCGGAGAAGGAGAGGCTGGCGAGGTGCACCTCCTTGCCGGCCGCGCGCAGCGCCAGGGCGAGGGGCAGCCCGGCGTAGACGTCGAAGCCGCCGCCGGCACCGGCGACGAGCACCCGCCGCGCGTCGCGCAGGCGGGTGAAGAACGGGGGTTCGAGAAGCGAGAACACCCGGGGAAGCTAACAGACGGTGATCTTCGGGGCGTCGTGTTCGTGCATGAAGGAGGGCCGGGGCTCGAGCCCCGGCCCTCCTCGCCGCGTTCGCTGACGCGCTTACGCGCCGCTCTCCCGCAGCATGTCCTCGCGCTCGACGATCTTCACACGCTCACGGCCCTGAGGCTCGCCCAGCGCCTTCTCGGCGGCGTCGAGCTTGTACCAGCCGTCCCACGTCGTGAAGCGGACCTCACGCTCGGCCAGGAACGCCTCGACGGCCTCCGGCTCGGGCGAACCCGGCGTCTGCAGACGGCCGTTGGCGAAGTCGTCCAGCAGGTTCGCCACGGTCTCGTTGGCGTCGCCCTTGGTGTGCCCGATGAGGCCCACCGGACCACGCCGGATCCAGCCGGTGACGTACGTCGACCGCAGGTGCTCGCCGGACTCCTGGACGACCCGGCCGCCCTGGTCGGGAACGGTGCCCGAGTCGATGTCCCACGGCAGCTTGGGCAGCTTGTCGGACAGGTAGCCGACCGCGCGGTAGACGGCGGTGACGTCCCAGTCCGTGAACTCGCCGGTGCCCTTGACGTTGCCGGTGCCGTCGAGGGCGGTGCGCTCGGTGCGCAGGCCCACGACCTTGCCGTCCTCGCCGAGGATCTCGGTGGGCGACTCGAAGAAGTGCAGGAACAGCTTGTGCGGCCGGTCGCCGACGTCGCGGATCGCCCAGTTCTCCAGCGTCTTGGCGACCATGTCGGCCTGCTTGTTGCCGCGCCGCGTCTCGATGGAACCCGCGTCGTAGTCGATGTCCTCGGGGTCGACGATGACCTCGATGGTGGGGGAGTGGTCCAGCTCCCGCAGCTCCATCGGGGAGAACTTCGCCTGCGCGGGGCCGCGGCGGCCGAAGACGTGGATCTCCACGGCCTTGTTCGCCTTGAGGCCGTCGTACACGCTCGGCGGGATCTCCGTCGGCAGCAGCTCGTCGGCGGTCTTGGCCAGGATCCGGGCCACGTCCAGCGCGACGTTGCCGACACCGAGGACGGCGACCTTCTCGGCCTCCAGCGGCCAGGTGCGCGGCACGTCCGGGTGCCCGTCGTACCAGGACACGAAGTCGGCGGCGCCGTACGAGCCGTCCAGGTCGATGCCCGGTATGCGCAGCTCGCGGTCGGCCGTCGCGCCCGTGGAGAAGATCACGGCGTCGTAGAACGCGCGCAGGTCGTCCAGGCTGATGTCGTTGGGGTAGTCGACGTTGCCGAAGAGGCGGATCTGCGGCTTGTCGAGCACCTGGTGCAGGGCGGTGACGATGCCCTTGATCCGCGGGTGGTCGGGGGCCACGCCGTAGCGGATCAGTCCGAAGGGCGCGGGCATCCGCTCGAACAGGTCGATGGACACACCGGGCTCGGCGGCCACCTCGGACTTGAGCAGCGCGTCGGCCGCGTAGATCCCGGCGGGGCCGGCTCCGACGATGGCTACCCGCAGGGGGCGGGGCATGATCAGGTTCCCTTCGAGAGGCGATAGATCGACTCGGGGGAAGCCTAAACTAAGGCAAACCTTACCCGGTACACGGGTCCGGTCTATGAGCTCATAGATCCATTCTATGACCGGTTCCGGGGCGTTCCGGCCGTCGGGTGTGCGGGCCGCCGGGTGCGAGGGCGGCGGCCCGCGCCGCGCTCGGGTCAGTCGATGTGGAAGCTGTCGCCGTAGACCTTCCAGTCCAGCGGGGTCCTCAGGTCGAGGTTGCCCGCCCGCAGGAAGACCCGCTGGGCGGTGTCCACCCTGCTGGTGTCGCTGTGCGCCTCCTCCTGCCGCATCGCCCAGACCCGCGCGTCCAGGAAGGCGTCCAGGTAGGCGGTCTCGTCGCCGCCCTCGGCGGGCGGGCGGGCCCGGTCCAGGGCGCGGCGGCGGATGGCGCGGAAGCTCGTGGGGTCGGTGCCGTCGCCGTGCATGACGATGGCGTCGTAGTAGGCGAACTGGCCGAGCGCGCGCAGCCCGTCCGCCTTGCCCTGGCGGACGGCCGGGTCGAAGTACACCCGGTCCCGCTCGTCGTTCTGGGCCTGCTGGAACGCCTGGTCCCCGGCGGCCCGCGCCCAGTCCCGCGGGTAGTCCGGGTCGAGTCCGGCGTGGGAGTCGGTGCCGTCCACGCGGCGCAGCGCCGGCAGGTAGCGGGCCAGGACGTTGCCGGGGCGGCGGCTCGCGTACAGCTCGACCAGGTCGAGCATGTCGCCCGTGCCGGAGCAGAAGCCGATGATGCCGGCGGTGTAGCCGCGGCCGTCGCCGATGTCCTCGATGTAGCGGTACTGCGCCTTCCAGTCGAGCGAGGAGTTCTCCGCGCTCGACACCAGGCGCATGGCGATCTCCTTCTTCGCCGGGTCGTCGAGACCGGGCGCCCGGCGGTGGGCGGCGGCGGGCGCGGGGTTCAGGAGCGGGACGGACACGAGGGCCGCGCCGAGCGCGGTCAGCAGGGTGCGTCGGGGCAGGGGTGTGGGGTGCTTCACGGCGACTCCGCATCGTGTGGGGGAAGGAGGCTGGGCCGTACGTGCACTGATAGGAAGGTTTCCTATCAGATCCTGGGCATGCGGAACAGCAGGCGCGTCAAAGGTTCGTACCAATGCACAAAGGCCGTACGGCCGCGGCCCGCTACGGCAGGGGCTGCGCCGCCCAGATGACCTTGCCCGCCGGCAGGTAGCGGGTGCCCCAGCGCTCCGCCAGCTGGGCGACCAGGAACAGGCCGCGGCCGCCCTCGTCCGTCATCGCCGCGTACCGCAGATGCGGCGAGGTGCTGCTGCTGTCGAAGACCTCGCAGATCAGGCTGCGGTCGCGCAGCATCCGCACCCGGATCGGCTCCCCGCCGTACCGGATCGCGTTGGTCACCAGCTCGCTGAGGATCAGCTCCGTGGCGAACGTCAGCTCACCCAGCCCCCACTCCTCCAGGGTCCGGGTCACCGCCGCCCGCACGCGTGCCACGGCCGCCGGGTCGGACGGCACGTCCCACTCGGCGACCCGGTCCGCTCCGAGCTCCCGCGTGCTGGCCACGAGCAGCGCGATGTCGTCGTTCTGCCGGTCCGCCGGCCGCGCCTCCAGCACCGCCCGGCAGGTCTCGTCGGGGGTGCGCCCGGCGCCCGCCAGGGCCTCCCGGAGCAGTTCGAGGCCCTCGTCGATGTCGTGCTCGCGGTCCTCCACCAGCCCGTCGGTGTACAGCACGAGGCGGCTGTCCGGCGCGAGTTCGAGCTCCGCCGCCTCGAACGGCAGGCCGCCGAGCCCCAGCGGCGGCCCCGTCGGCACGTCCGGGAACTCCACCGAGCCGTCCGGGCGCACCACGGCCGGCGGCGGATGCCCGGCCCGGGCGATCACGCACCGCCGGGACACCGGGTCGTAGACCGCGTACAGGCAGGTCGCACCGGTCACCGGAGCGGTGTCGGCGTCCTCCGCCTCGTCCTGGTCGATCCGGGCCACCAGCTCGTCCAGCAGCCCGAGCAGCTCGTCGGGCGGCAGGTCCAGGGCCGAGAAGTTGTGCACCGCCGTACGCAGCCGGCCCATCGTGGCCGCCGCGTGCAGACCGTGCCCGACGACGTCCCCGACCACCAGCGCCACCCGGGCCCCGGACAGCGGCAGCACGTCGAACCAGTCGCCGCCCACGCCCGCCTGCGCCGGGAGATAGCGGTAGGCGACGTCCAGCGCGCTCTGCTCCGGCAGCCGGCGCGGCAGCAGACTGCGCTGCAGCGTCACCGCCATACCGTGCTCACGGGTGTAGCGGCGGGCGTTGTCGATGGACACGGCAGCGCGGGCGACCAGCTCCTCGGCGAGCGCCGGCTCCTCCGCGTCGAACGGCGGCGACTTGCGCGACCGCCAGAAGCTCACCACGCCCAGCACCAGCGAACCCGCCCGCAGCGGCACCGCGATCAGCGAGTGGATGCCGAACTCCGTCACCTGCGCCGACCGCTCCAGGTCCTGCGCGCGCCAGCCCCGCGCCTCGTCCAGCCGCGGCTCGACCACGGCCTGCGCGCCCTTCAGCGCCCGGGCCTGCGGCGAGGACTCCACGAACCGGATCTGCCGGCCCACCGGGTACAGCGGCGCGTCCTCGCGCACCCCGCTGAGCGCGCAGCGCCGCACCAGCGTCGTCGCCTCCGGCTGCCCGCCGTCCAGCACCGCGTCGAACAGGTCGACCGTCGCGTAGTCCGCGAACCGGGGCACGGCCAGTTCCGCCAGCTCCTCCGCCGTCCGGGACACGTCCAGGGAGGTGCCGATGCCGACGCCGGCGTCGTACAGCATGTTCAGACGCTCGCGGGCCTCCTCCGCCCGGCCCGACAGCGCCCGCAGCTCCGTCGAGTCACGGACGGTGGCCACGCTGCCGGACGGGCGGCCGCGCAGATGCGTGGGCCGCTGGTTCACCGCCAGCAGACGGTCCTTGACCAGGTGCACCTCGTCGGTGGCCGTCCGCCCCGAGTGCAGCAGCTCGGCGGTCCCGGGGGCGAGGCCCAGGTCGAGCACCCGGCGTCCCTGCGCGTCCTCGGGCAGGTCGAGCAGCCGGTGCGCCTCGTCGTTGGCGAGCAGCAGCCGGCCCTCGCCGCCGACGATGACGACGCCCTCGCGCACCGCGTGCAGCACGGCGTCGTGGTGCTCGTACATGCGGGTCATCTCGTCCGGGCCGAGACCGTGCGTCTGCCGCAGCAGCCGCCGGCTGACCAGGGCCGTGCCCGCCGTGGACAGGAGCAGCGCGGCCGCCGCCGCGCTCAGCAACAGTGGCAGCTGCCGGTCGGCGGTGCCGCCCACGGTGTCCGTGGTGATCCCCGCCGACACCAGCCCCACCACCCGGCCGGCCGGGTCCTCGACGGGCACCACCGCCTGCACGAGGGGCCCGATCGTCCCCGTGATCTCCTCCACCACGACGCCACCGGACCGCGCCGGCTCCAGCGTGCCGACGAACGTCTTGCCGATGCGGTCCGGCTTGGGGTGCGTGTAGCGCAGCCCGTCGGTGTTCATGACGACGATGAAGTCCACGCCCGTCGCCTTGCGGGCCGCCTCGGCCCTCGGCTGCAGGACGGCGGTCGGATCGGGTTCGTCCAGCGCCTGCCGGGTGCCCGGCGCGTTCGCGAACGCCTCGGCGACCGCCACCGAGCGGTTGCGGGCCTCCTGCGTGGAGTCGTACCGCACCTGCAGGACCAGCGCGACCACCGCGGCGACGACCAGCAGCAGCACGATCACGATCTGAAGGACGAACACCTGACCGGCCAGACTGCGCCCGCCGACCGTCGACCGCGCCGCGGCGAACCACCCCGGGCGCGGCCCTCGCTCCGCCGCCGGGGCGGGCCCGCGTCCGGACGCGACAGCGGTGGGGCCGGGCGCCGTACGGGCGCGCAGACCGCCGGGACGACGGGCCGACCGGGCCCCCGAGCGACCCCGTAGTCGGACCATGCGCCATGTCTACACTGCCGCGCCCCGGGAGGCGAGACCCCCTACTTCGGCCGGAGCGGCATGGAACGCCGGGTCGCGAGCAGCAGGGCGATGTCGTCCGGGCGGTCCGCCATGTGCCGGGCCGCCGCCGTGAGCCGGTCGGCCATGGACGACAGCGAGCGCCCCTGCGGACGTCCGCCCGGCGCACCGGCCCGGGCCAGCGCCACCCGCAGCGCGCTGATCCCCACGTCGATGTCGATGCCGGGCCGCTCCACGAGCCCGTCGGTGTACAGCGCGAGCACGGCCCCCGGTTCGACGCGCAGCTCCGTCACCGGGTACCGGGCCTGCGGATCCACGCCCAGGACCACCCCGCCGGGCAGGTCCAGCACCTGCGTACGGCCGTCCGCGCCGCGCAGCAGCGGCCGCGGATGCCCGGCCACCACCGCGTGCGCGACGCCGGTCGCCGGGTCGAGCCGGATGTAGCAGCAGCTGGCGAACAGCCCGGCGTCGAGGTCGATGAGCAGGTGGTTGGTGCCGCTCATGACCTCGTCGGGGGGCCGGTCGCCGAGCGCGAAGGCGCGGACGGCGCTGCGCAGCTGGCCCATCGTGGCGGCCGCCTGCACGCCGTGCCCCTGCACATCGCCGATGACCAGCGCCATCCCGTCCCCGGCGGCCACGACGTCGTACCAGTCGCCGCCGACCTCCATGCCCTGTGTGCCGGGCAGATAGCGGCCGGTGGTCTCCATCAGCGGGTGCTGCGACAGCCGCCGGGGCAGCAGCGCCTGCTGCAGACCCCGGGCGAGCGCCGCCTCGCTCTCGTAGCGCTGCGCCTTCTCCATGGCGTGCGCGATCAGCCCGGCCAGCGCGGTCAGGACCGTGCGTTCCTCGTTGCTGAACCTGCGCGGCCGGTCGAAGCCGAGGATGCAGGAGCCGACCGGGCGACCCGAGGCGATCAGCGGCAGGAAGGCGCGGGAGCCCTCCTCCGCGTCCAGGGCGATCCCCGGGTAGGCGTCGGCGAGCTGCCGCATCGACTCGAAGAACAGGGGGCGGCCACTGGTCAGGGTCTCCACGCCGGGCAGCCGCTCGTCCATCCCCACCCCCTCGAACGGCGCGAGGAACCCCTTGGGGAAGCCGGTCTCCCACGCCAGGTACAGGTGCCGCTCCTGCAGCAGGTAGATGGCCAGCCGGTTGCCGCCGAACGCGGGCAGCAACTCCCGCATCACCACGGCGGACACCTGCCGGGCGGTGACGGCCTCGGTCAGGGCGATGGCGAGGATGATGGGCCGGTACAACGGGGACAGGGAGCCGGTTTCCGGCGGCTGGGGGGCGGCCTGCGCGTCCGACGGCCCCGACGGGGCGTCCGCGACCCGGTGCCCCAGCCGGACCGTGCAGGTCAGGAAGTCGGCGCCCGGATAGACGGACAGGGCCAGCCAGTCACCCGAGAAGGGGTGCGGGGGACGCTCGCGCCCCTGCCCGGACGGCCGTCGGACATGGAAGTGCACCGGGTCCGGGGACAGCAGCGCACCGCGCAGATGGTCCTCCAGCGTCGGCTGGTTCAGCCAGGGCACGCCCTCCCACAGCGTGCGCCCCAGCAGCTCGGTGCGCGGACGGCGCAGCAGCCGCGCCGCGTGCGGGTTGGCGTAGACGACATGGCCCAGCCGGTCCAGGCACAGCACCCCGTCCGGCAGCAGGTCGGCGGCCGCGTCCGCCACCGAGTCCGGCCCCGGGTCGAGGACGACGCCCCGCACCGCCGGCGGCGCGGCGGAGCCCCGGGCGTCCGTGTGCGGCCCCCACACCTCGACCAGCCGGGGCGCCCCGTGCGGAGCGCGGACGTACAGCGGAAGTGCCGGCGAGCGCCCCCGGGCGGCCTCACGCAGCACCGCCAGGACCCGTTCGGCGTCGGCGGGGGCGACGGCCGCCGCGAACGAGTCGACCGTGACGGACTCGCCCTCGGCCGGCACGCCCAGCACGCCGTTCAGCCATGCGTCCGCCGTGACCTCACCGGTCTCCGGCCGCCAGCTGAAGCGCCCGACGTGCCCGGAGGGCGGGCGGGTGGCCGGCGGGCGCACGCACAGCGGGCCCCCGTCCCAGGCGACCGTGTCCGGGACCTGGCCGTCCAGCTTCTCCAGCGCCGCGCCCAGCTCCTCGGCGAGCTGGCCCAGGCGCTCGCGCACCGGCATCAGTTCCGTGGCGTCCGTCGTCGAGGGCCGCAGCACCGTCAGGACGCCGAAGATCTGCGACGACCCGGCCACCGGCACGGACAGGGAACCGAACTGGAACGGCAGGGCCGCCGCGAACTGGGGGTAGCGCCGCATCGTCTCCGTCGCGTTCGGCAGGGCCACCTCGACGCCGAGCCGGAAGGAATCGGCCACCGGGAAGGGCCGGTCGGCGTGCACCCGCCACCACGGCCGGAACAGCGGACCCGGCAGCCCCTCCAGCACCGCGAGACGCAGCAGCCCGGGCGTGCGGGACCGCAGATAGACCCCGGCAGCGTGGCCGCCGGACGCGCTGATCGCCTGTGCCGAGACATCGATCAGGAGTGCCGCCAGCCTGCCGGACCTCCGCTCCGCGCTCTCCGCGCTCCCAGTCATCGGTCCTACCTCGTCCGTACGCATCGCGCGTGCGACACAGCAAGAATGCGCCAGGACGCACCTCGTCCGCACCTGGGCGGCAGGGCCCGGCCACGGCGGCCGTATGGATCGCGAGACGTCGTCCGCGACGTCACATGCGCGAGGCGAGTACCCGGACCGCGCCCGGCCACGCCCCCGGGACGCCGTCCGGCAGGTGGTCCGCGGGTCCCGTGCCCGGCGCGTGACGCCCCGGCCGGCCGGGCATGTCAGCAGACAGGGGGACCGACGGCGGGGGAGCGGCCCTGTCCGTACGCCCCGCGCCCGGCCCGTCACCGGGACGGCCCCCATCCCGTTGTCGGTGCGACATCCCGTCCCACCGCCGGGCCCCTGCGGCACCACGGAGGCGGCGGCCCCGCACAGCCAGGAGAGCGACGATGGAGTACTACGACCTCGGCACCCACACCCGTCCCGTGACCACGTCCTCCACTTCGGCCCAGCTCTGGTTCGACCGCGGCCTGAACTGGACGTACGCCTTCCACCACGAGGAGGCCGTCGCCTGTTTCGAGGCCGCCGCCGAGGCCGACCCCGACTGCGCCATGGCGTACTGGGGGATCGCGTACGCCCTCGGCCCGAACTACAACAAGCCCTGGGATGCCTTCGACGACAAGGACCTCGCCGGCACCGTCGAGCGCACCCACGCCGCCGTCGAACGCGCCCACGAGAAGGCCGCGACGGCCACACCGGTCGAGCAGGCCCTGATCTCCGCGCTGCGCGCCCGCTACCCGCAGGGCCGGGCCCTGCCGGACTGCTCCGTCTGGAACGCCCCGTACGCCGACCGGATGCGCGCCGTCCACGACCTCGCCCCCGACGACCTGGACGTCGCCGCGCTCTACGCCGACGCCCTGATGAACCTCACCCCCTGGCAGCTGTGGGACCTCAGGACCGGGCGGCCGGCCGAGGGCGCCCGCACCCCGGAGGCCAAGGAGGTCCTGGAGCGGGCGCTCGCCGACCCGCGCGGCCGCGACCACCCCGGCCTGGTCCACCTGTACATCCACCTCATGGAGATGTCCCCGACGCCCGAGCTGGCCCTGACCGTCGCCGACCGGCTCCGCCACCTGGTGCCCGACGCCGGGCACCTGCTGCACATGCCCTCCCACCTGGAGGTGCTGTGCGGCGACTACCGGCGCGTGGTCTCGGACAACACGGCGGCCGTCGCGGCCGACGAGAAGTACCGCGCGCGGGCCGGATCGATGAACTTCTACACGCTGTACCGCTCGCACAACTACCACTTCAAGATCTACGGGGCGATGTTCCTCGGGCAGAGCGAGGTGGCGCTCGACACCGTCGCCCAGCTCGAGGCGTCCGTCCCCGAGGACCTGCTGAGGGTGCAGAGCCCGCCGATGGCCGACTGGCTGGAGGGCTTCCTGGCCATGCGCGTGCACGCCCTGATCCGCTTCGGCCGCTGGGACGACATCCTCGCCCTGCCGCTGCCCGCCGACCCCGAGCTGTACTGCGTCACCACCGCGATGACCCACTACGCGCGCGGCGTCGCCCTCTCCGCCACACACCGGGTGCCGGAGGCCGAGGAGGAACGCAGGCTCTTCCACGAGGCGGTCGCCCGGGTCCCCGCCACCCGCATGCTCTTCAACAACACCTGCGCCGACATCCTCGAGATCGCCGGCGCGATGCTCGACGGCGAGCTGGAGTACCGCAAGGGCGACCACGACGCCGCGTTCGCCGCACTGGAACGCTCCATCGAACTGGACGACAACCTCCCCTACGACGAGCCCTGGGGCTGGATGCAGCCCACCCGGCACGCCTACGGCGCCCTCCTCCTCGAACAGGGCCGGGTCGCCGAGGCCGAGGCGGTCTACCGGGCCGACCTCGGCCTCGACGACACCCTGCCGCGCCCCTGCCGGCACCCGAACAACGTCTGGTCCCTGCACGGCCTGCACGAGTGCCTGACACGCCTCGGCCGGACCGCGGAGGCACACATGGTGGCCCAGCAGCTCCGGCTCGCCACCGCCCTGGCCGACGTACCGGTGGAGGCGTCCTGCTACTGCCGGCTCGAGAAGGGAGGCGCGGACACCGGGGACGCCTGCTGCTCCGGATGAGAGGCACCCGGGTACAACCCTTCGGTCCCGTCGGACGTCTTGGCTGTGAACCGGCGTTCCGCGCCTCGGTTCCTTCCCCTCACCGACGTTCGATTCAGAGGACCTCCATGCTCCCCACCACCCCCGGGCTTCGTGTACACCGCAGGACCGCAGGCGCGGTGGGCGCCCTCGCGCTGCTGGCCGTGTGCGCGGCACCCGCCGCCGCGGACGACCCCGCCCCCGCCCCCGGACTGGTGCTGGAGAAGATCGCCCCGGTCGACGGCGTCCGGCCCGGCAGCACGTTCACGGTGCCCGGCCGCTTCTGGTACACCGGCACCGAGGCGCTCGACAAGGTGTGGATCGAGTACACCGTCAGCCACGGCCTGTCCCTGAGCGAGGTGCCCTCCAACTGCCGTGCCTTCAAGACCTGGGGCTACGACGAGATCCCGACCGGCGCCATGGCGCTGTGCGAGTTCGACCAGCAGGTGAAGCCCGGCGTCACCTACGCGCCCGAGGGCGGCCTGAAGATCGGCGCCATGGACCGGGCGCTGTACGAGCGCCTCGACGTCTCGGTCACCGACTACGAGGCCTATCCCGGTGACGAGGCCACCTCGGGCCCGATGCCCGGGACGGGCCCCGCCCTCAAGCTGGTCGAGCAGCCGGACGTCCCGGCACAGGAGCCCGGCACACCCGTCGCGGAGGACGCGCACTTCAAGCGGACGTCCGTGACGGCGGCGAACACCGCGGACTTCCAGGCGCTGGAGCGGAAGATGAAGGGCCGGGTCGGAGACACCGTCGACCTCGAGGTCGGGTTCCGCAACGCCGGCCCCGCCTGGGTGCAGGTGTACCGGGAGGGTGTCCCGCTCGCCGAGGTCGAGGTGAAGCTGCCCGCCGGCACCACGGCGACGAAGCACCCCAACTGCGAGAAGGTGGCCACCCGGACCTACCGGTGCCCCTTCGACCTGGTGTGGGCCGACGAGGACCAGCAGTACGCCCGCACCTTCAAGGTGCGCATCGACAAGGCCGTCGACGGGGCCAAGGGCTCGGTGGCCCTGGTCGGCAGGCTCGGGGAGTGGGACACCGAGCACGGCAACGACAAGGCCCCCCTCACCCTCCAGGTGACCGGCGGCGGCTCCACCGGTGGCGGTTCGTCGTCCGGCGGCTCCTCCACGGGCGGCGGCAACGGCTCCACCGGCGGCTCCGCGTCCACCGGCGGATCGGGCACGGGCGGCACCGGCGGCGGCTCCGCCATCGGTGGCTCGACGACCGGCGGAGCGAACAGCGGCGTCTCCGGGGACCTGGCGAGCACCGGCTCCGGGTCGGCGCTGCCGATCGCCGGAGCCGCTGCCGCCGCCGTGGGCGCCGGCGCGGCCGCCGTCCTCGTGGTGCGCCGCCGCCGTACCGCCCGCGGCTGACGGCCCCGCGCGCGGGGCCGGGTTCAGGGGAGCTCGGCCCGCGCGGGCAGGCCCGTGTCGTCGAGGAAGCCGCCCGACTGGTGCTGCCAGAGCCGCGCGTAGGCGCCGCCCATCGTGATCAGCTCCTCGTGGGAGCCCTGTTCGACGATCCGCCCGCGATCGAGGACGACCAGCCGGTCCATCCCGGCGACCGTACTCAGCCGGTGCGCCACCACCAGCGCGGTGCGCCCCTCCATGAGCCGCCACAGCGCCTCCTGGACGAGGATCTCGCTCTCCGAGTCCAGGGCGCTGGTCGCCTCGTCGAGCAGCAGGATCGGCGCGTCCCGCAGGATCGCGCGGGCCAGGGCGACCCGCTGGCGCTGCCCCCCGGACAGCTTGATCCCGCGTTCGCCGACCATCGTGTCGAAGCCGTGCGGCAGCGCGTCGACGAACTCGGTGACATGCGCCGCCTCGGCCGCGCGGCGGATCTCCGCGTCACCGGCGCCGGGCCGGGCGAAGGCGATGTTGTCGCGCAGGCTGCGGTGGAACATCGCCGGGTCCTGCGGCACGTACGCCATCAGGCTCCGCAGGTCTGCCTGGCGCATCCGGCCGATGTCCTGGCCGCCGACGAGGATGCGGCCGCCGTCGACGTCCGTCATCCGCAGCAGCAGCCGGGTCAGGGTGGTCTTGCCGCCGCCCGAACGCCCCACCAGGCCGACCCGGGCCCCGGCGGGCACCTCCAGGTCGAGGCCGTCGAACAGGGGGCGGCCGCCGCGGTGGGCGAAGGTGACCTTCTCGAAGCGGACGTCCAGGGGGCCGTTCGGCGCGGGCTCCGGGACGGGCGGGTCCAGCACGGTCGCCGGCGTCAGCAGCAGCTCGGTGAACTGGGCCGCCTCCGTCATGGAGTTCTCCAGCCGGCGGTAGATCTGGTTGAACTCGAACATGATCCGGGTGGCGTTGCTGTAGTAGGTGAACGCGACGACCACGGCCTCCACGCCGTGCTCGCCGCCGCCCAGCGTCACCGCCAGCAGCAGGCCCAGCGCGTTGGTCAGCACCGACATCGGCGCGACCAGGGTGTCGATGCGCAGATTGCCGTAGTCCCAGGAGCGCAGCGTCAGCCGGCGGGAGGTCGCCACGCGGGAGCGGTGCTCGGCGGCCTCCCGCTCCTCGGCGGCGAACGCGCGCACGGTGTCCATGTTCATGAGGCTGTCGGCGACATGGCCGGCCACCCGCGCGATCGCCTCCTCGCGCTGGTCGACGAGGGCCTGCCGGCGCCGGACGAGCGGCACCACGCAGACGGCCGTGACCGAGAGCATCACCAACAGGCCGACGACGAGCAGAGGTTCGTACCGCCAGAGCACCACGGCCCCGAAGACGAGCGGCACGAGACTGCCCATGATCTGGAACGTGAGCGTGTCGACGAACTGCTCGAAGCGGACCGCGAAGCTCAGCACCCGCTTGGTGAGCGAGCCGGCGAAGTTGTCGTGGAAGAACGAGGCGTCCCGGGCGAGCAGTTCGTCCATCCCGAGCACGTACAGCTGCTCGATGCCGAGGGCGTCCAGCCGGTTCAGGCAGTGCAGGGCGATCCGCCACAGCGTCTCGGCGACCAGCAGGACGGCGACGAAGCCGAGGACGTACGGCAGCGTCGAGGAGACGGTGACCTGCCCGCCGCCGGCGATGTCGCCGACGAGCCTGGCCACGATGAGCGGAGCGACGTAGTTGATGCCGATGTTGCCGACGGAGGTCAGCAGCATCGCCGGGACCGTCAGCCACTTGAGGCGGACGAGCACCCGGCCGTAGTGGCGCAGTGCGAGCAGAACCGAGCGCTTGCCCGGCAGGGTCCTACGGGTCTCAGGCGTTCCCATCCCACCCCTGTACGGTTCGGGCGACTACGTTGAGTCACGGCGTGAGTACGGCAGTGTCCCGCGCCGACACCCGCTCCGTCCAAGGCTTTTCCGGTCGCCGAACGCGACCTGTGAGTTTCCGATCAATGAGGGAACACGACTTCCCACTACCGTCAGTAACATGATCCACTTGCTCCCCGGGTGTTTCACGCGGCCCTCCCGGCGTCCCGCAGCGTCCGCCCGTGCGCCCCCCGACCCACCGACCGCTTCGTCAACCACTTCCGAGGACATCGATGTCATCTCCCGAAGAGGCGCTGCAGCAGGCCCGCGCCGACTACGAGCAGCACATGCGGACCTGCCGGCAGTGCAACGTCGGCACGGCCCCGTGTGCCGTCGCCAAGCACCTGCTGCGCCTGTACAACAACGCACGCCGGGGCACCCTTCGGCGCTGAGCCCCGCCCGAGTGCCGTGGGAACGGCGAGGGGCGCGCCGGCGCGAGCCGAAGCACGCGGGCGCGCCCGGCGGACGACCGGGCCCCGGAGCGCTTCGACACGCCTGACGGGGCCTCACTTCAGGACGGTCTCCCAGGTGTCCACCGCGTAGTGGACGCCCAGGCCGTGCCGGGCGTACAGCGCGGGAGCGCCGGTGGCGTTGGCGGTGTCCACGCCGAGTCCGACCGTGTCCCGCCCCCGTGCGGCGAACACGGCGAACGCGTGCCGCAGCAGCAGGCCGCCCAGGCCCCGCCCCCGCGCCTCGCGCCGCACCCCGATGCTGCGGATCCAGCCCATCGCCTCCCGGTCGTCGCGCGCGAGCAGGAACCCGGCGTCGCCCAGGTCGTCGGTCTCGGCGATCCAGACGAGGGACCAGTCGAGCAGGTCGGCGTCGATGTCGTGGAGCCACTGCTCGTAGGCGCGCGGCTGAAAGTCGAAGTGCTCGGCGAACGTGGACTGGTGCAGGGCGTGCACCCGCGCCCGGTCCGCCTCGTCCGCGCAGGCACGCAGCCGCACACCGGGCGGCACCGGCGGAGCCGTGTCGCGGACCGCGTCGACCGGGCGCCGCAGCACGTGGTAGCGGCGCACGACGCTCCAGCCGCGCCGCTCCAAGAGCCCCTTGTCGGTGGTGGGTTCGGCGTTGAGGTGCAGATGCACCACCGCCCGGCCCGCCCCGTTCTCCCTCGCCTTCGACAGCGCCCGCGCGTCCATCGCGTCCAGCAGCAGCTCACCGGCCCGCTGATGGTCCGGGAGCACATAGTGGTCGACGTCGACGCGCTCGCCGCCCGACTCGTCCCACAACAGGCCGTAGGCCACGAGACGTTCACCGTCGAACGCCAGCCACGAGTCGGTGCCGAGCGTGATGTCGGGCCGCTTCAGGTCGGATTCGACGGTGTGCAGGTCGGTCTCGGGCCGGCCTATCTCGATCCGGTCGATCTCATTGAGCAGGTCGGTCACGGCGGCCGCGTCGTCGAGGCCGGCCGGGCGAAGTACGTAGGGCATGGGCCAAGGGTCCGGGGGCGCGGGGCCCGCCGCAACGGAATTTCGTCCGGCCCCGCCGCCCTGACCCGAGGCCGGGCGCAACCGAACGTACGGCGTGATCGTCTTTTTGAACATGTTCACCGCAACCGGCCCCGGGGGCGCGCCCCTGCGCCACCTGCTCGACTTCGCGTGGATACAGACGCGGTCGTGCGCCTTCGCCCTCGCCCTGATGTCCGGCGTCGCCGCGTCCGGCCTCCTGCACGGACTCCCCGTGGCCCGCTACGACCTGCTCGTGGTCTACGGGGTGCTGCTCACCCTGCTGTTCTGGCTGCGGGGCTGGGAGAACGGCCGGGACGTCGCCGTCATCGCGGTCTGCCATGTGGTCGGCCTGGCCTTCGAGATCGTCAAGGTCTCCCTCGGCTCCTGGAGCTACCCGGAGCCCGCCGTGCTGAAGTTCGCCGGCGTCCCGCTGTACGGCGGCTTCCTGTACGCCGCGGTCGGCAGCTACGTCTGCCGCGCCTGGCGCCTGTTCGACATGGATCTCGTCCGGTACCGGCCCCGGATGACGGCCCTCGTGGCCGCCGCCGTGTACGTCAACTTCTTCACCCACCACTGGCTGCCCGACGTCCGCTGGCCGCTCGCCGTCCTCCTGCTGGCCGTCACCGCGGGCACGTCCGTGCGCTACACGGTGCGCGGCCGGCGCCTGCGGATGCCGCTGGCCCTGGCGTTCGTCCTGATCGGGTTCTTCCTGTGGGTCGCGGAGAACCTCGCCACCTATCTCGGCGCCTGGCGCTATCCCTACCAGCTCGACGGCTGGCAGCCGGTCGGCGTCGAGAAGTTCGGCGCCTGGTCACTGCTGATCAGCGTCACGTTCGTCCTCGCGGCGGTCGCCCGCTCACGCCGGCCCGGCTCGTAGGGGGAAGAGGGGCGGGGAGAACCCCCGCCCCGCCGCCTCACGCGCCCTTGGGCGCGGCCTGCTGCACGACCTCGAACGACCACAGCGTCGAACCGGCCGCCGCCGGCTTCGGACGCTCGCCGCCCTCCTGGCCGCCGCCCTGGTGGGCGGCCTTCATCGGGCCCTCCATCCACGTCTGGAAGGACTCCTCGTCCCGCCAGCGCGTGTACACGAGGTAGCTGTCGGTGCCCTCGACCGGTCGCAGCAGCTCGAACCACTCGAACCCGTCGGAGTTCTCCACGGTGTGCGCCCGCGAGGCGAACCGCTTCTCCAGCACCTCCCGCTGCTCCGCCGGGACGGTCAACACGTTGATCTTGACGACGCTCATGCCCCCATCCTGCCGCACGGCGATGCCGGGCGCGGTCCGGCGTGCTGCGCGGCGGCGCTCAGCGGGCCGGTGCGACGAATTCCGGCTGGTCGAGAACCCGCAGCCAGCTGCCGTCGGGCTGACGCCGCACCACCTGCGCCCGCGCGCCGGAGCCGTCCTTCGGCGGGGTCGAGGTGAGCGCGATGTCCCCGCTGACCAGGGTCGGCAGCGGTGTCTCCGGCTCGAAGCGGGGACGGTTCGCCAGCACCTTCTCCCACAGCGCGCGGATCGCCTCCCGCCCCACCGTCCGCTCGCCCGGCGGATAGGCCAGCACCGCGTCCTCCTCGTAGAGCGCGGCGACCCCGGCCGCGTCCCCGGCGTTGGACCGCTCGACGAACAGGCGTGTGATGTCCTCGGGCCGCATGGCCTTCTCGTACTCCGGCACGGTGTCCTCCCTGGGGCCGACGTGACGTCTCTCCGGCTTCCAGCCTGACCACCTCACCTCCAGAAATCCAACAGATGGATCTTCTGGCTCCTAGAATCCGCAGTCATGGAGCTGAGGCAGCTGGAGTACTTCGTTGCGGTGGCCGACGAGCGGAGCTTCACCCGCGCCGCCGAGCGGGTGCACATCAGCCAGTCCGGGGTCAGCGCCCAGATCCGCCAGCTCGAACGGGAGCTGGGCGCCGAGCTGTTCGACCGGTCGGCGCGGACCGTGACCCTCACCGTCGCCGGGAAGGCCGCCCTGGAGCACGCCCGCGCGGCGCTCGCCGCGGCCGGCGCGGTCGGCCAGGCCACCGGCGAGGTCACCGGCCTGATCCGGGGCCGGCTCACCGTCGGCATGGTCATCGGCTGCACGCTGCCGCCGCTCTTCGACGCCCTGGCCGCCTTCCACCAGGCACATCCCGGTGTGGAACTCGCCCTGTTGGAGGACAGCTCCGACCGGCTCACCGAAGGGGTGCGGCACGGCACCCTGGACGCCGCGCTGATCGGCGCCGCCGCCGACACCCCCGAGGGACTGGACGCCCTCACGGTCATCAGCGAACGGCTGGTCGCGGCGGTGCCGCCGGGGCACCCGCTGGCGCGGCGGCGCCGGGTCGTCCTGCGTGATCTGATGGACCACCCGATCGTGTGCATGCCGCCCGGCACCGGCCTGCGCGCGGTGTTCGACCAGGCGTGCGCGGCGCGCGGACTGCGGCCCACGATCGCACTCCAGGCCAGTGCCGCCGACGCCCTCGCCGACCTCGCCGCACGGGGGCTCGGCGTCGCCGTCCTCAGCGCCTCGATGGCGGAGAGCCACGACGGCGTCCTCACCGCCCGCACCCTGGCCGACGTCGAGACACCGGCGCTGCTCGCCCTGATCTGGCGGCCGGCCCGGAGCCCGGCGGCGCGGGCCTTCCTCACCCACGCCGAGCGGGCGTTCAGCGCGTCCTGACCCTCGTCACCGGGCTTCGAGGGCCCGCACTTCGACGTCCGCGCCCCGCCCGGTCAGCCCCGGGATCAGCACCGCCGCGACCGCCGCGTGCATCAGGGCGAGGGCCGCGCGGGTGCCGCCGTCCATGCCGTCGCCGGTCAACGGCAGGAAGCTGACGGCCAGTACGGCGGCGGCCACCCCCGTCCAGACGGCACGGGCCCGCCGTACGCCGAACCGTTCCAGGGCGGCCAGCAGAGCCCAGCCGGCGAGCGAGGCGAGCAGCGCCACGGCGGCCACGGGGCCCGCGCCCAGGTCGAGGACCTGGTCTCCGTCCGTGATCCTCAGCCGGTGGCCCAGGAGGGGGTCGGTGACCAGCAGGACAAGGAGGGGAGCGGCGACCGCCGCCGCGCACGCCGTGGCACGCCTTCCGCGCCGCGTCACCGGCCCTCACCCGCGACGGCTCCGTGCAGGAAGACGTCCACCAGTTCACTCGGCGTCAGGTCGGGCTCGTCGTCCGTGCGGGGCTGGGTGAACAGCAGGCCGAAGAACAGGGCCGCGATCTGCTCCGGCGGCCGGCGCAGCGTGGCGCGGTCGGGCTCCAGCAGGTCGGCGAGGGCCGCGCGGAGGCGGGCCGTCGACTCCTGGCGGCCGGCGCCGCGCACGGTCCCGGGGTGCTTGCCGCCGCGATGCCCCAGCGAGCCCATCACGGCGCCCATCCTGGCGAGGTGCGCCTGCAGCGCCTCGGCCGCCTCGGCGAGCCGGCCGGCGAGCGGCTGGGTCATGTCGATCGCGTCGAGTTCGCGGATCGCGTGGTCGGGGGAGAGCGCCTCGGCGACACAGGCCTGGATCAGTTCCTCCTTGTCGGCGAAGACCCGGAAGATCGTGCCCTCTCCGATGCCCGCGGCGCGGGCGATCTTCGCGGTCGTCACCGCGGAGCCGTACTCGGCGATCAGGGGGATGGCGGTCCGGACGATCATCTCGCGGCGCTGCTCCGGCGACATGGCGGGCGCGCGGCGACGGGCGGTCTGCTTCTCGGTGGGAGTCATGGGGACAGCCTACGGAGTGAGTGCTCACTCCGTCAATGAGTGAGCACTCACTCCGCTGTGCACTCCGATGGTTCCAGGACAGGAGAAGGTCCCGTGCCCGGCCGGAGCCGGGGCCGGGCACGGGACCTGGATCAGGTGGTGTGCGGGGTCAGGCGGTGTGCAGGGTCAGGCCGTAGCGGCCCAGGATCTCGTTGACCGGCTGGAACCAGGTCTCACCGCCGCTGGAGCAGTTGCCCCAGCCGCCCGAGGTGACGCCCTGGGCCTGGTCGCCGCTGATGAAGGAGCCGCCGGAGTCGCCGGGTTCGGCGCAGACGCTGGTCTTCGTCATCTGGTGCACCGCGCCCTGGCTGTAGTTGACCGTCTCGTTCTTGGCCAGCACCGTGCCGCAGTGCCAGTGCGTCGTGGAGCCGGAGCGGCAGACGGAGGCGCCGACGGGTGCCTCGCCCGACCCCCGCACCAACTGGTCCGACACCGTGCCCCAGCCGAGCACGACCGGCACGGTCCACCAGCCGCTGCCGACGCTGACCCAGGCGTAGTCGTTGTCCGGGAACGAGGAGCCCTGGAAGGTGCCGATGTAGCTGCCGTCCCAGCCCCGGACGCCTGCGCCCGGCTGACCGCAGTGCCCCGCGGTGACGAAGCCGCCGTGCACCGAGAAGCCTATGGAGCAGCGGACGTTGCCCGTGTAGTACGGGTCGCCCCCGACGGTGCCCGCCGCGAAGGTGGTGGGCGCGGACGCGACCGTGCGGACGGTGACCGGACCGGCGGCGCGGGCACGGGACACGAAGCGCCGGACATCGTTGTCGGCGCGCTCGCCCTTGACGACGTTCACGACGACGGTGCCGGCCGCCGGGTCGACGTGCCAGCTGCTCACCCCGGCCGGGGCGTCGATGCGGTCGATGCGGGCCTTGGCGGTGTCCAGTTCCCGTGCGGTGTGCTCCACGGTCCGGACGGCGGCGCCGGTCGCCTCGACGCGGCGCACGGTGGCGGGGGAGGCGTCCGCCGTGAGGCCGACCGTGAGCCGTTCGCCGCGCGCGTCGAACCACGAGCCGCCGTACGCGGATCCGGCCGCCTCACGTGCCGTCGGCTCGACGGCCGTCGCCGTGCGCTCGGCGGCGAGCCGTGCCTCCGCCCGTTCCTTCGTCAGGCCGAGGTCGCGCTGCATGGCTTGGAGCAGTCCGGCGGAGGCCGAGGCGGCGGCGGGTGCGCGGTCCGCCGTGGTGGGGGAGTCGTCCGCGGTGGCCTGTCCGGTGCCGGCCGCGCTCCAGCCGCCGAGCACCAGGAGCGCGGAGAGACAGGCATAGGTGAGTCTGCTGCGTCTCAAGGGAGTTGCCCTTCGTCGTTCCAGCAAGGTGGGGGTGGAACAACCGCAAGCTGAGAGCGCTCTCATCGGGTCGGGCCGAGCATAGCCAGGGCAGCCTGTCAGGTCCATACCATGCGCGGAAGGTGGTGCGGGCGCGCGAACGGCACCGCGCGCACCCGGACTTCCGGAGTGCGCGCGGTGCCGCCGTACGGCGTGGGGCGTGTGGCGTGTGCGTCAGCCCATCTGGCCGGTCCTGGCCTCCCGCCACAGGTCGACGCCGCCGTCGGTGGCGTACTTGTCGATCTCGGCCAGCTCCTCGGCCGTGAAGTCGGGGTTCTCCAGCGCGGCCACGTTCTGCTCCAGCTGCTCGGTGCGCGAGGCGCCGATCACCAGCGAGGTCACCCTCGGGTCGCGCAGCGCCCAGGCGAGCGCCATCTGGGCGAGGCTCTGCCCGCGCCGGGCCGCGATGTCGTTCAATGCGCGCAGCCGGCCCCGCATCTCCTCGGACAGCCAGCCCTGGTCGAACGACTTGCCCTGCGTGGCCCGCGACCCGGCGGGCACGCCCTCCAGGTACCGGCCCGTCAGCAGCCCCTGGGCCAGCGCCGTGAAGCCGATGACGCCGAAGCCCTCCTGCTCGGCGGTGTCCAGCAGCCCCTCGTTCTCGATCCAGCGGTTCAGCATGTTGTACGACGGCTGGTGGATGAGCAACGGCGTGCCAAGGTCCCGCAGGATCGCGGCGGCCTGCCGGGAGCGCTCGGCGTCGTAGGAGGAGATGCCGACGTACAGGGCCTTGCCCTGGCGGACGGCGGTGTCGAGCGCCCCCATCGTCTCCTCCAGCGGGGTGCTGGGGTCGAGCCGGTGGGAGTAGAAGATGTCGACGTAGTCCAGCCCCATCCGCTGCAGCGACTGGTCGAGCGAGGCCAGTACGTACTTCCGGGAGCCGCCGCCCTGGCCGTAGGGGCCGGGCCACATGTCCCAGCCGGCCTTGGTGGAGATCACCAGCTCGTCCCGGTACGGCGCCAGGTCCTGCTTCATCAGCCGGCCGAAGTTGATCTCGGCGGAGCCGTAGGGCGGGCCGTAGTTGTTGGCGAGGTCGTGGTGCGTGATGCCCAGGTCGAAGGCGCGCAGCGCGATCTCGCGCTGCGTCTCGAAGGGCTTGTCGTCACCGAAGTTGTGCCAGTAGCCCAGTGACAGCACGGGCAGGTCGAGTCCTGAGCGCCCGGTGCGCCGGTACCGCATGGTGCCGTCGTAGCGCTCGGGGTCGGCGACGTGGTTCATCGAATGGTCTCCGCAAGGTGCAGTCGGGATCGTCCGGTCCTGGTGAGGGACCTGTTCACTGTGCTCCTGCCCGATTCTCGCGTCCAACGCATCCTTTTCATCGCATTCAGCGACACCGTTTCTGAATGCCGTCCGCCGTCCGCGTTCATCGTCCGCTCGCGGTCGCCGCCGGGACGTTGTACCCCTCGACCCGGACCACCGGCCGGCCGGAGCCGAGGGCGGCCGCGGGCCAGTCGAGCGTGACCGTCCGGGACTCGCCGGGCAGCAGCCACAGATAGTTGTCGCCGTACAGCGTGGGCAGCACCCGGTCCCCCTTCCCGTCCCGCAGGGACACCCGCACCATGGCGGCCACGGTCGTGCCACGGTTGCGCAGCCGGGCCGTCAGCCCGTGCCGCCCGCCCGTGCGGTCCGTCCCGGTGACCTCCACCGACACCCGGGTCTCGGCGACCTCGTTCAGGGCGCGCAGGTGGGCGGGCTCGCGGTAGCGCCAGTACGTGTTCTCGGCCAGCAGGTCACCGCGCGCGTCCAGGAGCCGCAGCCGCAGCAGATGCAGGTCGGGAAGGTCGTCCGTCCAGCCGGCGGTGAGGGCGGGCGCCGTCGAGGAGGGGGCGACGTCCACCTTCGCGCGCCGCTCGGTGCCGAGGCGGCGGCCTGAGAGGTCGTGGCGGGAGACGACGACCATGGCGCCGGTGATCCGGCGCGGCGTGTGGTTGACCGCGAGGACCCGCCCGCTCACCGGGTCGGCCTGCACGTGTACGGCCTCGCTCGCCTTGCGGACGCCGTAGTAGGCGCCGTTGACGTCGAAGTCGTAGTCGTACGTCTGCCACACCGTGCTGTACCAGGCCGGGTGCGACATCCACAGCAGCAGGGCGCTCGCGTCGTCCCACAGCCGGGCGTTCCACGCCTCGAACATGGCGCGGAAGTTCTCGTAGTTGACGAACTGCGCCTTGCGGCAGAAGTCGTCGAGGTCCTTCGCCTCACCGAGCCGGGACTCGATCGCCGCCCGGTAGTTCTGCGGCGCCTGGTTCCCGCGCGTGCTCCAGTCGTGGTAGTACCAGGCGCCCTTGACGGGCCACTCCGGTTCGTCGCCCACGAGCCGGCGCATCGTCTCCGCCGTCGGCAGCACCGGCATACCGATCTCCGTGTGGAAGCCGAAGTCACCGCTGCCGTAGGTGCTCGCCGAGAAGTAGCGCTCGGGCTCCACCCAGCCGTAGGGGCCGCCACCCGTGACGATCCCGGCCGCCGAGTTGTTCTGGTACAGCAGCTCGGGCGCCTCCGCGCGGACCGCCGCCCGCATCCCGTCGTCGAGCGGGCCGGGCGGATTCCCCTCGTTGGCGCCGCACCACACGACGATGCTCGGGTGCGAGCGGTAGCGGCGCACGGTGTCCTGGGCGAGGCTCAGGAACGCCTCGTGGTCCGGCGGGTCCATGGCCCACGCGTTGGGGAAGTCGTTCCAGACCAGCAGGCCGTGCTCGTCGCAACTGGCGTAGAACTCCTCACGGTTGCTCGACCCCAGCCAGTTGCGGATCATCGTGAAGTTCATGTCGCGGTGCATGCGCACGGCCGCGTCGATCCGCTCGGCGGGCATCCGGCGCAGCAGCTCGTCCCAGCCCCAGTTGCCGCCCCGGCAGAACACCCGGACGCCGTTGACGCTGATCTTCAACGGCACCGTGGAGTTGTCGACCGACTGCACGTCCGTCCAGTGCTCGCCGTCGTCGGAGACCTGGACCGTGTACGTCTTCGCGTACGCCTGCTCCCACAGGATGACCACCCGGTCGAACCGCACGGGCGCGCCCAGGTCGACCTGGATCGACTGCTCGTCCTCGTACGCCGACGACCAGCGGGTGTTGGGATCGCCGTCCACGGCGTTGGCGGCCCGGCTGCCCCCACCCTCCTCGGAGGAGGCGGTGGCCTCCTTGCGCAGGGCCAGGTCGGTGCCGGGGGAGGCGCTGTCGATCACCGACAGGCTCCACATGGAGGCGCCCCAGCTGGTGGCGCGGCTGTGGCACAGCACCCGGACGTGGCGGGCGGTGCGCGGCTCGAACTCCACGCTCTGCAGCGCGGCCGAGCCCGAGGCGCGGAACGGCAGCGGTGTCGCGGTGTTGTCGACGGAGGCGGCGTCGCGCCAGGTGTCGCCGTCGTCGGAGACCTGCACGTCGTACGTCTTCGCGTACGCCTGCTCCCAGGTGACGACGACCCGGTCGAAGGACGACTCGGCGCCCAGGTCGACCGCGATCCACTGGTCGTCATCGAACGCCGACGACCAGCGCGTCTTCGGGTCGCCGTCCGTGACATCGCCCGGCTTGTGGGCGTCCTCGTCCACGGTCGAGGCGGTGGCGTCCCGGTGCAGGGCCAGGTCGGTTCCGGGGGAGGCGCTGTCGATCACCGACAGGTTCCAGATCGACGAGCCCCACTGGGTGGCCCGGGTCCGGCACCGGATCCGCACATGGCGGGCCTTCTGCCGGGCGAACTCCACGGTCTGGGCGTAGGCGTCGCTGCCCGACTGGAAGGTCAGCGGCACGTCGTACTCGTAGCCGAACTGCCGGATGCCGAACCGGGTCGTGCGCCGGTCGCTCTCGCGGCCCCCGACCGTCGCGGTGAGCGTCAGCTCGTGCAGGGCGGGCTCGCCGTAGCCGTTGGGCCACCACAACTTGGGGTTGCGCAGCCGCAGTTGCGCGTGGTCGGCGGGGCTGAACACGACGTCGGTCGTCTTGCCCGCAGGGACGGTGACCGTCCGGGTCAGCTTCACGCCCTCGAAGGCGGCCCGCACGGTGACGGAGCGGGCGGTGGAGTCGGCGTTGCGCACCGGGACGACCAGCGTCAGCTCGGCCGTGCCGGTGTCGGGCAGTTCGGGCAGCCGGGTGTCCACACGGACGTCGCCGAGGACGGCCGCGCCGGTCGAGCGCAGCCGCACATGGTTCCACAGACCGGCCGCCCGGTCGCGCACCGCCGGCATCCAGTCCCAGCCGGAAGCGGCCAGATACGTGGGCGAGTTGCGGTTCATCATGGTGGCGCCGGCGTCCACGAACGCCAGCCCGGCCGGACCCTTGTCGCCGGGGCTGCCCGGGTACGGCATCGGCGTGATCTTCACGGCGAGGGCCTGCTCGCCGCGCTCGGCCAGGAGCCGGGTGACGTCGAACGCGGCCCGCGCGAAGGGGAAGACGACCTCGCCCACCCGGCCCCCGTTGAGCCAGACCTCCGCCTTGTGGTTGACCCCGTCGAGCTCCAGCCAGACGTGACGGCCGGCCCCGGTGTCCAGGCCCTTCGGCAGCCGGAACTCACGTCTGTACCACCAGGAGTGCCGGGACAGGGCCTCGGGCACGTGCAGATTCGCGAACCCGGCCACCGGGTCGGGCAGATGCCCCTGGTCGACCAGGGTGGTCAGCACGGTGCCCGGCACGGTGGCGGGCAGCCAGCGGCTGGTGTCCACGGCCGGCTTCGACAGCTCGGCGCCCTCGGCGCCGGCCCGGTCGTCCATCGTCAGGTCCCAGCCGGACTCCAGCGGCACGGTGCCGTCGGCGGCGGGCTTCAGCGCCGGGGGAGTGCGGTGGTGCACGCCCCAGTCGGTCCAGCCGGTGACGGCCGGGCGCCGGTCGCGGCAGGTGCCGTACACCTGGAAGCCGTTGAGGCCCAGCGGGTTGG
The DNA here is from genome assembly GCF_008973465.1 of Streptomyces sp. SS1-1. Lineage (NCBI taxonomy): Bacteria > Bacillati > Actinomycetota > Actinomycetes > Kitasatosporales > Streptomycetaceae > Streptomyces > Streptomyces sp. SS1-1. Next base: position 495,495 of record NZ_WBXN01000004.1, on the reverse strand, counting down.
CGTTCGAGCGCTTGCGCACGGTCAGCCGCACCCAGCGGGCGGTGACCGGCTTCGGCAGCTCGATCTCGACGACTCCGCCCCGGCCGGAGTCCGTGCGGTACACCGCCGTCCACGCCTTCTCGTCGCGGGACGTCTCGACGACGAAGTCCACCGCGCAACTGGAGAGGATCTCCTGCCCCGTGGTGTTGTCACGGGGGTTGCCGTTCGGCGCGTCGACGTACGGCGGGTCGTCCGCGGTCGCCTCGAAGACGAGCCGCAGCGACTCCACCTCGCACAGCGCCTGCAGGTCGACGCTGATCCACTGCGGATCTCCGGCCGCGGCCCGCCAGCCGCTGCCGCGCACCCCGACCGTGTCCAGGCCGTCCACGGCGAACTCGGCCGGGGTGGGCGCGTAGTCGGTGGAGGAGACCTTCACCGGCCGGTACGCGGCGAGTTCACCGGGCGTGGAGCCGGGGCGGGGGTGGCCGGTTCCCGCCGCGGCGGCGACGCCCGGGAGGCCCAGGCCGGCGCCGAAGCCCGCGAGGAGCGTCGATCCGGCGGTGAGGACGGTGCGGCGGGACGGCACGGAAGGCTGATCCGGCATGGGACACGGCTCCGATCAGGGAAGTCCGGGGAGGGAGCGGGCGGGGACAACGCGGGCGCGACGAAGCGCCGTTGATCGCCCCAGCGGCTCTGACAACGTTGCCAAACCCTGCACCGCCCGGCCCGGTCCGTCAATACTCCGGACGCGGACGAGACGTGTTTCTGTAAATTAGTAATTAATATTGACAGGGTTCCGGCCGCACGCCACAGTCTTCGCCGTGACGCCGACGGCCCCGGCACCCGAAGCGGCCCGCGTCACACCCCTCCTGCTTCCCAACCCTCCGGAGAGGCACGTGACTTCATTCGCCCTGACGACCGCGATCGCCGTCGTCCTGACCGCGTCCGCGGCACCGCCCGCCACCGCGGACGCCGCGCGGGACACCACCGTCGACCAAGGCGCCCCCAGCTACTACGACAGCGGTCTCGCGCCGACGCCGTACATGGGCTGGAACACCTACTACGGGCTCGGCGCGCCCACCGAGAAGGAGGTCCGCGCCGTCGCCGACAAGCTGGTCTCCAGCGGTCTGCGGGACAGCGGCTACGACATCGTGTGGCTGGACGGCGGCTGGCAGGCCGACAACCCCCGTGACGCCAAGGGGCGGTTGACGGCCCACCCGGACCGCTTCCCCTCCGGCATCCCGGCCCTCGTCTCCTACCTGCACCAGCGCGGCCTCAAGGCGGGCATCTACACCGACGCCGGCGAGTACGACGGAGGGAAGACCTGCGGGCTCGGCAGCCGCGGCCACTACACCGAGGACGCGCGGCAGTTCGCCGCCTGGAAGGTCGACGCCATCAAGGTCGACTTCCTGTGCGGCATCGGCGCCCAGCTCGATCCGGGGCCCGCCTTCAAGGAGTTCAGCGACGCCGTCGCCAAGTCGGGCCGCCGGATGCTGCTCAACCTGTGCAACCCGCTCACCGACGACTGGGGACTGCCGCACACCCCCGAGCAGGACGCGCACAACACCTACGCCTACGCCCCGCTGATCGCCGACTCCTGGCGCACCGGCACCGACATCGCCTGGGGCACCCCCAGCCCCGGCCAGTGGCCCAACGTCCTGCGCAACATGGACGCCAACGCCTGGCATCCCGAGGCGCAGGGCCCCGGCCACTACAACGACCCCGACTACCTCATCCCGACGCGCCGCATGCCCGACGGCTCCCTGGAACTGTCCGAGGAGGAGTCGACCACCCAGTTCGTGATGTGGGCCGAGATGGGCTCGCCGCTCGTCCTCGGCTCCGACCCGCGCACCCTGTCCGCGTCGATGATCCGGACGCTGCGCAACCCCGAGATCATCGCCGTGGACCAGGACTCGCTGGCCGTCCAGGGCGTCCGGGTGGCCACCGACTCCACCGGGGACGTCTACAGCAAGGACCTGGCCGGGAACGGGCAGCGGGCCGTCGTCCTGCTCAACCGCTCCGACCGGCCGGCCCTGCGCACGGTCGACTTCGCCGACGTCGCGCTCGGCGGGACGGTGAAGGTCCGCGATCTGCGGGCCCGCGCCGACCGCGGCACGCACACCGGGTCGTACACCGTGGAGGTCCCGGCGCACGGCACGGCGTTCCTGAAGCTGACCGGTGAGGAGGCGCTGCCCGGCACGGGTCTCGGCGAACGGGCGACGGCGAGCCCGGCGGTCGTCCGTGGCGGCGACACGCTCACCACGTTCTTCCGGGGACCGCGCGGCAGCCTGAAGCAGGTGGCCGGAGACGGCACGGGGCGCACCAAGGACCTCGGCGGGCCCACGGGCGGTCGGATCCTCGGGCAGCCCGCCGCCTACGCCTCGGCCGGCGGCCGCATCGACCTGTTCGTGCGCGGCGCCGACTCCCGCGTGTACCGGCGGGTGTTCGACGGCGGGCGCTGGGGCGGCTGGCAGAGCCTCGGCGGCCGGGTCACCGACGCGCCGTCCGTGGCCTTCACCGACCCCGCGCACTGGACGCTCGTCGCGCGCGGCGCGGACGGGCGGATCGTGCGGCGCGGTCCCGCCTCGGACTGGTCGTCGCTGGGCGCCCCCGGCGACCGGCAGACGTACGGCAGGCCGTCCGCCGCCGTGGACGCGCAGGGGCGCGTGCACATCGCCGTGCGCACCCCGTCGGACGACATCTGGACGCGGACGCGCGACGCTTCGGGCGCGTGGTCGGCGTGGTCGTCGCTCGGCGGCACCGTGAGCGGCAGCCCGACCCTGGTCGCCACCGGGGACGCCGTGGTGCTGTACGCGCGGGCCGGCGACTACACGCTCTGGCAGCAGCGGTACGAGAACGGCGCCTGGCAGGGCTGGACGAAGCGGCAGGAGTTCCCGAGCGCCGCCTTCGAGGGCGCGCTCGGCGCGGTCGCGGGGCCGGACGGTGCCGTGGACGTCGCGTACCGGGGCGTGGACGGGACCGTCCACCGGGCCCAGTTCGAGTAGCCGCCGGACCCGGTCAAGTAGTCGCCGGACCCGGTGCACGGAGCCGCCGGACCCGAATCCCGTAGCCACTGGACTCAGTTCAAATAAATTAGTAATTAATCTTGACGTGGCGGAAGCGCCACGCGAACCTGGATCCGCCGCGAGCGGGCCCCCGGCCGTCAGGAGGGCCGGCCCCGCCCGCGCGGATCCACAGGGAGCCCTCCATGACCCACCCCCAGCCCAGCCGACGGCAACTCCTCGCCGGACTCGGCGCCGCCGGGACGGCCGCGCTGCTCAGCGGCTGCGTCACCTCCACCTCGTCCGCGAAGTCCTCCTCCTCGGGCGCGGTCACCCTCCAGTCCAACCTCTCCGCCCCCCAGGCCAAGGCCGCGATGAAGGACATCGTCGCCGCCTACGGCAAGAAGAAGACCGGGGACGTCAGCCTCAACACGGTGGCCGCGGAGACCTTCCGCACCCAGCTGCCGACCTACCTCACCTCCGCCAACCCGCCGGACGTCTACACCTGGTACCCCGGCTCCGTCGCCGACGCCTACGCCAAGAAGGACCTCCTGCTCGACCTCGGCGAGCTCTGGGACGGACCCCAGCTCAAGGGCTACTCCAAGGCCCTGCACTCCCTGTGCACCGCGAGCTCCGGCAAGAAGGTCTTCGTCCCCACCACCTACTACTGGTGGGGCATGTTCTACCGGAAGTCCAACTTCGCCAAGTGGGGCGTGAGCGAGCCGAAGACCTGGGACGAGTTCCTCGACCTGTGCGACAAGCTCAAGGGCAAGGGTGTCGCCCCCATCGGCCTGGGCGCCGGCGGCAACACCGCCTGGGTGGCCTCCGCCTGGTTCGACTACCTCGACATCCGTATCAACGGCGCGAAGTACCACCGCGAACTCCTCGCGGGCAAGCACCGGTTCGACGACCCGCAGGTCCGCCGCGTCTTCGACCGCTGGCGCGAGGTCCTGCCGTACTTCGACCCGAACGGCACCGCGGGCGCCTTCCAGGACGCCACCACCGCGCTCCTCAACGGCCGCAGCGGCATGATGCTCATCGGCACCTTCTTCGCCGACGCGGCCCCCAAGGACGCGCTCGACGACATCGACTTCTTCCGCTTCCCCGTCATCGACCCGAAGGTGCCGCTCGCCGAAGAGGCCCCCACCGACGGCTACTTCGCCAGCGCCCGCACCGGCCGCCGCGAGGGAGTGCTCGATCTGCTCGGCTACCTCGCCACCGCCGAGGCGCAGGAGATCTACATCAAGGGCTCCTCCGGCACCGTCCTGCCCTGCCACCCCGACGCGAAGGACGCCGGCACCCCGCTGGTGACGAAGGGCCGCCGGCACATCGAGGAGGCCGTCGAGATCACCCAGTTCTTCAACCGCGACTCCAGCGACGCCCTCCAGCCCACCGCCGACACCGCGCTGACCAGGTTCCTCGCCAAGCCCAAGGAGATCGACTCCATCCTCACCGACTGGCAGCGCGAGGCCGAGAAGATCTGGAAGGCCTGACCGATGGCCGTCCTCACCGCCCCCCACCGCAAGCCCCCGGTCCCGGCGCCGTCCCGTGGCGGCCGGGCCCGGGGCCCCCGGCGCACCCCGCCGCTGGTGCTCGCCTTCGTCCTCGTCCCGCTGCTCGCCGAGGCCGTCTGGGTGTTCTGGCCCGCGCTCCAGGGCTTCTACCTCGCCCTCACCAGCTGGGACGGCGTGTCCCCGCCGCGGTTCGTCGGCCTCGGCAACTTCCGCGAGATGGCCTCCGACGACGTCTTCCGCGGCGCCCTCGGCCACACCGTGCTCTGGCTGGTGCTGTTCGGCGGCCTCTCCGCCCTCCTCGGGCTCGCCGCCGCCCTGCTCCTCCAGCAGGAGCGCCGCGGCGTCGGCTTCTACCGCGCCGCCCTCTTCCTGCCCGTCGTCTTCTCGCTCGTCGCCACCGCCCTGGTCTGGCAGGCCGTCTACCAGCCCGACGGCGTCCTCAACCAGCTCCTTGAATCGGTCGGCCTCGGCAGCCTGCGGCACGCCTGGCTCGCCGACCAGGACACCGCCCTGTACGCGGTCATCGTGCCCGCGCTGTGGCGGCAGATCGGCTACGTGATGGTCCTCTACCTCGCCGGCCTCAAGGGCATCGACCCAGCCCTCTACGAGGCCGCCAAGGTCGACGGCGCGAGCGCCTGGCAGCGCTTCCGCCACGTCACCCTGCCGCAACTGCGCAGCGTCAACGCGGTCGTCGTGTCCGTCATCATCATCGACTCGCTGCGCTCCTTCGACGTCGTGTGGTCGCTGACCCGCGGCGGCCCCTACCACTCGTCCGAACTGCTGAGCACCTACATGTACTCGACAGCCTTCCAGTCCCTGCGGCTCGGCTACGGCTCCGCGCTCGCCGTCGTCATCTTCCTGCTCGCGTTCGGCGTCATCGCCTCCTACCTCGTCCGCGCCTTCCGGGAGGCCGACTGATGTCCGCCACCTCCATGGCCGTACGCCGCAGGCGGGCCGCCACCGCCGGATTCCATCTGGGCGCCGGCGCGCTGGCCCTGCTGTGGCTGCTGCCCATCGCCCTGGTCCTGGTGAGCAGCCTGCGCTCCTTCGACGACATCGCCGCCCACGGACTCGGCGGCCTGCCGCACTCGTTCACCCTGGACAACTTCCGCCAGGCCTGGGTCGACGGCGGCCAGCAGCGCGCCCTGATCAACAGCCTGCTCGTCACCGTCCCGTGCGTCCTCGCCACCCTCGCGCTCGCCGCCATGGCCGCGTTCGCCCTGAGCCGCTACGAACTCCCCTTCCGGCGCTCCCTGTTGCTGCTGATGCTCGGCGGCAACCTGCTCCCGCCGCAGATCCTGCTCATCCCCGTCTCCAAGCTGAGCGAGATGATCGGCGTCTACGACACCCTGCCCGCCCTCGTCGGCGTACAGATCGGCTTCGGCGTCGGCTTCTACGTCTTCGTGCTGCACGGGTTCATGCGGGCCATCCCCGCCGAGATCCAGCAGGCCGCCGTCGTCGACGGCGCCGGACCCTGGCAGGTGTTCTGGCGGATCATCCTCCCGCTGACCCGGCCCGCGCTCGCCGCGCTCAGCGCCCTGTCCTTCACCTGGATCTTCAACGACCTGCTGTGGGCCATCACCGTGCTGCGCAGCGACACCAAGATGCCCATCACCGCCGCCCTCATCGGACTCCAGGGCCAGTACGTCTCCATGTGGAACGTCATCGCCGCCGGATCCGTCATCGCCGCCGCGCCCACCGTCGCCGTCTTCCTGCGCTTCCAGCGGCACTTCGTGGCCGGCCTCAACCTGGGAGCGGTCAAGTGACGCACCCCCGCTGGACCCTGCGCACCGACAACACCACCTACACCGTCCGCCTGTCCCAGGACGGCCCCTGGGCCGAGCTGGACGCCTGGGGCCCGGCCGGCGTCGAGGACGGCCCGTCCGCGCTCGACTGGTCCCACCGCACGCACTTCGTCACCCCGGCCGACGCGGCACCCGCCGAGTATCTGCCGTACGGTCAGCGGCCCTTCACCGGGGCCGAGCTGGTGGCGGCGACCCCCGACGGGGAGCGCGGCGCATGGTGGGAGTTCACCGGCGCCGAGGAGAGCGAGGGCGCGCTGAGGCTGTCGTTCACCGACGACGTCCTCGGCCTGCGCACGGTCCTGTGCTACGAGACGGTCCCCGGCACCGACGTGATCCTGCGCTGGACGGAGCACACCGCCTCCCGTGAACTGCGCCTGGAACGCCTCGACTCGGCCGCCGTCAACGTGCCCGTGACCGCCGGCGCCCGGCTCACCTACCTCACCGGCCAGTGGTCGCAGGAGTTCCAGCGCACCCAACTGCACCTCAGACGGGGCACGTTCACCATGGGCAGCACCCAGGGCGTCCCCGGCCACGCCTACGCGCCCTGGCTCGCCGTGCAGGACGGCACCCCCGGCGACGGCCCCGCGTACGGGCTCGCCCTGGAGTGGGCCGGCAACTGGCACATCACCGCCGAGGCCGAACCGGGCGGCGCGATCCGGGTCCGCGCCGGACGCGTCCCGCACGAGGGCGCCGTCGTCCTCGCGCCCGGCACCATCCTGACCACCCCCCGCCTCGCCTGCGCCTTCAGCGCGGACGGACTCGACGGGCTGTCCCGGGTCTGGCACCGCTACGAGCGCCGGCTCGCCGGCGACCGGCTGCACCGCCCCCGCAAGGTCCTCTACAACTCCTGGGAGGCCACCGGCTTCGACGTCGACGCCGCCGGACAGCTCGAACTCGCCAAGGTGGCCGCCGACATCGGCGCCGAGCTGTTCGTCGTCGACGACGGCTGGTTCACCGGGCGCGCCGACGACACCGCCGGCCTCGGCGACTGGCACCCGGACCCGGCGGCCTTCCCGCAAGGCTTCGGCCGGTTCGTCGAGGACGTGCGCGGCCTCGGCCTCGACTTCGGCCTCTGGGTCGAACCCGAGGCCGTCAGCCCCGGCAGCCGCCTGCACACCGAACACCCCGACTGGGTGTACCGCGTCGACGGCCGGCCCGCCCGCCTCGTCCGCAACCAGCTGCTGCTCGACCTCGGCCGCACCGACGTGCAGGACTTCGTGATCGGCACCCTGGACCGCCTCCTCGGCACCTATGCCGTCGACTACCTCAAGTGGGACATGAACCGGCCGCCCACCGAACGCGGCCGGCCCGGCGCCGGAGCCGTCGACCTGGACGCCGAGCACGTCACCGGATACCTGCGCGTCCTGGACCACCTGCGCACCGCCCACCCGCATGTCACCGTCGAGGGCTGCGCGGGCGGCGGCGGCCGCGTCGACCACCTCACGCTGGCCCGCACCGACGTCGTCTGGCCCAGCGACAACACCGCCCCGCTGGACCGGCTCTCCATCCAGTACGGCTTCCTGCACGCGCACGCCCCGCACGTCATGAGCTCCTGGGTCACCGACGCGCCCGGCGTCTTCGACCCCCGCCCGCGCAGCCTCGCCTTCCGGTTCGTCAACGCCATGTGCGGCGTGCTCGGCATCGGCGCCGACCTTCGCGCCTGGACCCCCGAGGAGCGCGCCGAGGCCACTCGCTGGATCGCCCGCTACAAGGAGGTCCGGGACGTCGTCCACCACGGCGAGGCCCGCCTGCTCGGCAGCCCCGACGAGCCGGCCTGCGGCGTCCAGTACGACTTCGGGAGCGCACGGTCGTCGCCGCGCTGAGCACCGGACGCCTCGACGGCGCCCCGCTCGTGCCCGGCCGGCCCGCCCGGCTGCGGCTGCGCGGCCTGGACCCGGCGGCCCGCTACCGCGACACGGCCACCGGCACGACGTACGGCGGAGCGCATCTGCTGCACTACGGGCTGCCGTTCACCTGGACCGCCGGTCACGACGCCGATCTGGTGGTACTGACACGTGAGTGAGCCGCACACCTCTCCCGGACGGCCCGCCCGCCCACGGCCCACGACCGCCACCCCCGAAGGAGACGACCCCACGATGGACCGCTTCACCGGCCGCACCGCCGTGGTCACCGGCGCGGCCTCCGGCATCGGCGCCGCCACCGCCGGACGCCTCGCCGAGGAGGGAGCCGCCGTCGTCCTCGCCGACCTCGCCGAGGACGCCGGTACGGCCGTCGCCGAACGCATCACCAAGGACGGCGGCCGGGCCCTGTTCGTCCGCGCCGACGTGGCCGAGGACGACGACTGGCGCCGGATCGTCGCCGCCGCGCACACCTTCGGGCCCGTCGACCTCCTCGTCAGCAACGCCTACACCGTCGAGGTCGCCCCGGCCGACGCCATGACGCTCACCTCCTGGCAGCGGCAGCTCGACGTCAACCTCACCGCGAGCTTCCTCGGCTTCCGGGCGGTCCTGCCCGACCTGCGCGCCCGGCGCGGAGCGGCCGTCCTCACCTCCTCCGTGCACGCCCGCGTCGGCCTCCCCGGACACCCCGCGTACGCCGCGTCCAAGGGCGCCCTGCTCTCCCTGTGCGGGCAGCTCGCCGTCGAGTACGGGCCCGAGGTCCGCGTCAACGCCGTCGTCCCCGGCCCGATCCTCACCGCCGCCTGGGACCGGGTGCCCCCCGAGGACCGTGAGCGCAGCGTCGCCGAGACCGCCGCCCGCCGCTTCGGCACCCCGGGCGAGGTCGCCGCCGCCATCGCCTTCCTGGGCTCCGACGACGCCTCCTTCGTCACCGGCACCAGTCTCGTCGTGGACGGCGGCTGGAGCGTCGTGAAGTCCTCGGCATGACCCGCACCCCCCACCCCCTGCAGAAAGGCTGGACCACATGACGCCCTACGCCCGCCGCGGCGTGCACGGCCAGACCGTGGAGTCCCTCGCCCGCCGTATCCTCGGCGGCCGGATCCCCGAGGGTGCCACGCTCGACCTGGTGGCGCTGCAGAGCGAGTTGGACGTCAGTCTCACCGCCCTGCGCGAGTCCCTGAAGGTGCTCGCCGCCAAGGGCATGGTCGACGCCCGGCAGAAACGCGGCACCTTCGTGCGGGCCCGCTCCGACTGGAACCTCCTCGACGCCGACGTGCTGCGCTGGCAGTTCGAGGGCGCCGGCGAGGCGACCGACGCCGACCGGACCCTGCTGCGCAACCTCGCCGAGGTCCGCGCCATCGTGGAACCGGCCGCCGTGCGCCTCGCCGCCGAGCGCCGCACCGACGCCGACCTGCACGCCCTGGAGGCGGCCCTCGACGCGATGGGCGAGGACGGCGCCGGACCCGGCCACGCCGTCGAGGCCGACCTCGCCTTCCACCGGGCGCTGCTCGCCGCCACCCACAACGAACTGCTCGAACGCATGGAGATGGTCATCGAGCCGGGCCTCGCCCACCGTGACCGCATCGTGCACAGCCACCCGCACAGCGAGGACCCCGTCCCCGCCCACCGCGCCGTCCTCGACGCCGTCCGCGAACGGGACCCGGGAGCTGCCGAGGCCGCGATGCGCGCCCTGCTCGTCCAGGCCGGCCGCGACCTGGACCGGCTCGACGGGCCAGGCGAGGCCACGGACGACGACGACACGAAAGGCACCGGGGGCAAGTGAAGATCACGCGGATAGAAACCTTCCAGGTCCCGCCGCGCTGGCTGTTCTGCCGGGTGGAGACCGACGACGGAGTGGTCGGCTGGGGCGAACCCGTCGTCGAGGGACGCGCCGAGGTCGTCCGCGCCGCCGTGGACGTGCTCGCCGAATACCTCGTCGGCCAGGACCCGCTGCGCATCCAGGACCACTGGCAGGTACTCACCAAGGGCGGCTTCTACCGGGGCGGCCCCGTCCTCTCCAGCGCCGTCGCCGGACTCGACCAGGCCCTGTGGGACATCGCGGGCAAGACGTACGGCGCGCCCGTGCACGCCCTGCTCGGCGGGCCCGTACGCGAACGGGTCCGGGTCTACGCCTGGGTCGGCGGCGACGAACCCGCCGAACTCCGCGAGCAGATAGCCGCCCAGGTCGAGGCCGGCTTCACCGCCGTCAAGATGAACGGCGCCGGCGTCACCTCGCCGATCGCCACCGCCGCCGAGACCGCCGCCGTCGTCGACCGGGTCGCCGCCGCCCGCGAGGCCCTCGGGCCCGGCCGGGACGTCGCCGTCGACTTCCACGGCCGCTTCACCGCAGCCAGCGCCCGCCGCGTCCTCGCCGAACTCGCGCCGCTGCACCCGCTGTTCGTGGAGGAACCCGTCCTCCCCGAGCACGGCCATCTGCTGCCCGGCCTGGTCGAGGCGAGCCCCGTGCCCCTCGCCACCGGCGAACGGCTGTACTCCCGCGCCGAATTCCTGCCCGCCCTCACCGCCGGCGTCGCCGTCGCGCAGCCCGACCTGTCCCACGCGGGCGGCATCACCGAGGTGCACCGCATCGCCTCCCTCGCCGACACCTACGGCGCCCAGCTCGCCCCGCACTGCCCGCTCGGCCCCATCGCCCTCGCCGCCAGCCTCCAAGTCGCCTTCGCCACACCCAACTTCCTGATCCAGGAGCAGAGCCGGGGCATCCACTACAACAAGGACGCCGACCTGCTGTCCTACCTCGCCGACCCGACGCCGTTCCGCTTCGTCGACGGGCACGCGGCCCGCAACGACGCCCCCGGCCTCGGCGTCACCCTCGACGAGACGGCCGTACGGGCGGCCGACCGGGCCGGACACGTCTGGCGCAACCCCGTCTGGCGGCACGCGGACGACTCCTTCGCCGAGTGGTGAGCGCGTGCTGACCCTCACCACCGACCCCGCCCCACGGCGGCCGTTGGACGTCCCTGCGCTCACCCACCCGCGAATGGCTCTGGCACCGCCCGGCACCCGCACGGGACACGGCCGCCCCCGGGGACGCGTTCGTCGACGCGGGCGGCCTGGAGGAGTGCGTCCCCACCGTCCGGGGCCTGCCCGACCACGGGGACGTCTGGGCCCGGCCCTGGACCCGCGACGACGACGGCACCGAGCACGTCCGGGCCACCTCCTTCACGCTCGCCCGCACCGCCCGGACCGACGGCGACCGCCTCCACGTCGACTACCGGCTCACCGCCCCCGCCGGATTCCGTTCGTGTGGGCGGCGCACGCCCTGCTGGACCTCTCCGAGCAGGCAGCGCCGCGCATCCCCCGGCGGCGGACACGCGTCTCTTCCCGGAGGCCGCCCCGCTCCTCGACGCCGGCTGGCCGTCCGGCGCGCCCTGGATCGCCGGGCCGTGGCCCGCCCCGCACGGGGTGCCGCTGGACCGGCTCGGGCCCGACGACGGGACGGCGGTCGGCGCGGTCGTCGCCACCGACGTGTGCTGCGTGCACGACGGCGCCGACCGGCTCCACTTCGCCCTGGAGGCGGAGGGACAGCCCGTGTCGATCGCCCTGTGGCGCAACCTCAAGGGCTTCCCCGACACCGGCCCCTACCGCAGCACCGGCGTCGAACCCATGCTCGGCCGCGTCTTCGACCTCGCCGACGCGGGACCCGGCGACGCCGCCCGCGTCCCGGCCTCCGGTGAGGTCCGCTGGCGGTTCACCCTCACCGGGGCCTGCCGCTGCCCCGACACCCCCGCACCGTAAGGAGCACCGTCCGTGGACCTGACCGCCGCGCTGGCCACCCACCGCCTGGTCGCAATCGTGCGGGGCGACGATCCCGACGCCGCGCTGCGCACCGTCCTGACCCTCGCCGAGGAGGGCGTCGAGCTGATCGAGGTGTCGCTGTCCGGCAGGGGCGCGCTGACCGTCATCGAACGCGCCCGCGTCGCCCTCGGCCCCGGCCGTCCGCTGGGCGCCGGCACGGTCCTCACCGCCGAGGACGCCCGGGCCGCGCACGCCGCCGGGCGCCGACTTCGCCGTGACACCCGGCCTGGGGCCCGGCGTCACGGCCGCGCAGGACCTGGGCCTGCCGGTCCTCGCCGGGGTGCTGACCCCGACCGAGATCATCGCCGCCGCGCCCTCGGCGTGGCCGCGCTGAAACTCTTCCCGCTCGCCCAGGCCGGGGGACCGGGGTACCTGAGGCCCTGCGGGGCCCGTTCCCCGACGCCCCCTTCGTCCCCGTCGGCGGCATCGACGAGTCCGCCGCCCGGTCCTGCCTCGCAACGGGCGCCCTCGCGGTGGGCATCGGCTCCCCGCTGGTCGGCGACGCGGCTGAGGGCGGGAGCGTCGATGCCCTGAGGGCCCGTGCCCGCCGTTTCCGGGCTGTCGTGGAGGAGGCCGGCGGATGACTACGGCGGCATCGCGCGGCGCGGGCTCGGACCGGCTCGATCTGGCGGTCGGCGTCGATACGCCGTTGGTTGGCGACGCCGTCGGCGGCGGAAGCCTGAACGCCTTCGGGGACCGTGCCCGCTGTTCTCGTGGCGTCGTTGCGGAGGCCGGCCGATGACCATGCCGGCACCGCGCGCCGGCCACACCGACCGGCCCGATCTCCCGGTGGACGTCGGCTCATTGCTGGTTGGCGACTCCGCCGATGGCGGGAGCCTGCGCGCCCTCACGGACCGAGCCCCCCGTTCCCGTACCGCTGTCCAGGAGGCCGCCCGATGACCACGGCACCACCGCGCCCCACCCACCCCGACCGGCTCGAACTCGGTGAGGGCGTTCGATGGACCGGCACGGGGGTCGTCCTCGTCGACATCCTCGCCGGGCGCCTCCTGGCCGCCCCGACGGATGGGACGGCCGCCCTGCGTACCCTCGCCGAACTCCCCGTCCCCCTGGGCGCCGTCGCCCCCCTCGCCGGGCATCACGGCGCCTGGGTGGCGGCCGCCGGGACCGGGATCTGTCTGGTCCGCGCCGACGGCACTCTCCGCTGGCTGGCCCGGCCCGAGGACGGCGCCCCTGTCCCCATGCGCATGAACGACGCCGTCGCCGATCCGTTCGGCCGGTTCTGGGCCGGGAGCATGGCGTACGACGCCGATGAGGGTGCCGGCTCGCTGTACCGGCTCGACCGGGACGGCACCGTCGTCCGGGTGCTGGACGGCATCACCGTGCCCAACGGGCCCGCGTTCACCCCCGACGGCAGCCTCATGTACCTCGCGGACAGCGCCCGAGGGGTGGTCCGGCGCTACCCCGTCGACCCCGCCACCGGCGACCTCGGCACCCCGCGTCCCTTCGTCACCGTCCAGGACGGCAGCCCCGACGGGATGGCCGTCGACGCCGAGGGAGCCGTGTGGATCGCGGTCTGGGGCACCGGCACGGTCCGCCGCCACCTGCCCGACGGCACGCTCGACCGGACGCTGCGGCTGCCCGCGCGCCAGCCCGCCGGCGTCTGCCTCGCCGGGGACGTCCTGCACGTCACGACGGCCCGCGTCGGCCTGGACGCGCCCGGCCCCGACGACGGGGCGCTGTTCACCGTCCGCGTGGACGTGCCGGGCACCCCGACGCCGGCCTGCCGGCTCGACCCGGCGGTCGTGGAGGACCGGGCATGACGGGCCCGCGCGCCCCGTGGCGCCCCGCTCCCGGACCGGTCGTCTGTGTCGGCGAGACGATGGCGGCCCTCGCCCCCGACCCGGCGGGCCCGCTGGCGGACGCCGGACGGCTGCGGCTGTCCGTGGCGGGCGCCGAGTCGAACGTAGCCATGTACCTCGCCGACCACGGCGTCCCGGTCACCTGGCTGTCGGCGCTCGGCGACGATCCGCTGGGCCGCCGCGTCCGCGCCGCCGTCGCCGCCCCCGGCGTCGACGTGTCGTACGTGCGCACCGACCCGGCCCGCCCCACCGGCCTGCTGGTGAAGGACCCGGCCCCCGGCGGGACCCGTGTGCACTACTACCGGCGTGGCTCGGCGGCGTCCGCGCTCGGCCCGGACCTGCTCGACTCCGCACCGGTCCGCGCGGCCGGGCTGCTGCACCTCACCGGGGTCACCCCCGCCCTGTCGCCCTCCTGCCGCATGCTGGTGGAGCGGGCGCTGGAGCCCGGGCGCCCCCACACGGTGAGCTTCGACGTCAACCACCGCGCCGCCCTGTGGCCGGACGGCACGGCCCCGGCCGTCCTGCGCGACCTGGCGGACCGCGCCGACCTCGTCCTCGTCGGCCTGGACGAGGCCCAGGCGCTGTGGGGCGCGGATCTCACGGCGCGGGACGTGCGGGACCTGCTCCCGCGCCCGCACGTCCTCGTCGTCAAGGACGGCCCGCGCGCCACGACCGCCTTCACGGCCGAGGACGCCGTCACGGTGCCCGCGCCGCGCGTCCGGGTCGTGGAGCCGGTCGGCGCCGGGGACGCCTTCGCGGCCGGCTTCCTGGCGGGGCTCGTGCGGGGCCGTACGACGGCGGCCGCCCTGCGGCTGGGGCACCTGACCGCCGGCTCCGCGCTGCGGGTGACCGGCGACCACGGCCCGCTGCCCGACCGGGCGCGGATCGAGGAGCTGCTGGCTCTCCCGGAGGAGGAGTGGGCCGCGGGGGTGTGAGCAACCGCGCGGGGCTCGCCGCGCATCATGGCATTCACCCGCCTATGCTCCATTTGTGTGACGACCATCTTCGAAGAGCTCGTGGCGAAGCAGCGCGCGGCCGAGCAGGCTCACAGCCGCGTGGAGGAACTGCGCAGCAAGTACGGTCCACCGACGCAGGTGGGCGGCTGGAGCGCCCGCCAGACCGAGACGTACAACACCGCCCTGCGGGCCTGGCGGGACCTCGCCCGGGATCTGCAGACGGCGGTGGCCGAGTACGCCAGGAGCAAGGGAGCGTCACGCAGCAGCGTCGAGGAGGAGATCCGCGAGGCGGCCGCCCACGCGGAGGCCCCCGGACCCGGAGCCTGACGCCGCGGCGCCTCGCGGCCCCGGTCAGGCGCCCCGTTCGACCGCAGCGTCCAGCAGCGGCCCGAGTTCCGCGCCCACCGTCGTGAGCGGCCGGAGGTCGTGCTGGGCCCGTGCCATGAGGATGGCGCCCTCCAGTGAGCTGATCATCAGGGTGGCGAGCGATCCGGCGCGCCCGCGCGGCACCCCCATGTCCGTCAGCGCGTCCGCGACGGCACCCGTCCACGCCTCGAACGCGGCGGTGGCCGCCTCCCGTGTGGACTCGGTGCCCTCGGCGCAGTCCACGGTGGCGGCGGCGACCGGGCAGCCGCCCGCGAAGCCGGCGGCCTCGTACTCCTCGGTCCACTGCCGCACCATCGCCGTGAACAGCCCGCTGGGCGTCGGTTCGGGGAGCGCGGCCAGGAAGCGGGCGACCCGGCGTGCGGCGTAGCGCCCGGCCCAGCCCACGGCCTCGTTGACCAACTGCTCCTTGCCGCCCGGGAAGTAGTGCTGGAGCGAGCCGCGCGGCGCCTCGGCGTGGGCGGCGACCTCCCGCATGCCGGCGGCGGCGACCCCGCCCCGCCGCAGGAGCTGGGCGGCGCTGAACACCATGCGTTCGCGCGGCCCTCGTACGGGCGGCACCGTCATCGCCGACCTCCGTCCGTCCCGGTCCGGTTCACCACACCCATCCTATGACGGGCGTCATACGATCCCGTACTATGACCACTGTCATAGTGGTGGGCGCGGGCTGGTCCCGGACGCGGCAGAACGGCGGTGCGGCATGGACGTCGGAATCACGGAACCCCCCGGAGGGGACGTCGGATTCATCGGACTCGGGGTCATGGGCCGGCCCATGGCGCTCAACCTGGCCCGCGCCGGGACGCCCCTCGTCGTCTGGAACCGCACCCCCGGCCGCTGCGCCCCCCTGCGGGACGCGGGCGCGCACGTCGCCGAAAGCCCCGCCGAGGTCTTCGCACGGGCCGGCACGGTGATCCTCATGCTGGCGGACGAGGCCGCCGTGGACGCCGTCCTCGGGCGCGGCACCCCCGACTTCGCGACCCGCGTGGCGGGCCACACCGTCGTCCACATGGGCACGACCTCCGCCGAGTTCTCGGCCGGGCTGCGGGACGCCGTCCTGGCGGCGGGCGGACGCTATGTCGAGGCGCCCGTCTCCGGTTCCCGGGTCCCGGCCGAGCAGGGACAGCTGGTGGCGATGCTGGCCGGCGAGCGCGACGCCGTGGCGGCCGTACGGCCCCTGCTGGCACCGATGTGCGGCGAGACCTTCGACTGCGGTGACGTTCCCGGCGCCCTGCTGATGAAGTTCTCGGTCAACCTCTTCCTGATCACCCTGGTCACCGGTCTGACCGAGGCGTTCCACTTCGCCGGCCGCCATGGACTCGACCAGGGCCTGCTGCGCGCCGTCCTGGACGCGGGCCCCATGGCCAGCGCCGTCTCGCGCGGCAAGGGCGCCAAGCTGGTCGCCCGCGACTTCGACGTCCAGGCGGCCGTCGCCGACGTCCTGAAGAACAACCGGCTCATCGCCGAAGCCGCCCGCAGGACCGAGGTGGCCACCCCCCTTCTCGACGTCTGCCACGCCCTGTTCGGCGAGACCGTCGCCCAGGGGCACGGCACCGAGGACATGGTGGCCGTCCTGCGCGCCCTCGAAGCCCGCACGGGCGCCTGACAGTTCGACCCCGCCGGGCAATTAAGCTCCCGCCCATGAGTGAGGACGGCAGAGACCCCGCGAGACGCGTGGTCGACGGGCGCTTCGAGTTGGAGGCCCGCCTCGGCGGGGGCGGAATGGGCACGGTGTGGCGCGCCAAGGACCTGGTGCTGCACCGGCTGGTGGCCGTCAAGGAGGTGCGCCCGCCCGACCGGGACCTCGCCGAGTACGACCCCGAGGGCGCACGGATGCTGCGCGAGCGCGTGCTGCGCGAGGCCAGGGCCCTGGCCCGGCTCGACCATCCGAACGTCGTCACCATCCACCACGTCGTCGACGGCGGCGAGGGCACCTATCCGTGGCTCGTCATGGAACTGGTCACCGGCGGCTCGCTCGCCGATCGGCTGGAACGCGGCCCGATGACACCGCCCGAGGCCGCGCGGATCGGCCGGGGGGTGCTGGCCGCGCTGCGCGCCGCGCACGGCGCCGGCATCGAGCACCGGGACGTCAAGCCCGCCAACGTCCTCATACGGCCCGACGGGCGCCCCGTCCTCACCGACTTCGGCATCGCCGCGATCCGCGGCACGACCACGCTCACCGCCACCGGCTCCCTCATCGGCACGGCCGACTTCATGGCGCCCGAGCGTGTCTCCGGCCACGAGGGAGGAGCCGCCTCCGACCTCTGGTCGCTGGCGATGATGCTGTACACCGCCGTCGAGGGCCGCCACCCGCTGCGCCGGGGCACGACCCTGGCCACCCTCGCCGCCGTCCTCCACGAGGACGTGCCGCCGCCGGCCCGGGCGGGCGCCCTCGGCGACGTCCTGATGGGCGTGCTCGTGCGGGACCCGTCCGCACGCCCCGCGGCCGACGCGCTCGACCGGGCGCTGGCCGCCGTCGAGTCGGGCCGTCCCGGTGCCGCGCCCACCACGTCGTACCCGCTCGCACCGCCCAGCGGTCCACCGACGGCCCCCGTCTCCCAGGGCACCTTCGGGCCGCCGCCCGTCCTGCCGCCCCCGGGGCAGGCGATGACGGTGCCGCAGCGTCCGGTCACCGGGAGCACGCGCGGCCGGGCCGTCCTGTACGGCGTCACGGGCACCGCGCTCACCGGCGCGCTGGCCCTGCTGTGGTGGCTGCTGCCCCTCGGGACCGACGCCCACAAGGCCGACTCCGACGGCCGCCCCACCACGTCCGCCCCCGGCCCGGCCACTTCCTCGCCGTCCGGCGCGCGCACCCCGGCCGCCGACCGGTCGAAGGCCGCGGACACCGTCCCCGCGGGCGGCCTGCTCACCCCCGACGGCATCCGGACGGCCATCAAGGCGTTCGAGGAGGCGACCGGCCGCGACCGCTACGCCGACTTCACCGTCTATCCCGACCACGCCTCCGCCGAGCTCATGGTCGAGGGCAGCGACAAGAAGTACGACTCGTACACCTACCGGCCGGGACGCGGGGTCGAGAAGGGCATCATCAGCGGCACGATCATCGGCGGCGACCGGCCCGTCGGTCTCGACGACTTCGACTGGACGAAGATCCCCGCCCTGTTCGACCAGGCGGAGAAGAAGCTCAACGTCGACAAGCCGACACTGCGGTACGTGACCCTCAAGTCGCCCAGCACCACCTTCGGCACCCCGGCCGGCATGGCCGTGTACCTCACGGACGACTACGGCACCGGCTATCTCGTGGCCGACCCCCACGGCAAGGTGACCAGCGTCCACCCGGCCGAGGACTGACCCGGGACACACCGGCGGCACGGAACACGGCGCCGCGGCTTGATAGGCAAGTCCATACTTGCCTATGGTGACGGAGTGGCCGACGACCTCTTCAAAGCCCTGGCCGACCCGACCCGCCGGATCATCCTCGACGAGCTGACGGAGCGGTCCGGACAGACACTGTTCGAGATCTGCGGTCGTCTCGCCATGAAGCACGGACTCGGCATCTCCCGCCAGGGCGTCTCCCAGCACCTCGCCGTGCTGGAGGCCGCCGGACTCGTCAGGACCAGACGGGAGGGCCGCTACAAGTTCCACGACCTCGACACGGCCCCGCTGCGGCGGATCACCGAGCGCTGGCCCCTTCCCGACCCCTCCGCACCCGAGGAGAACACCCCATGAAGATCCGTCTGACCAGCGTCTTCGTCGACGACCAGGCCGCGGCCCAGCACTTCTACACCGAGATCCTCGGCTTCCGTACGAAGCACGACGTCCCGATCGGCGAGAAGGACCGCTGGCTGACCGTCGTCTCGCCCGAGGAGCCCGATGGCACCGAACTGCTCCTCGAGCCCCTCGGTCACCCGGCCGCCCGCACCTACCGCGACGCCCTCGCGCAGGACGGCATCCCGCTCGCCCAGTTCGCCGTGGACGACGTCCGGGCCGAGTACGAGCGGCTGCGCGGCCTCGGCGTCCGCTTCACCCAGGAACCCACGGAGATGGGGCCCGTCACCACCGCCGTCCTCGACGACACCTGCGGCAACCTCATCCAGATCGCGACCCAGCCCGAGTGACCCGCGCGAGCCAGTCGACGAGCAGGCGGTTCGTCTCCCCGGGCCGCTCCTGCTGCACCCAGTGACCGCAGCCGTCCAGCAGATGGGAGGAGACGAGCCCCGGCAGCGTGACCGGGAACGCCTCGATGGCGTCCGCCAGCCAGGTCGTGGAGGCGTCCAGGGACCCGCCCACGAACAGTGACGGCTGGGTCAGCGGCGCCCCGTCGTACGCGGCCAGGTCCTCCCAGTCGCGGTCCATGTTCCGGTACCGGTTGAGCGCGCCGGTGAAGCCGGTCCGCTCGAAGTCCCCGGCGTACACGTCGAGGTCCGCCTCGCCCAGCCAGCCCGGCAGCCGGCCCGCCGGGAACCGGTCCCGCAGCATGCCGCCCGCGCCGACGAAGTGCGGATCGGGGGCGCCGGGCCCGGCCATGGTGTCGGCGGACAGCGCCGCGTAGAACCCGGCGAGCCACCCCCGTACGTCCGGCTCGATCTCGGCCTCGGCGCGACCCGGCTCCTGGAAGTACGAGACGTAGAACTCCTCGTCCCCGCCGACGCGGGAGAAGACGTCACTCGGGCGCGGTCCGCCGCGCGGCGTGTACGGCACGGAGAGCAGCCCCACCGCCCGGAAGACGGCCGGCCGCAGCAGCCCGGAGTTCGCCGCGATGGTCGCGCCCCAGTCGTGGCCGACGATCACGGCCGACTCCTCGCCGAGGGCGTGCACCACCGCCACGTTGTCCTCGACCAGCTCGCGCATCCGGTACGCCTCCACGGCCGCCGGCCCGGCGGAGCGGCCGTAGCCGCGGACGTCGAGTGCCACGGCCCGGTGGCCCGCCGCCGCGAGGGCGGGCAGTTGATGACGCCAGGAGTACCAGGACTCCGGGAAGCCGTGCACGAGCAGCACGAGCGGGCCGGTGCCCTGCTCCACCAGATGGATCGGCCCGGCCGGGCCGGTGACCGTGCGATGGGTGAACCGTTCCGAGCCGTCCTGCCGTGCCATGTGCCCTCCTGCGGACGTCGCTGCCTCGCCCGAACGGCCCCCGTGCGGGCCGCCGGAACCGCCGCTGCGGTCACGCCGATGCTGCGGAGCGCGACGGCGGCACGGCCAGCGCGTTTGCCGATCCGGCAAACTCCCCGGCCAGGGCGTACGGCGCCCCGGTCCACGCTGTCCCACCCCGGGTGACGTGGGAAGATCTGCGCGTGAGCAGCCGGTTCGCCGAGAGGGAGCCCGTGGACCTGGACACCGTGGCCGACGAACTGTACGGACTGCGGCCCGAGCAGTTCACCGCCGCCCGCAACGAACGGGCCGCGGCCGCGCGCTCGGCCGGGAACCGGGCGCTCGCCGACGAGATCGGCCGGCTGCGCCGCCCCAGCCTGTCCGCCTGGGCGAGCAACACCCTGGTGCGCGCCCGGCGCGACCAGGTCGAACCCCTCGTCGAGCTCGGCGAGGCCCTGCGCCAGGCCCACCGCGACCTGGACCCCGCGCAGTTGCGCGACCTCGTCCACCAGCAGCGCCTGCTGATCGGCGCGCTGACCCGGCAGGCCGCCCAGCTCGCCGCCGACGCCGGGCACCCGCTCGGCCAGGACGCCCAGCGCGAGGTCCAGGACACCCTCCAGGCGGTGCTCGCCGACCCCGAGGCCGCCCGGCAGTGGGCCTCCGGCCGTCTCACCAAGCCCCTCACACCCTCGGCCGCGTTCCCCGCCACCAGCGGCGAGGCGCCGCCCCGCCGCGCGGCGGAACCGGACCGGGCGAAGCGGCCCGCGCGAGCCGGGGCGGAGAAGTCCGCCGAGGACCAGCGGCGCCGCCGGCTCGCCGAGGCCCGCGAGGCGGCCGAGGAGGCCGACCGGGAACGGGCGGCGCGCGCCGAGGAGGCCGAAGACGCGGCCCGGCGGGCCGAGGACGTCGAGGAGAGGATCGCCGAGCTGAAGGACCGGGTGGAGACCCTGTCCAAGGAGCTGAAGGACGCCGAGGCCGAGCTCGCCCAGGCCCGCTCCGACGACCGTACGGCCCGCGAGGAGGCCCGGGCGGCCGAGCGCCGCGTCCGGGACGCCGACCGCGCGGCGCAGAAGGCGGCCCGGCGCGTGGAGGAGCTGTCGGACGCCGGCTGACGCCTGCATCCGTCAGCCGCGCCCGCTCACGAACCCGCCCACTGGCCCGGCTGCCTCGCCCCCGGCGACGCGGGCGCCGACTCCTCCTGCTCCTCGGGAGTCACGGCCCGGCCGCCCGGATGACGCAGGGCACACAGGAACGCGACACCGAGGGCGATCGCCATGCCGTAGAAGACCCACTGGTTGGCCTCGGCGAAGTCCGTCCGGATCGCGCCCATCGCGTCCCGGATCGCGTTCGCCGCCGGTCCCGTGCCGGTGGGCGCGGCGTCGTCGCCGTTGCCGGTGATGGACTCGGTGACCCCGCGGGCGACGTCGTCCGACACGCCCGGCGAAAAGCCGCGTCCCTCCAGGGTGTTCCGCACGTTCGTGTTGGTGACGTGGGTCAGGATCGTGCCGAACACCGCCAGGCCCACGCTCGCCGCGAAGTTGCGGATCGTCTGCGTGATGCCCGTGACCTCGCCGTACGACGGACCGATGGCCCGGTTCACGGCGTCCGTCGACGCGGGGGCGAGGATGAAGCCGATCCCGGCGCCCGCGAGCGCCGCGTACGGCCACTGGTCGTGCATCGACAGGTCGGTCAACTCGCCCGCCCACAGGGCGAACCCGACGGCGCCCAGCACACACCCCAGTTTCAGGGCCGGGCGCGCGCCCTGCTTGTCGAGGATGCGGCCGCCCCACTGCGAGGCGATCGCGAAACCGGCGAAGAAGTACAGCAGGAACAGCGCCGCCTGGTTCGGCGAGGCGCTCAGGGACACCTGCGCGTACACCGACGCGAAGAAGAACAGCGGCACGAACGCCAGCATCGCGAAGAACAGCACCGCGGCGTCGACACCGAACGCCTTGTCCCGGAACACCCGCAGGTCGATCAGGGGGTGCCGCACCCCGAGTTCGTAGCGGACGAACACGCCGAGGATCGCCAGGCCGCCCACGATGCAGAGCCAGGTGGCCGCGCTGTCCCAGCCCCACGACCACGCCTGTTGGAAGCCCAGCACGCACAGCCCCATGCCGGCCGCGATCAGCACGGCGCCGGGCACGTCCAGGGTGCCCTCCCGCCGGCGGTCCGCGATCCGCGCGGCCGCGACGAGCGCCAGGGCGACGACGGCGACCGGGACGTTGACCCAGAACACCGCCCGCCAGGTCCAGCTCGTGAGCCAGCCGCCCAGCAGCGGCCCGATGGCGGTCAGCGCGCCGGAGATCCCGAAGAACAGGGCCAGGGCCCGGCCCCGCCGTTCACGCGGGAACACAGCCACCACGACCGCCAGCGCGGCCGGGAACAGCAGCGCCGCCCCGAACCCCTGGGTGGCCCGGAACGCGATCAGCCAGCCCTGGGCCACGTCCCCCTTCGGGACACAGCCGCACAGCACCGACGAGACGACGAAGACCAGCGTGCCGACGACGACCACCCGCCGCGGCCCGTACAGGTCCGCGAGACGGCCGCCCAGCGCGAAGAACGCCGCCAGGGCCAGCAGATAGGCGTTGACGACCCACTGCATACCGGAGGAGGACAGACCGAGTTCCCGGACGATGTCGGGGGCCGCGATCGACACGATGGTCTGGTCGATGAACGTCATCGCGACCGCGAACATCATCGCCGCGAGCGCCACGGTCTGTCGTGGTGCCGTCTGGGAGGAGGCCGTGGACGCGCCACGCCCCGGGTACGAGCCACTCACGCGTCCAGTCTGCGCCCGACCCGGCGACCGCGCATCAGCAGCGCGCGGGCACCGAACTGCCCCCCGCCGCACGGCTCAGACGACGGCCAGCAGCTCCTCCAGCGGGGCCGGGACACGGTCGGTGTCGAGGGCCTCCACGAGCACCCGGCCGTAGTGGATCTTGCGTCCGCTCGTCGTCCCGAAGAACCGCCGCAGCCGCTGCTGCGCGGTGCGGTTCCGCTGCGCCGGCTGCCGCAGGAACGTCGTCAGGGGACGCAGGTCCCCTTCCGCGCGCACGAGTTCCTCCACCCGCCCGGTCCCCAGCGCGCGGATCAGCTCGTCCTCCAGGTCCGCCGCGCAGACGAAGAAGCCGGGCCGTACGACCCCCGCACGCTGCCAACCGCGGGCGTAGAAGGGGCTCTCACGCTCGTCGCACAGCCCGGCCAGACGGAGGCCCAGACCGGACGGCCCGAGCAGTTCGGCGAACCGGCCGACGCTCATGGCGCCGCCCATCGGCAGGACGCAGACGCCCTCCGCCGCCAGATCCCGCCCGCGGAGCCCGGCCAGCGCGTTGACCGCCGCCGCGTCACTGGGCCCCTCCAGCAGCACCGCCACCCGCACGGGCAGCCGCGCGGCCAGCTCCCGCGCCCGTCCGCCGTCCCCGCCGGCCGCCCACGCGGTCACCGCTGCCTGGAAGGCCCCCATGTCACCCATGGCAGGAGTCTGCGCCGGTGCCCCGTGCCACGCCAGTGCTTTTCGCCGCCCCGGGCACCCCGCCTCTCACAGGGAGCCGACAGGTCCGTCGCCTACCCTCGTCCCTGAGGACGCCGACGTCGCGTCCGTGCGCTGCGAGGAGGCGAGGGTGCGGGGACGGGGCACGCGGTGGTTCGTGGCCGTCATGATCGCGGCCTGCGCGGTGCTCGTCGGCCCCAGCGCGCCCAGCGGCGCCGTCTTCGCCAGGGCGCTGCCCGTGGACGCGGCCGACGCCGTCGTACCGAACCGGGTGATGACCTGGAACCTCTGCAACCCCTGCGGGGTGAGCGACGTCGACCGGGCGGCGGAGATCGCGACGTACGCGCCGCAGGTCGTCGGGGTGCAGGAGGCGTGCGACCGGGACGTCGCCCGGATACGGGACTTCCTACAGGCCTACTACGGCCTCGAGTACCACGTCGCGTACGGGACGGTGCTCGACAGCCTGAGCCGCTGCGGCGGGCCGCCGTGGAACCCCGGCGGCTTCGGGCAGGCGATCCTCTCCGCCGCGCCGATGACGGACGTGGTGCGCCGGGAGTACCCCGACGGCGGTTCGGAGGACCGCGGTTATCTGGCGGTCACCACCCTCCTGGACGGCCGGCCGGTCCGCGTCTTCAACACCCATCTCGCGCAACGGCGTCAGGAGTCCGTCCGGGCGGCACAGGTCCCCGTGCTCGCCCGCGAGGTCGCCCGCTTCGACCGCGCCGTCGTGCTGGGCGACTTCAACGCCGTGCCGGAGGCACCCGAACTCGGGCCGATGTGGAAGGTGGCCACCGACGTCGACCCCGAGTGCCGCCCCGTGCCCACCGGGCCGTGCGAGCCGACCACGGACTGGCAGAGCAAGTTCGACTACGTCTTCCTGCGCGGCGTCGACCCGGTCGCGCACGGGGTGCGGCCCACCGTGTACTCCGACCACCACCCGCTGCTCGCCGAAGTGGACGTGCCCTGACGCGGAAATCGTTCGCGTCCCCGCCGGACGGGCCACTACCCTCCGCCTGTCCGTGAAGTGGCGTGCCCGCAAGGGGACATGACCGCGCGGCGGCGCACCGGCGAAGGGGCCAGGCATGGAGATCGGCGGCACGGAGATCGGCGGCACGAGGACGGACCGGCTCGGGCTGCTGCTCGACCAGTTCGACCGCGCCCGGGAGATGGCGGAGGTCCGGCTGACCGGGCTCACCGACGAGGAGTACCTGTGGGAGCCGGTCCCCGGCTGCTGGTCCATCCGCCCGCGCGGCGAGGCGACGACCCCCAGGGCGTTCGGGCCGGGGGAGTGGGTGCTCGACCTGGGCGCCGCGGACATCCCGGCGAGCGAGTACGCCGAGGTCGCCCGGCAGGTCGCCGACGGCATGAGCGTCGAGAAGGTGGCCGAGGACTGGAGCGTCTCCGTCGAGCGGGTCGAGGAGGTCCTGGCGCACACGGGGCCCGTGGAGCCCGACCGGACGCCCGTCACCACCATCGCCTGGCGGCTGGGCCATCTGCATTACGACTTCGCCGGGCGCTGGGAGTGGACCTTCGGCGAACGCCGTCAGGACCCCAAGCGGATGGTCGACTTCAGCCCCTCCGCCGCGACCGCGCTCGAACGCTTCTGGGAGTCCGTCGACCGCTGGCGCCGGGCCGTCGGCGCGGTGACCCAGGAGCAGCTCGACACGATCGGCTTCTCCCAGTACCCGTACGGCTCCGACCCGGACGAGCCGTACGCGGCCGTGCTCTGGGGCGCCAACCTGGAGTTCATCCACCACATGGCGGAGATCGCCCTCCTGCGCGACCTGTGGCAGGCGCGCTCCGCCTGACCGGACGGTCTCAGCGGGGGCCTTCCCTA
This sequence comes from Streptomyces sp. SS1-1, assembly GCF_008973465.1. Lineage (NCBI taxonomy): Bacteria > Bacillati > Actinomycetota > Actinomycetes > Kitasatosporales > Streptomycetaceae > Streptomyces > Streptomyces sp. SS1-1. The sequence continues at coordinate 469,984 of NZ_WBXN01000004.1, read as the reverse complement.
GGCGACCTGTTCCTGTTCCTCCGGCGCCACCAGCGACTGGTTGAGCGCCGTCCGGGACAGGGCGACGATCCCCACCGCGATCAACGCGACCCCGAGCAGCTGCGGTACGAGCCACCAGCCGGAGCGGACGGTCTCCTCGTACAGGGTGATGCCGAGCGCGAGGCTCACCGCCGCGTCGCCCAGGGTGAGGGCGGGCTGCGAGGCGACCAGGGGGCCGGCCTGCATGGAGTTCTCCAGCAGGAACAGCGCGCACACCCCGGTCACGGCGAAGCCGTACGTCTGCCAGGCGGTGAGGAAGGCGACGATCCCCTCCTCGTCGAGGAGGTGCGTGGACGCCTTGAGCAGGGCCGCCGTCATCGCGTAGCTGATCGCGGTGGCGGCCCCCAGACAGGCCGCCCGGGCGGGCCCCCGCGGGCGTCTGAGCGCCATCACGGTGAGGGCGGCGACCAGGCCCGCGCAGACGGCGAGCGCCGGGATCCACCGTTCCAGGGACACCCGGGTGCGGTCGCCTGAGGGCGCGGCGGCGGCGAGCGCGACCCCCAGCCCCACGACCACCACGGTCACCGCCACCCAGCCCGACCCCGGCAGCCGCCGTTGCATCAGCAGGGCCGCCACGATCAGCGTCAGCGGAAGCTCCAGCACGAACAGCGGCTGCACGATCGTCAGCGGCCCGGTCGCCAGCGCGACCGCCTGGCATACGGCGGCCCCGATGACCGCGAGGATGCCGAACAGCCAGACCGGCCGGCGCAGCAGATCGAGGATCAGCCCGGCCCGCAGCCCCTGCGAGCTGGGCACGGTGAGCGCCGCCTTGCGCTGGAGCACCGTGGCCACGGCGTTGCTCAGGGCGGCACAGACCGCGAAGACGACAGGGAGCACCGTGCCCAGCGTGGCCACCTCCCGAACGCTCCGGTTTCCTCGTCCCGCCATCCTCACCTGGGGCGGGGCGGGGGCGCGATCGGAGAGAGGGGCGTACCGCGTAGGTCGTGTCCGCAAAGTCCCGTTGTTCGCCCGTAGGGCGGGCCGAGCGGTGTCCGGTGCGTGCTCTCGGCGTGCCGGACGGGCTCCCGCGTACTGGTTGTACGCGGGTGACCGGCCGGTGCGGCGAGAGTGCGTGCCGGGCGCCGGGCGGCAGGCGGGACTTTGCGGACACGACCTTAGTGCCCGGCGACCAGCTCGCCGCTGAGGCGGTCGTGCAGATGCGCGCTGGGGCCGTTCAGGCCGGTGATCTCCACCGTCTTGCCGCGGCTCGCGTACTTCGTCGTGACGGCGTCCAGGGCGGCGACCGAGGAGGCGTCCCAGACATGGGCGGCGGACAGGTCGATGATCACCTTCTCCGGGTCGCCCGCGTAGTCGAAGCGGCCGACGAGATCGTTGGAGGAGGCGAAGAACAGCTCCCCGGTCACCCGGTAGACGACCGTGGCGCCGTCCGGGTCCACGACCGCGGTGACGTCGGCCAGACGGGCGACGCGCCGGGCGAAGACGACCATGGCGGAGACGGAGCCGACGACGACACCGATGGCGAGGTTGTGCGTGGCGACGACGACCGCCACGGTGATGACCATGACGGCGATCTCTCCCGCGGGCATCCGCCGCAGCGTCTTCGGCGCGATGGAGTGCCAGTCGAACGTCGCGAACGACACCATCACCATCACGGCGACCAGCGCGGCCATCGGGATGTCGGAGACCACCGGCCCGAAGACGACGCACAGCACCATCAGGAAGGCACCCGCCAGGAAGGTGGACAGCCGGGTGCGGGCCCCGGACACCTTCACGTTGATCATCGTCTGGCCGATCATGGCGCAGCCGCCCATACCGCCGAAGAACCCGGTGACGATATTGGCGACGCCCTGCCCCACGGACTCCCGGGTCTTGGAGGAGCGGGTGTCGGTGATCTCGTCGACCAGCTTGGCCGTCATCAGCGACTCCATCAGACCGACCAGCGCCATCGCGAACGCGTAGGGGGCGACCGTGGTCAGGGTGTCCATCGTGAACGGCACGTCCGGCAGCCCCGGCACCGGCAGCGACGACGGCAGCTCGCCCTTGTCGCCGACCGTGGGCACCGCGATGCCCGCCGCCAGCGTGACGACGGTGAGGACGACGATCGACACGAGCGGCGCCGGGACGAGGGAGGTGACCTTCGGGAAGAACACCATGAGCAGCAGACCGGCGCCGATCAGCGGATACACCGGCCAGGGCACGTCGGTCATCTCGGGGACCTGCGCCATGAAGATCAGGATGGCCAGCGAGTTGACGAACCCGACCATCACCGAGCGCGGCACGAACCGCATCAGCCGGGCCACACCGAGCGCGCCGAGCAGCACCTGGAAGGCACCCGCGAGGATCACGGCCGCGACCAGGTAGCCGAAGCCGTGCTCCCGGTTCAGGGGCGCGATCACGAGGGCGACCGCGCCGGTGGCCGCGGAGATCATGGCCCGGCGCCCGCCGACGATCGCGATGGTGACGGCCATGGTGAACGACGCGAACAGGCCGATCGCCGGATCGACCCCGGCGATGACCGAGAAGGAGATCGCCTCGGGGATCAGGGCGAGCGCGACCACCAGACCGGCGAGCACCTCGGTGCGCCACACCTTGGGGTCGCGCAGCCAGTCGGGCTTCAGGCCGCGCAGCCGTGCGGCCGGGGACAGAACGGAGGAGGACAACGAAACGGCTACCTGTCGTTTTCGGGCACGTCCCGGGCCGGGGCGGTGCGCGCTGAGGACGGTGGAGGAGACCTGGTGGCCTCGGGGGCGGCGTCGGCCCCGACACGGCAGCGGCCGGACATCCACCGTCCGGACCGCGAGGGCGAGGGAAACGGCCGTCGAGCCGACCCTCACCGCGCAAACCCTACCCTAACGTTAGGGTAGAGATCGGCGGGCCGGGCGTGAGGTGGCCCCACAGGGCGAGAAGGGCCGGGCAGGGACATGGGCAGCGAACACATGCAGATCGGCGAGGTCGCCACGCGCACCGAGCTGTCGCTGCGCACCATCCGCCACTACGAGGAGACCGGCCTCGTCGTCCCCTCCGCGCGCTCCCAGGGCGGCTTCCGCCTCTACACCGAGGCCGACGTCGCCCGCCTCATGGTGATCCGGCGCATGAAACCGCTCGGATTCACCCTCGACGAGATGCGCGAACTGCTCGACGTCACCGACCGCCTCGACGCCGGCGACGACCTCCCCGCACCCGAACGCGAGCGGCTGCTGGGACGGTTGCGCGGCTTCGAGGAGGCGGCCCAGCGGCGCGTCGCCGACCTGCGCACCCAGCTGGCGCGCGCCGAGGACTTCGCGTCCACCCTGCGCTCCCGCCTCTCCACGGCCGCCGCGCCCTAAGGTCGTGTCCGCAAAGTCCCGCCTGCCGCCCGGCGTCCGGCACGCACTCTCGCCGCACCGGCCGGGCTCCCGCGTACAACCAGTACGCGGGAGCCCGTCTGGCACTCCCCCTAGCTCTTCGAGCAGGGGGGACCCCCAGAGCACGCACCGGACACCGCTCGGCCGCCCTACGGGCGAACGACGGGACTTCACGGACACGACCTAGGTATGCCCACGGCGGCGCCCCACGTGCGCGCTCCCGGCACAGGCCCCACCCTGGTCCCATGGTCAGCGCACAGCCCATCGCCATCTACCCGGCCGCCGAGGACGGCGGCCGGCGAGTCCGTGTGAACGAGCAGTTCGTGGGGATGGCCTACGGCCTGCTGGACATCGTCGAGTTCCTGCGCCTCGCGGGCCTGGACGACGTGGACGACGACTGGGTACGGCAGTCCGCGCTGATCGAGTGGCGGGGCGGCGGCCCCGAAGGGTGGCATCCCGACCGCGACTGACCCGGGTGGCCCCGGCGGCGCGCACCGCCGCGGTGGGTAAGCTCACGGCCGACAGCAGATCCGTGTCGGAGCGCGAGTGAGAGTGGTCGGATGCCGGAGCGCAACCTCGAGTTCGGCAAGTACGGGGCTCAGGGCCTCAGGGGGCACGAAGCGGTGGCCCGCCGCCTCGACGCGCTCGCCGGATTCGTCGCGACGCCGATCACCCAGCGCCGTGGTCTGCTCGCCCGCCTGCACTACCTCACCCGCACCGAGCACGCCCGCCTGGCGGCCCGCGCGGCAGGACTGACCGTCACCGACCGGACGCTGAAGGCGTGGCTGGCGGGCCGGCGCAGTCCGTCGCGCAGGAACCTGGAGAACATCGAGGCGGCGTACCGGTCCGTACGCCGCCACAATGTCGCCCGCTACCTGCTGGCCCGCCTGAACCGCGAGGGCCGCGGCACCCGTGTCGAGTTCCACCCGGTGAACCAGTCCCAGGTGGACCGGCCCCGGCAGCGGGTGGTGGAGTACCGCACGCTGAACGTCCGCCACTGGGACCGGATCGTCGACGCGTGGGCCCGGGACGACGCCGCCGCCCTGGACGAGGCCTGGGTCAACGACGCGACCGTGGACCTCGGTTCCGAATGGGGCCAGTACGAGTACGTGACCAACATCGGCTTCGCGGCCTGAACTTCTAACCGGGCACCTTGTCCTCGAAGGTCGTGCCCGCCGCCCGGTAGGCGCCGACCTTGGCCGTGACCTGTGCCGGGGTCAGGACCTGGTCCTTGACGTGCAGGACGTAGTCGACCTGCTCGTCGTAGGAGCGGGGCGTGGTGCTGGTCTGGCCGGCGAGGTCGATCAGCCACTGGTTGAAGTTGATCGACATGGGCCGCTCGGGCAGGTAGGCGGCATCGTGGGTGCCGAACAGCCGCCCGTCGACGTAGTACTTGATGGAGCTGTCGTCGATCGTCAGCACCAGGTCGTGCCAGCCGGCGTAGCTCTGCCGGGACTCGCTGTGCTGGTTGACGGCCTGCCAGGGGTCGGGGTTGTACGTCTCCCAGGACGTCGTGTACAGGATGTTGGCGGGCTCGCCCCAGCCGCCGTTGGGCAGGTACTCGAAGTCGTACTCGGCGTAGTCGTCGGCCATGGGGGCCTTGAGGTCGTTGATGGTGAAGAACGTCTGCACCAGGCGGTCCCCGTCCGGCCCGGACACCGGCGCGTCGGAGAACCGGACGCGCGCCGCGTAGGTGCCGTCGCGGAACTTCATGGCCTTGGTGAGGACTTCGGTCTGCCTGGTGCTCTCAGGGGTGCCCGCGGTCGACGTCCGCAGGTTCATCACGGAGTTGCCGCCGGAGGCGGTGAAGGTGACGTTCTCCGGGGCCCAGGTCGCGCCGGGCACGCCGGGGCCGCCCGCGTTTGAGCGCACGCTCCAGCCGTTCGCCGAGATCCTCGGGTCGCTCGACGAGCTGTAGCTGAAGTCGTCGAACAGGCTCTGTCCGCCCGCCGGGGGGTCGGTGGGCGGGTCGGTCGGGGGATCGGTGGGGTCGTCGCCGACGGGAGAGGTGCCCCACACGGTGCTGCCCGACACCGAGGCGGTGACCTTCGTCCAGTCCGCGTACGAGGTCTGGGAGGCGCCGAAGGAGTAGTCGTCGCTCTGCCGCAGCGTCTGCCAGTCCGCCCGGTGGAAGCGCAGCTGCATGTCCCCCGTGTCGGTGCCCGGGGCGAGCGTGCCCGCCCCCGCGGTGAAGCCGATCTCCAGGTAACGGTCGGCGGTGGCCGTCGGGTGGGCCGGTGTCCCGAACGTCCCGGTGATGTTGGCGCAGCCCTTCACCGCCCAGGAACAGGCGAAGCGGTAGGCGGTCCCGGCCGCGTCGGCCTTGAAGTAGTAGCGCAGCTTGACGGAGCTGAGCGGCAGGCCGGCGCTGCCGGTGTTCCTGACCTTCAGCCAGGGCTCCGCCTGGTCCGCGGTGGCGCCGGTGGCGCTGGTCCGGTACTGCACGCTCACACCCGTGGCGGCGGCGCTCGCGGTGCCCGGGAGGGCGGCGAGACAGGCGGTGCCGAGGGCGGTGGCCACGGCTGCCGCCAGGGCGACCCGCAGTCTGCTCGGTGTGGTTCGGGACGTCATGCTGATTCCTTCCGACGGGATGTGGGGTTCGTCGTGCTCGGGAGATCAGGGCCGTGCCGTGGGGGTGCGGTCTCAGGGGTGGCGGGGCACGCCGAGCGCGTCGAGGCGCGGGAGGTGCCGGTCGAGACGTGAGCGGAACTCCGGCCACGGGGTGGGTCCGCTCCAGGCGCGGTCCGCCAGGGCGCACAACCGGGGGTAGGTGAGGTACTCCAGGCGCGCGGGGGTCGTCGCGTACTCCGTCCACACCTGCGCCTGCGCGCCGAGGACATGGGCGGCTGCCTTTGGAGCGGCCCCCTCCGGGACCGGGTCGTGGGCGTGGACGTCCCGGAGCGTGACGACGGCTCCGGGCTGGGCCGGAAGCTCCCGCGCCCCGCCGCGCTGGGGGTGGTCGAGGTAGGTGCGGCGGTGGTCGGCGTTGATCACGTCGAGACCCCGTCGCGCGGCGGCGAGGGCGTGCGCCGGGTCGCGCCACGCCATCACCGTGAACGTGTCCGGGAGTTCGCCGCCGGTCTCGGCCCAGGCGACCGGGCGGCGTCCGTTGCGGACCAGGAACGCGCCGACGCGGGCGAGGAACCAGCCGTGCAGCGCGCCGGGTCCTGCCAGGCCCTCCTCGCGCACGCGGGCGGCGGCCCCGGCGCTCCCCGCCCACTCGGTGACGGGCACCTCGTCGCCGCCGATGTGGACGTAGGGGGAGGGGAAGACGTCCATGACCTCGTCCAGCACGGTGTGGCAGAAGTCGAACACCTCGTCGTGCACGCCGAGGACGGTGTCGCAGACCCCCCACCTCGTCCACACGTCCAGGGTCCGGCCGGGCCGGTTGCCCAGGTGCGGGTAGGCGGCCAGGGCGGCCCGGACGTGCCCCGGCATCTCGATCTCCGGCACCACGGTCACGCCGCGGGCCGCCGCGTACGCCACGAGGCCCGTGAGTTCGGCCCGGGTGTACGCGCCGCCGTGCGGCACGTCGTCGTAGGTGTCCCCGTCGACGCCGACCGGGGAGCGGGACCGGTGGCCGCCGATCTCGGTGAGCTTGGGGTACGCAGGCACCGGCATCCGCCAGCCCTGGTCGTCGGTGAGATGCAGATGGAAGACGTTGATCTTGTGCAGGGCGAGCAGGTCGATGTAGCGGCGGAGGTACTCCACTGGCTGGAAGTGCCGGGCCACGTCGAGCATCGCGCCGCGCCAGCGGTGGCGCGGGACATCGGTGATCTCGGCGCACGGCAGCGACCAGCGCACGCCGGGCGCCGGCGACCCCGACAGGACGTCCACCGGCAGGAGTTGACGGATCGTCTGTACGCCCCGCAGCAGTCCGGTGGGCCGGGCCGCGCGCAGCAGGACCGAGCGGGGTCCCACCGTCAGCCCGTACCCCTCCTCGCCGAGCCCGGTGAGCGCGGGGTCGAGCGTCAGGACGACGGCCCCGTCCTCGGCGTGGGGCAGCCGAAGTCCGGTGGCGGGGGCCAGGAGTTCGCGCAGCAGGCGGGCGGCGGGTTCGGCGCCGTCGCCGACGCGTACGCCGGTGCCGGTGTCCAGGGTGAAACGGCCGCCCCGGGCGTGGGCGCGGGTGGGGCGGGGGAGCAGCGGAAGCGCCGGAGGCGTGGGTGCGGGCACGGATGTCTCCCGTCTCGGTGGACCTGTGCCGAGCGGCTTGACCAGTCGGGCCACTGGTGAGGTGACCTCTCCCTGGTCGATGAAGGTGGCATAGACCAATTGAGGCGTCAACCCTCCCTGCACGCACCGGTATTGACGGACGTAATCCCGTACAGCCGTTCTGCGACGCCGACTTGACGACTAGACTGCGTCTGACCAGTGCGTGAACTGGTCAGGTGTGCTGGGCGAGTGCGGGCTGGGGGCGGCGGCATGACGGCGGGCGATCCGGGGGCGGTGCTCAAACGGGAGCGCGTCCGCGACCACATCCTCGGACTCATGGAATCCCTGCGCCCCGGCGACGCCATCCCGTCGGAGCGGACGCTGTGCGCGGAGCTCCAGGTGTCCCGGCCCACCCTGCGCGCCGCCGTGGACGAACTCGTCGCCGCCGGGCTGCTGGTGCGCGAGCACGGGCGCGGCATGTTCGTGGCACCGGAGAAGATCACCCAGGAACTGGTGCCCGACCACCGCACCATGGCCGTGCCCCCCGCGTCCGGCGTCTGGACCAGCCGGCTGCTGGAGTTCACCACCATCGCCGCCGGTGCCCGGGTCGGCCGCAAGCTGCGCCTGTCACCCGCCGCCGAGGTCGTCTACGTGGCCCGTCTGCGCCTGGTCGACGGCGCCCCCATGGCCATCGAGCACCTGCACATCCCGGCCGGCCTGGTGCCCGCGCTCACCGCACGCGAACTGGAGGCCGGCGACCTGTACGAGCATCTGCACGACCGTCACGGGGTCCGGGTGAGCGAGGCGGCGCAGACCATGGAACCGACCGTGGTCAGCCAGGCGGAGGCGAAGATCCTCGGCGTCCCCCATCTGTCGCCCGCGCTCCTCTTCGAGCGCCTCACCTACGACACGGACGGCCGCGCCGTCGAGTACGTCCACTCCCTCTACCGGGGCGACCGCTACCGCATCGTCACCCGGCTCACCCTGGGCGTGCCCGCCCCCGACGAGCACGCGGCGCCGACGGGCCCCATCCCCGGCATGCCGCCCGGCGCCTTCCCGCCGCGCGAGGCCGTCGTCGTCACCGCGCGGGGGGACGTCCACGACGAACGGTGAGGCCGGCACCCCGTCCGGCGGACGCCTTCCGGGGCGGTGATGCCGACGCTCGAGGAGCGGAGCGAACCGCGTGCGCGTGTGAGCCCTGTACGCGCCCCCCGTTCCGGAGATTGTCTTACCGGCGGGGCGGGGGGCCGGAACCAGCCGTCCACGGTCCCGAACCGGATCTCGAGAGAGGCAGGGTGGTCACGGTGCTGTTGCGTCTGCCCACGTCGGTGGCCGAAGCGCGGGAGTGTCTGGCGGAGGGGGCGGTGCCGATCGGCGGGGCCACGTTGCTGTGGGCCACCTGGCAACGGGACGGATTCCCCGCTACCGCGATGTCGCTGCGGGAGGTGCCCGAGGCCAACGTCCTCGCGCGCGACGCCGTCGGCGCCGCCGTGGTCCTCGCGCGGATGGACGACCGCGTCCCGGACGTCCTGCGGCTGGCCGCCGGCGGCGTGGGCACCGGCGCGGTCCGCCGCAGCGCGACCGTCGGCGGCAACGTCGTCGGCAGCACCCTGCGCTGTCTGCTCCCCGCCGCCCTCGTCCTGGGCGCCCGGGCGACGGTGCTGGAGAGCGACGGCGTCCGCGAGACGGACCTGGCCGAGCTGGTCGCCAAGCGCCCGCTGCTGCTCAGCCTCAGCTGGCGCCCCCCGCTCGCCAGCACCTTCCGGAAACTGGACGGCGCGCCGGGCGGGGAGCCGCCGCTGGTGGTCGCCTCGGCCGCGCACGCCGGGGACGACGGCCGGGTCGCGCTGCGCGTGGCCGTCCGCGACGGCTACGAGGTGGTCGACGCGGAGGCCACCGCGTCGGACGACCCGGCGGAAACCCTGGACGAACTGCGCGCCACGGCCCTGGCCGACCTGCCGGCCCCGGCGTGGGACGTGATCCGCGCGCAGGTCACCGCCCTGACCGGGTGACGTCGGCTTCCCTCAGGGCGCGTCCGCGAACGGCGTGAAGTGGGCGGGCGCGTGATCGATGGGCAGGCCGGGCCGCCAGGCGGTGAGGATCTGGGCGCTGCACTCGAACAGGCCGGGCGGGAGCGCGTCCAGCGGCCACCAGCGCCAGTCACCGACGGACTCGTCGGGCTGGTCGGCCGGCGTTCCCCGCCACGCGGTGACGACGGCGCCGACGGTCATCCGCACGACCCCGCCGACCTGGTCGACCAGCGTGCCGAGGAGCCGTACGTCGGCCGGGTCGGCGACCAGCCCGGTCTCCTCGGCGAGCTCTCGCACCACGGTCTCCCGCAGCGACTCGCCGGGCTCCACGGTGCCGCCGGGCAGCTCCAGGGTGCCCCGCCGGTGCCGGCCCAGGAGCAGTCCCCGCGGACCCAGCACCACGGCTCCGACCCCGATGGCGGCGTGCGGCACGGGCGGGCGCGTGGTCCGGGGCCGGGAGGTGACGCGAGCCGGCCGGCGGGCCTGGAACAGCCGCGAGGAGGCGTGGTCCGCCTCCTCCGGCGCGTCCAGCTCGGTGACGGACTCCACCTCGAACCCGTACCTCCGCAGCAGCTCCGTCCACACGTCGGTGGTCGGCACCCCCGCCTCGGTCCCGGGGGCGTCCCCGGCCGCATCGGTGTGCGGGACGGTGAAGCAGAGCCGGCCGCCGGGCTTGAGGGACCTGGCCAGTTCGGGCAGCAGCCGGTGCGGATCGATGGAGGACAAGGCGAGGGCGGCGTGGACGACGTCGTACGGGTCCGCCGTCCGCAGGTGCTCCACCGCGTCCGCGCACACCAGGGTGAGCCCGGGCAGATCGCCGTAGCGGGCCCGGGCGCGTTCGATCCCTGAGGGCGAGGAGTCCACGGCGTCCACGCGCGCGCCCCGGTCGCGCACGAGGTGGGCGGCGTGCCGGGCCGTTCCGCAGCCGAGGTCGAGGACCCGCAGCCCGCGCAGGTCGCCGAGGGGCGCGTCGACGGGCCACGGTCGGGAGTCGTCCGGGCTGGTGGTCTGCGGCATCGAGAAACCTCCGGTACGGCGAACAGAGTGAGGCGGCGGCGTAAGGGACGCGTCAAAGATCTCCCGGCCGCCGTAAGGGACCCGTCAACGGTGGCCGAATCCGGCGGGCGCGGAGTTTTCCTTTCCTCGTCCGATGTACCGCCGAATCTCATCCAGGAGTTCGCGATGGCCGATGTGGCCTTCGTCGTCACCACGATCGCGGTGTTCGCGCTGGTGGCTCTCATCGCCAAGGGGGTGACGAAGCTATGACCGCCGAGAACGTCGTCGGCCTGATCGTGGCCGTCGCCCTGCTGGGCTGTCTCGTCCTCGCCCTGATCTTCCCGGAGAGGTTCTGAGAGCCGACATGGGTCCCGTACTCGCCGGCGTGCTCCAACTGCTCGCGCTCACAGCGGCACTGGCGCTCGCCCACCGTCCCCTCGGCGACCACATGGCCAGGGTCTACTCCTCCGACCGGCACTGGCGCGTGGAGAAGTGGATCTACAAGGCCATCGGCGCCGACCCCGGCGCGCAGATGCGCTGGCCCGCCTACCTGCGCGGGGTGCTCGCCTTCTCCGCCGCAGGCGTCCTGTTCCTCTATCTGCTGCAACGGCTGCAGGGCGTGCTGCCGGGCTCGCTCGGCTTCTCCGCCATCGACCCGGACCAGGCGTTCAACACCGCGGCGTCCTTCGTGTCGAACACCAACTGGCAGTCGTACTACGGCGAGCAGGCCATGGGCCACGTCGTGCAGACCGCCGGACTCGCGGTGCAGAACTTCGTCTCCGCCGCCGTCGGCATGGCCGTCGCCGTGGCGCTCGTACGGGGCTTCGCGCGCTCGCGCAGCGGTGAGCTGGGCAACTTCTGGGCCGACATGGTGCGCGGGGTGACCCGCATCCTGCTGCCCATCGCGGCGGTCGCCGCGATCGTGCTGGTCGGGTGCGGCGTGATCCAGAACTTCTCCGGCATCCACGAGGTCGGCCAGTTCATGGGCGGAGCGCAGCAGTGGAACGGCGGCGCGGTCGCCTCCCAGGAGGCCATCAAGGAGCTCGGCACGAACGGCGGCGGCTACTTCAACGCGAACTCCGCCCACCCCTTCGAGAACCCGAGCCCGTTCTCCAACCTCTTCGAGATCTTCCTGATCCTGGTCATCCCGTTCTCGCTGACCCGGACCTTCGGCCGGATGGTCGGTTCCCCGCGGCAGGGGTACGCGATCCTCGGCACGATGGCCACGATCTGGCTGGGCTTCACCGCGCTGATGATGTGGACCGAGTTCGCCCACCCGGGACCCGCCTTCGACCTGGCGGGCGGCGCCATGGAGGGCAAGGAGGTGCGGCTCGGCGTCAGTGCCTCGTCGATCTGGGCTGTCGCCACGACCCTCACCTCGACCGGTGCGGTCAACTCCTCCCACTCCTCCTTCACGGGCTTCGGCGGCGGCATCCAACTGCTGGGCATGCAGCTCGGGGAGATAGCGCCCGGTGGTGTGGGCTCCGGCCTGTACGGCATGCTGATCATGGCCGTCATCGCGGTGTTCGTCGCGGGTCTGATGGTGGGCCGTACGCCGGAGTACCTGGGCAAGAGGATCGGCACCCGCGAGATCAAGCTGGCCGCCTGCTACATCCTGGTCACCCCGGCCCTGGTGCTCGTCCTCACCGCAGCCGCGATGGCTCTCCCGATGCCGGTCCACTCGATGACCAACTCCGGCGCTCACGGTTTCAGCGAGATCCTCTACGCCTACAGCTCGGGCGCCAACAACAACGGCTCGGCCTTCGCCGGCCTGAGCGCGGACACCCAGTGGTTCAACACCACGATCGGCCTCGCGATGCTGCTCGGCCGGTTCCTGCCGATGGTGTTCGTCCTGGCGCTGGCGGGCTCGCTCGCCGGGCAGCGGCCGATCCCGGCGACGGCGGGCACCCTGCGCACGGAAAAGCCGCTGTTCACGGGCCTGCTGGTGGGCACGATCCTGATCATCACCGGTCTGACGTACTTCCCGGCGCTCGCGCTGGGCCCGCTCGCCGAAGGGCTGGCGGCATGACCACGCGTACACAGAAGCAAGAGGACACGATGTCCACAGCCACCACTCCGACCCAGGCGCCGCACAGCGACGTGCCCCCGGAGCACCCGATCCCCCGAGGCCGCGTGGGTGCGGGCCTCTTCGACCCCCGCCGGCTCGTCACCTCCCTGCCGGACGCGTTCCGCAAGCTCGACCCGCGGGTGATGATCAAGTCGCCCGTCATGTTCGTGGTCCTGGTCGGCTCCGTCCTGACCACCGTCTTCTCCTTCACGGACCCCGGTGACTGGTTCGGCTGGACCATCAGTGCCTGGCTGTGGCTGACGGTCGTCTTCGCCAACCTGGCGGAGGCCGTCGCCGAGGGCCGCGGCAAGGCGCAGGCCGACACCCTGCGCAAGGCCAAGACCGGAACGGTGGCCCGGCGGCTCCTCCCGGACGGCTCTCAGGAGCAGGTCCCCGGCACGGATCTGAGGATCGGCGACCGGGTGGTCTGCGAGGCCGGCGACGTCATCCCCGGCGACGGTGACGTCGTCGAGGGCGTCGCGTCCGTCGACGAGTCGGCGGTCACCGGTGAGTCGGCTCCGGTCATCCGCGAGTCCGGCGGCGACCGCAGCGCCGTGACCGGCGGTACGAAGGTGCTGTCCGACCGGATCGTCATCAGGATCACGACGAAGCCGGGCGAGACGTTCATCGACCGGATGATCGACCTCGTGGAGGGCGCGGCCCGGCAGAAGACGCCCAACGAGATCGCGCTGAACATCCTGCTGGCGTCGCTGACGATCGTCTTCCTGCTCGCGGTGGCGACCCTGCCGCCGTTCGCGGACTACGCGGGCACCCATCTGACGATGGTCGTGCTGGTGGCACTGCTGGTGTGCCTCATCCCGACGACGATCGGCGCGCTGTTGTCGTCGATCGGCATCGCGGGGATGGACCGGCTGGTGCAGCGCAATGTGCTGGCCATGTCCGGCCGGGCCGTGGAGGCGGCCGGCGACGTGTCGACGCTGCTGCTGGACAAGACCGGCACGATCACCCTCGGCAACCGGCAGGCCGCCGAGTTCGTACCGGTGCGGGGCACCACCGAGGCCGAGGTCGCGGACGCCGCCCAGCTCTCGTCGCTGGCCGACGAGACGCCCGAGGGCCGTTCCGTCGTCGTCCTCGCCAAGGAGAGGTACGGACTGCGCGAGCGCCACCAGGGCGAACTGGTGGACGCCGCGTGGATCGCCTTCACCGCCCGGACCCGCATGTCGGGGGTGGACGTGGACGGGCGCAAGATCCGCAAGGGCGCGGCCGGTTCGGTCGTCGCCTGGGTCCGGGAACGGGGCGGGACCGTCGCCGAGGACGCCGAACCGCTGGTCAGGCGCATCTCCGAGGCGGGCGGCACGCCGTTGCTGGTCGCCGTGGAGGACGACGGCGGCGCCCGCGTCCTGGGTGTCGTCCACCTCAAGGACGTGGTCAAGGACGGTATGCGGGAGCGGTTCGGGGAACTGCGCCGCATGGGCATCAGAACCGTCATGATCACGGGGGACAACCCACTGACCGCGAAGGCGATCGCCGAGGAGGCGGGCGTCGACGACTTCCTCGCGGAGGCGACTCCCGAGGACAAGATGGCGCTGATCAAGCGGGAGCAGGCCGGCGGCAAGCTCGTCGCGATGACCGGTGACGGCACCAACGACGCCCCCGCGCTGGCGCAGGCGGACGTGGGTGTGGCGATGAACACCGGCACGTCGGCCGCCAAGGAGGCCGGCAACATGGTCGACCTCGACTCCGACCCGACCAAGCTCATCGAGATCGTGGAGATCGGCAAGCAGCTCCTGATCACGCGTGGCGCGCTGACGACGTTCTCCCTCGCCAACGACGTCGCGAAGTATTTCGCGATCATCCCGGCGCTGTTCGCTGCGGTGTACCCCGGCCTGGACAAGCTCAACATCATGGGCCTGTCCTCACCGGACTCCGCGATCCTGTCCGCGGTGATCTTCAACGCCCTTGTCATCATCGCCCTGGTGCCGCTGTCGCTGAAGGGCGTGCAGTACCGGCCGGTCAGCGCCGACAAGCTGCTGCGGCGCAATCTGACGATCTACGGCCTCGGCGGCCTGGTCGCCCCCTTCATCGGCATCAAGATCATCGATCTGCTCATCTCCCTCATTCCCGGGATCGGCTGACACCGCCATGAACAACTCCGTATCCAACACCGCCCGGCTGCTCGGAGCGGGCCTGCGCGCCCTCCTCGTGCTGACCCTGGTGACCGGCGTCCTCTACCCGCTGGTCGTCACCGGCATCGCGCAAGGGCTGTTCCACGACAAGGCGAACGGCTCCGAGATCAAGGCGGACGACAAGGTCGTCGGCTCCTCCCTGATCGGCCAGGCGTACAACCTGCCGCTGAAGAAGGGCCAGGAAACCCCGGCACCGGACCTGAAGTGGTTCCAGGGCCGCCCGCAGAACGGCCTCGGCACCAACAGCGTCAACACCCAGTACACGCTCATCCTGTCCGGCGCGACCAACCGGTCCGGGGACAACGAGGAGCTCATCCAGTGGGTGAAGGACGCCAAGGCCGCCGTCGTCAAGGACAACTCCACGCGCGCCTACAAGGTGAAGCCGTCCCAGGTGCCCGCGGACGCGGTCACCTCCTCCGGCTCCGGTCTGGATCCGGACATCTCGCCCGCGTACGCCGACCTCCAGGTGCACCGGGTCGCGGAGAGGAACGGCCTGTCCGCGGCCCGGGTCCAGAGGCTGGTGGACGAGCACACCGAGGGCCGCACGCTCGGCTTCATGGGCGAGCCCCGGGTGAACGCCCTGGAACTCAACATAGCGCTCAGGGAACTCCTGGCGAAGAGCTGACGGGGCCGCCCGGCCCGTCCCCGCCGCACACTGGAGGAGGGTGTCACCGCCTCCGCCACCTCCTCACCGTCCGGGGACGGGCCACCGCCCGAGGCGTGAGCCCGTCCCCCACCCCTGCCGGAACCGCACACGAGAGCCGACGAGAGCAGAGACGAGAACATGGCACGCGGGAAGCTCAGGATCTACCTCGGTGCCGCACCGGGCGTCGGCAAGACGTACGCCATGCTGTCCGAGGCACACCGCCGGACCGAACGCGGCACCGACTGCGTGGTGGCCTTCGTGCAGCATCACGGGCGGCCGCGCACCGAGGTCATGCTGCACGGCCTGGAGGAGATCCCCCGCCGGGAGCTGGAGTACCGCGGCACCCTCTTCACCGAGATGGACGTCGACGCGGTCCTGGCGCGGCGTCCGCGGGTGGCGCTGGTGGACGAGCTCGCCCACACCAACGTGCCCGGCTCCCGCAACGCCAAGCGCTGGCAGGACGTGGAGGAACTGCTGGCGGCCGGTGTCGACGTGATATCGACGGTGAACATCCAGCACCTGGAGTCCCTCGGCGACGTCGTGGAGTCGATCACGGGAGTGCGGCAGCGCGAGACCGTCCCGGACGAAGTGGTCCGGCGCGCGGACGAGATCGAGCTGGTCGACATGTCGCCGCAGGCGCTGCGGCGGCGGATGGCGCACGGCAACGTCTACACGCCGGACAAGGTGGACGCGGCACTGTCCCGGTACTTCCGGCCCGGCAACCTCACCGCCCTGCGGGAGCTGGCCCTCCTGTGGGTGGCCGACCGGGTCGACGAGTACCTGACGCGGTACCGCAGCGAGCACCGGGTGTCGAGGATCTGGGGCTCGCGCGAGCGCATCGTGGTCGGTCTGACCGGCGGGCCCGAGGGCCGCACCCTCATCCGACGGGCGGTCCGCCTGGCGGAGAAGGGCGCGGGCGGCGAGGTGCTGGCCGTCTACGTCGCCGGCGGCGACGGGCTGACCGCGGCCTCGCCCAAGGAGCTGGCCGTCCAGCGCACCCTGGTGGAGGACCTGGGGGGCACCTTCCACCACGTGGTGGGTGAGGACGTCCCGGCGGCCCTGCTGGACTTCGCGCGGGGGGTGAACGCGACCCAGATCATGCTGGGCGTCTCGCGCCGCAAGAGCTGGCAGTACGTGTTCGGACCGGGCGTGGGCGCGACGGTGGCCCGGGAGTCGGGTCCCGACCTGGACGTGCACCTGATCACGCACGACGAGGCGGGCAAAGGGCGCGGGCTGCCTGTGGCGCGGGGCGCGCGGCTGGGCAGGACACGGGTCCTGTGGGGCTGGCTCGCCGGAGTCGTGGGACCCGTACTGCTCACCCTGCTGCTCTCGGTGTCCGACGCCGGTCTGGCCAACGACATGCTGCTGTTCCTGACGCTGACCGTGGCGGCGGCCCTGCTCGGCGGCCTGTACCCGGCACTGGCTTCGGCGGTGGTGGGCTCCGCCCTGCTGAACTGGTTCTTCACCCCGCCCTTCCACACACTCACGATCTCCGACCCGAAGAACATCGTCGCCATAGTGATCTTCGTCGGTGTCGCGGTGTCGGTGGCGTCGGTGGTGGACCTGGCGGCCCGGCGCACCCAGCAGGCCGCCCGGCTGCGTGCCGAGTCGGAGATCCTGTCCTACCTGGCCGGCAGCGTGCTGCGCGGCGAGACCAGCCTGGAGGCGCTGCTGGAGCGCGTCCGGGAGACCTTCGGCATGGAGTCGGCGGCCCTGCTGGAGAGGAGCAGCGACATCGCCCCCTGGACCTGTGCGGGCCGTGCGGGGCCGCATCCCGCCCGGAGCCCCGAGGACGCGGACGTCGACATGCCCGTGGGCGACCACATGGCCCTCGCCCTGTCCGGGCGGGTGCTGCCGGCGTCCGACCGCCGGGTGCTGGCCGCGTTCGCGGCCCAGGCCGCCGTGGTCCTGGACCGCCGGCGGCTGCAGCAGGAGGCGGAGCGGGCCAAGGCCCTGGCCGAGGGCAACCGGATCCGCACCGCGCTGCTGGCGGCCGTCAGCCACGATCTGCGCACCCCGCTCGCCGGGATCAAGGCGTCGGTGTCGTCCCTGCGCTCGGACGACGTGGAGTGGTCCGAGGAGGACCGGGCCGAGCTGCTGGCCGCCATCGAGGAGGGCGCCGACCGGCTCGACCACCTGGTCGGCAACCTCCTCGACATGTCGCGCCTGCAGACCGGCACCGTCACGCCGCTGATCCGTGACATCGACCTGGACGAGGTGGTCCCCGTGGCGATGGGCGGCATACCCGACGCCGGGTCGGCCGTCGTCCTGGACGTGCCGGAGAGTCTGCCCATGGTCGCCACGGACAAGGGCCTGCTCGAGCGGGTCGTCGCCAACGTCGTCGAGAACGCGGTCAAGTACAGCCCGGCGGGCGAGCCCGTCCTGGTCTCGGCCAGCGCCCTGGGCGAGAGGGTCGAGGTCCGGGTGGTGGACCGCGGTCCCGGGGTCCCCGACGAGGCCAAGGAGCGCATCTTCGCGCCCTTCCAGCGCCACGGCGACGCCCCGCGCGGCAACGGAGTCGGCCTCGGCCTCGCGGTCGCCCGCGGCTTCACCGAGGCCATGGGCGGCACCCTCACCGCCGAGGACACCCCCGGCGGCGGCCTCACGATGGTCCTCACCCTGCGTGCCGGAGGGGCGGGTGCGGGGCGTCCCCGGCCCGTTCCGGCCGGGCCCGCACCGGCACACCACCCCGTACACACCGAGAGGCGGACTCCATGACCCGGGTGCTCGTAGTCGAGGACGAGCCACAGATCGTGCGCGCGCTCGTGATCAATCTCAAGGCGCGCAAGTACGACGTCGACGCGGCCCACGACGGTGCCACCGCCCTTCAGCTCGCCGCCGCCCGCCACCCCGACGTGGTGCTCCTCGACCTGGGACTGCCCGACATGGACGGCGTCGAGGTGATCAAGGGCCTGCGCGGCTGGACCCGGGTGCCGATCATCGTGCTGTCCGCCCGGCACACCTCCGACGAGAAGGTCGAGGCGCTCGACGCGGGCGCCGACGACTACGTCACCAAGCCCTTCGGCATGGACGAGCTGCTCGCCCGGCTGCGCGCAGCGGTCCGTCGCGCCGAACCCACCGGCGGAGGCGAGGGCGACGTCGTCGTGGAGACCGCCGCGTTCACCGTGGACCTGGCCGCCAAGAAGGTCCACCGCGGCGGTGCGGACGTCCGGCTCACCCCCACCGAGTGGCAGCTGCTGGAGGTGCTCGTACGCAACACCGGTCGTCTGGTCGGCCAGAAGCAGCTGCTCCAGGAGGTCTGGGGGCCGTCGTACGGAAAGGAGACGAACTATCTCCGCGTCTACATGGCCCAGCTGCGCCGGAAGCTGGAGGCGGACCCGTCGCATCCGAAGCACTTCATCACGGAGCCCGGCATGGGGTACCGCTTCGAGAAGTGAGCCGTGGGGAGGAGACGCCGGCCCTCGGCACGGACCCGTGTCATATGCCCCCGGGTCAAGCTGCGACACTGGCCGGTATGGATGTGGTCCGCAGGAACAACGTCACCGTCACCGGCAACCCGCAGGGGCGCACGGTGGTGCTGGCCCATGGGTTCGGATGCGACCAGAACATGTGGCGGCTGACCGTGCCCGCGCTCGCGGACGACCACCGCGTGGTGCTCTTCGACTACGTGGGCGCGGGACGCTCCGACGCGTCCGCGTTCTCCGAGGACCGCTACGGGTCCCTGGACGGCTACGCCCAGGACGTCGTCGAGGTGTGCGAGGCGCTCGACCTGCGCGACGCGGTGTTCGTCGGACACTCCGTCAGCGCGATGATCGGCGTCCTCGCCGCCGACAGCGCCCCGGAGCGCATCGGCGCCCTGGTGATGGTCGCGCCCTCCCCGCGCTACATCGACGAGGACGGCTACCGCGGCGGCTTCAGCGAGGACGACATCGACGAGCTGCTGGGCTCCCTGGAGTCCAACTACCTCGGCTGGTCGGCGGCCATGGCCCCGGTGATCATGGGCAACGCCGACCGCCCCGAGCTCGGCGAGGAGCTGCGCAACAGCTTCTGCGCCACCGACCCCGACATGGCCCGGATCTTCGCCCGGACCACGTTCCTGTCCGACTCGCGCGACGACCTGAAGCGGGTGCGGGTGCCCACCCTCGTGCTGGACTGCACCCAGGACGTGATCGCCCCCCGGGAGGTGGGCGCGTACGTGCACCGTGAGATCCCCGGCTCCACGCTGGTGACGCTGGACGCCACCGGGCACTGCCCCCACCTGTCCGCGCCGGAGGCCACCAACGAGGCCATCGTCGCGTTCCTCGCCGGACTAGGATGATGGCGCGGGCCGGGCAGCACTCCGACCCGCACGACGCCGACGACGACAAGACGGCCCAGGCCGCCTTCGCCGCCCTGCTGGAGGACAGTGCCGAGGACTTGTACGAGAGCGCACCGTGCGGCTACCTGTCCACCCTCATGGACGGGACGATCGCCAAGATCAACAGCACGCTGCTGGGCTGGCTCGGCCTGGCCCGGCAGGACGTGGTCGGCCGGCTGCGCTTCACCGACCTGCTGACGGTCGGCGGCAAGCTCTACCACGAGACGCACTTCGCGCCACTGCTGCGCATGCAGGGCCACATCAACGGCATCGCCCTGGAGATCAAGCAGGCCGGCGGCGGCCGGATGCCCGTCCTGGTGTCCTCCGTCGTCAAGCACGGCACCACCGGTGAGCCCCTGCTGATCCGCACCACCGTCTTCGACGCCCGGGACCGGCGCGCCTACGAGGAGGAGCTGCTGCGCCGGCAGCGGCTCGCCGAGGAGGCACGCCGCCAGGCCGAGGCCGACCGGGCCCGCCTCCAGGACACCTTCGCCGTGCTCCAGCAGTCCCTGCTCCCCGACATCCTGCCCGAGCTGCCCGGGGCGGAGGCGGCCGCCCACTACCACACGGCCTCCCCCGACCGGCTGGGCGGCGACTTCTACGACGTCTTCCCGCTGGACGGCAAACGCTTCGGGTTCTTCCTCGGCGACGTGTGCGGCAAGGGCCCCCAGGCCGCGGCCCTCACCTCGCTGACCCGCTACACCCTGCGCGCCGCCGCCCTGCACGACCCGGACCCGGTCTCGGCCCTGACGACCCTCAACCAGGTGCTGCACGAGCGCTACTCCGCGAGCGGCGACCCGCGCTACTGCACGGCCGTCTTCGGCACCATCGACCCCGACCCGGCCGCCGGGCGCCTCACCGTCCACCTCGCCTCCGG
This sequence comes from Streptomyces sp. SS1-1, assembly GCF_008973465.1. Lineage (NCBI taxonomy): Bacteria > Bacillati > Actinomycetota > Actinomycetes > Kitasatosporales > Streptomycetaceae > Streptomyces > Streptomyces sp. SS1-1. Next base: position 449,403 of record NZ_WBXN01000004.1, on the reverse strand, counting down.
CGGCCACCCGCCCGCGGTGGTGCTGCGCGCCGACGGCACCGCCACGTACCTGCCTACGCCGGGCGGACTGCTGATCGGCGTCCTGCCCAGCGCGCCCTTCACCGCCGCGAGCACCACCCTCGGCCCCGGCGACACCCTGCTGCTCTACACCGACGGGCTCACCGAGGCCCGCACCGGCACGGACCGCACCAGCCTCTACGGCGACGAGGCCCTGCTGGCCTTCGCCGCGACCCAGGCCGGCAGACCCCCGCACGCCGTCATCGAGGCCCTCGGCGGCCTGCTGGCGGGCTTCGGGGACGGCCTCGACGACGACACCGCCCTTCTCGCGATCGGCGTCCCCTCCTCCGACGACCCGACGAGCGAAACCCGATGAGCGGCACATGATGAACGCACTGAAGATCACGACCCGAGACGCCGCGACCGGACCGGTCCTGGAGGTCGCAGGAGACCTGGACTACCTGAACGCCGGGCAGTTCCGCGACCTCCTCCCGACGGTCACCGTCCGCCCAGGCCAGCGCCTCGTCGTCGACCTGGGCGCCCTGGACTTCTGCGACTCCAGCGGCATCACCGCCCTGATCGCCGCGCACCACCACGCGCAGTCCGCCGGAGGGCAGCTGGTACTGGCGGCCGTACCACCCAACACGCTGCGCGTCCTGAGCATCGTCGGGCTGGACCAGGTCCTCACCATCCACCCCGACAGCGAGGCCGCCACCCGCGTCTGACACGTCGTGGACACGCCCCTGATCCCGGAACGTCGTGTTCCGGGCATCTGAGGCGGTATGACCGGTCATCAAAGATGACCAGAAACCGGCGCGTGTCCTCGCGCCGGACCGGTTCAGACCAGTGGCAGTCGCACCGGCTCGCCCCACCCGCCCCACGGGCCTGTCTCCGCCTCGCTGACCTGCGGCGGAGAGATCGCGCCCACCTCGGCGGACGCCCGCCGCGAACGCCCGAGCACACGGACCGGCCCCTTCGGCGGTGCCCGGCGAACCTGCGTTTTTCCGTCAGGTTCCGCAGCAAGAGCACGAAAGCTCCACAGATACCTCACTATTTGACGCGACGGATGCGTCGACGACCGGTCTCTGAGGGGGAAGCCGGCGTCGCGCGCGGGGGTGCGTCGCTCTGCGGAGCCATGCTCACCCCTGCACGGGGAGGGGACAGCACCGCATGAAGCGGACCTTGAGCACCACTGTGCTGACGACGGGCGCGCTGATAGCCGCCCTCGGCGTACCGGCCGCCCACGCGGCGGAGCCGGAGCCCCGCATCGACCTGCGGGTGCTCGTCGTCAGCGACGGAGGCCCGGCCACCGACGCCATCGCCGCCGAACTGCGGACCGCCGGAACGCCGTACACGGAGATCGACCTGAACCGGTCCGACCGCCCCGTGATCGACGCCGGCTATCTCGCGGACACCGTGGACGGCCGGCCGCGCGCCAAGTTCCAGGCGGTCGTCCTGCCCAACGACAACCCGTTCCCGGCCGGCTCGGCGGAGATGGCCGCCCTCGCGGCCTACGAGCAGGAGTACGCCGTCCCGCAGGTCGACGCCTACACCTACGCCCGGCCCGAGAACGGACTGCAGTACCCCGTGAACGGCGGCTACTCCGGCAGCGTCGACGGGGTACGGGCCGAGGTGACGGACGCCGGGCGGTCCGGGCCGTTCGGCTACCTCGACGGACCGGTGCCCTTCGAGGACAACGCGCCCGACGTCGGCGAGAGCTACGCCTTCCTGTCCAGCCCGGCCGAGGGAGCCGACTTCACGCCGTACGTGCAGGCACCCATCCCCGGCTCCGACCGGCAGGGCTCCCTCGTGGGGGAGTACCGGCACGACGGGCGGCGCGAACTCGTCGTCACGTTCGTCTACAACCGATACCAGCAGCAGTTCCGGCTGCTCGCCCGCGGCATCGTCGCCTGGATGACCGGCGGTGTGCACCTCGGCGCCTCCCGCAACTACTTCGCCGTCCACGTCGACGACGTCCTCGCCGGCGACGACCGCTGGAACTCCACCCTCAACTGCACGCCCGGCGACGTCGACTGCACCGACCCGGACGCCACACCGGACCCGATCCGGATGACGCCTGCAGACGTCGACCACGCCGTCACCTGGCAGCAGGAACACGGCTTCACACTCGACCTCGCCTACAACGCCGCCGGCAGCGTCGACCACCGCGAGGACAACGGCGGCGCCGACCCGCTCGCCGACCGCCTCGTACAGCGGCGCGACGCGTTCCGCTGGATCAACCACACCTACACGCACGCCTTCCTCGGCTGCGAACAGGACACCTCCGTGGTGCCCTGGCGCTGCGCCACGAACGCCGACGGCAGCACCAAGTGGGTCAGCCGGAACGACATCGCCGACGAGATCGCCCACAACCGCGCCTGGGGGCAGACCGCCGGACTCCCGCTGGACGACGACGAGTTGGTGACCGGCGAGCACTCCGGACTCCAGGTGCTGCCCCAGCAGCCCGCCGACAACCCCAACCTGGCGCTCGCCCTCGCCGACACCGGCGTCACCTGGCTCGCCTCCGACAACTCCCGCGAACCCGGCCAGCGCCAGGTCGGCCCCGCCACCACGGTCCCGCGCTACCCGATGAACGTCTTCTACAACGCGGGCCGCGCCGCCGAACAGGTCGACGAGTACAACTGGATCTACACCAGCCGCGCCCAGGGCGGCAGCGGCATCTGCGAGGACAACCCCGCCACCACCACCTGCCTGCCCGCACCGCTCGACCCGGAGACCGGGTACACCGAGCACATCGTGCCCCTGGAACGGCAGATCGCCCTCGGCCACGTCCTCGCCAACGACCCCAAGCCGCACTTCATCCACCAGTCCAACCTGGCCGAGGAGCGCATCGCCTACCCGGTCCTCGACGGCGTCCTCGACGGCTACGAGGCCCTGTTCACGGCCGACACCCCGCTGGTCAACCTGCGGATGAAGGCCATCGGCGAGGAGATGGGCCGCCGCGCCGCCTGGCGGACCGCCGTGGACGAAGGACAGGTCACCGCCTACCGGATCGGCGACACCGTCACCGTCGACGGCCCCGCCGGCGTCGACATCCCCGCCACCATGCCCGACGGCACCACCCGCTCCGGCACCGCCTTCGGCCAGACGTACGCCGGACACCGCTCCGGCTGGACGGCCCCGGCGACCGGGCCGCTCACCCTCACCCTGCCCGCCTCCACGGCACCCGCCGCACCCGGCGGCACGGACGGCTCCGCACCCGCCACCGCCCCGGCCCCGGACGCCCGCGTCCCCGCGGGCGTGGCCGAGCACATCCCGCCCACGGGGAGCTGACCGACACCCGCAGCGAGGTCCCGGCCACCCGCCGGGACCGGCACCCCTCACCACACCTCGGCCGTGGAGCACATCCATGCACGTTCACCACGCCGCGCGGCGGGCCGCCGCCGCGCGCGTCACCCTGCTCACCGAAGGCACCTACCCGCACAGCCACGGCGGCGTCAGCGTCTGGTGCGACCAGCTCGTCACCGGCATGCCCGACATCGAGTTCGACGTCATCGCCGTCACCGGCACCGGACGGGAGCCCCTCGTCTGGGACCTCCCCGGCCATGTCCGCGACGTCCTGTCCGTGCCCATGTGGGGCGCCACCCCCGACGGCCGGCCCCCGCGCGGCCGCTCCCGCCGCCAACTCGCCACCGCATACGAACAGTTCCTGACCTCGCTCGTCGACCCCGGCACCGAGGACGGCTTCGCACCCGCCCTGCACGGACTGGCCCACGCGGCCGCCGCCGCCGAACTCAGCCCGTTCCTGCGGGGCGACACCGCCCTGCGCATCCTCACCGCCGTATGGACCCGCCCCGGCCTCGCCGTACGCGAGGCACGGCCGACGCTGCACGACGCGCTCACCGCCACCGCCCTGCTGGAACACGCACTGCGCCCGCTCGCCGCGCCACCCCCGCGGGACGGCGTCGCACACGCCGTCAGCGGCGGCGTCGCCGTCCTGCCGGGCCTCGCCGCCCGCGAACGGTACGGTGTCCCGCTGCTGCTCACCGAGCACGGCGTCTACCTGCGCGAACGCTACCTGGGCTACCGCACGGCGGCCTACCGCTGGCCCGTCAAGGCCGTCGTCCTCGGCTTCTTCCGGCTGCTCGCGCAGGAGAGCTACCGTCAGGCGGCCCTGATCACCCCGGGCAACCGCTACAACCGGCTCTGGGAGGAACAGGGCGGCGCCGACCCCACCGCGATCCGCACCGTCTACAACGGCGTCGACCCGGCCGCCTTCCCGCCGGCCGGCCCCGAACCCGAGACCCCCACCCTCAGCTGGGCCGGACGCGTCGACCCGATCAAGGACCTGGAGACCCTGATCCGCGCCTTTGCCCTCGTCCGCACCCAACGCCCCGACGCCCGGCTGCGGTTGTTCGGCGGCACCCCGCGCGGCGGCGAGGCGTACCGCGAACGCTGCGAAGCGCTCGCCGCCGAACTCGGGCACGCCGACGCGGTCACCTTCGAAGGCCGCGTCGACGACATCAAGGACGCCTACGCCGCCGGCTCCGTCGTCATGCTGTCCAGCATCAGCGAAGGCTTCCCGTTCACCCTGATCGAGGCCATGTCGTGCGGCCGGGCCACCGTGTCCACCGACGTCGGCGGCGTCCGCGAGGCCGTCGGCGACACCGGACTCGTCGTACCGCCACGCGACCCGGCCGCCATGGCCGCCGCCGCGCTCGAACTCCTCGGCGCCCCCGACCGCCGCCGCGCGATGGGGGAGGCGGCCCGGCTGCGGGTCATCGAGCAGTTCACCCTGCGGCAGACCATCGACACCTTCCGCGGCATCTACCACGAACTGGCTGCCGGGACGGCTCCGACGCCCGCCCGCGTCGTCCTGCCCGCCCCGGCGGTCACCGGAACCGGAAGCCTCACCGGATGAGCGGCCCCCTGTCCCTCGAACCCGGCGACGGGCACGACACGCTCGCCCTGCGCCTCGCCTCGCCCCGCCCGCCGCGCCGCCGCCCCCGCTGGGCCCTCGACGACGAGACCCTCGCCATCCGGCTGCCCGGACAGGGCCCCGACGAGGAGGCGGTCAGCACCCTGGCCGCCGAACTCGCCGACGCCATAGGGCCCGCCGTCCACCCCTACGAGGTCGCCGCCCTGCTCGAGGCCGAGGGCCTGTCCGCGTCCGTCATCAAGGAGCGGTACGGACACCCCAACCTGTTCTCCCTGGCGACCGCCCTGTACGAGCGGGTGCCCCGGACGTTCCCCGAACCGCCGCCCGCACCCGACCCCTGGCGCCCCGACACCCTGCGCTGCCTGCTGCGCGGCGTCCTGTTCGCGCTGCCCGCCCTCGCTCATCTGCTGACCGCCCCGCTGTGGCCGCTCACCCGGTACGCGCCCGTGCTGATCGTCGCGGGCATCGCCTCCTGGGCGTGGGGGCAGGCCCTCGGCCACCGCGCCCACCTGCGGCTCGTCACGGGACGCCGGGAGGCGTCCGGCACCCTGTTCACCGGCTCCCTGCTCGGCGCGGCCACGGCGACCGCCCTCGCGCTGGTCCCCGGCCCCGACGCCCTGGCCCTCGCGGTCGCCGCCGGCCAGTCGCTGTACCTGGCCGCCGCGGGCGTCCTCCTCGTGCTCGCCCGGGAGAAGCTGCTGCTCGCCGCGCTCAGCCCACTCATCGCGGGCGCCGCCGTCCTGCCGTGGTGGGAACCCGGACCCCTCGCCCGGGCCGGGCTGCCGCTGCTCGCGCTGCTCGCCACCCTGGCCGCCGCCGGGCACGTCCTGTGGCGGGGCCGCACCGGCCCAGCCGCCCCGCACGCGCCCCGCACGCCCGTACACATCTCCCTGCCGTACGGCCTGTTCGGGCTCGCCGCCGCCGTGCTCGTCGTCCTGATCGGCCGTCAGCAGCCGTACGCCGTCATCGCGTTGACCCTCAGCATGGGGCCCGCCGAATGGCTGCTGTACCGCTACCGCGGCTGGTCCGTGGCCGCGCTGCGCACCAGCGCCACCCCGGGCGGGTTCCTGCTGCGCTCGGCCGGTGTCCTCACCGGCTGCCTGGCCGCCTACCTGCTCCTGCTGCTGCCCGCCGCCCTGCTCACCGGCACGGACCCGGCCACCCCCCTGCTGCTCGCGGCCACCCTGTGGACCGCGCTGCTGCTGCAGGCGTTCGGCACGGCCTGGCCGCCCGCCCTGATCTGCCTCACCGCCGCCGCGGCAGCCGGCGCGGTGACCGCCCTGGACCTGCCGCCCGCGCCGGTCGTCCTGCCCGTGGTGTGTGCCGCGGCCGCGCTCTGTCTCGCGGTCTGCGCGCTGCGCCTGCTCGGCCGGCCCTCCCCACACGCCTGACCCTCCGCACCACCCCATCGGACCGCCGGAGCCCGCGTCCCGACCGCACCGGGCCCGCGTCCGACCACCACTACGAAGGGACCGACAGTTGACCTCCGCACCGCTCGCCGCCGTCACCGGAGCCGAAGGCTTCATCGGCTCGCACCTCACCGAGGCACTCGTCGCCTCCGGCCACCGCGTGCGCGCCATGGCCCAGTACAACTCGTTCTCCTCCTACGGCTGGCTGGAGACCCTGCCCGCCGACGTGCTGGACCAGGTCGAGATCGTCCTCGGTGACGTCCGCGACCCCGGCTCGGTGCGCGGCCTGCTCGACGGCGCCGACTGCGCCTACCACCTCGCCGCGCTCATCGCGATCCCGTACTCCTACCAGGCCCCGCACAGCTACGTGGACACCAACGTCACCGGCACCCTCAACGTGCTGGAGGCCGCCCGCGCCCTAGGCACCCCGCGCCTCGTCCACACCTCGACCAGCGAGACGTACGGCACCGCGCAGACCGTGCCGATCACCGAGGACCACCCCATCAACACCCAGTCCCCGTACGCCGCTTCGAAGGCGGGCGGCGACCGGCTCGCCGACAGCTACCACGCCAGCTTCGGCACCCCGGTGGTCACACTGCGCCCGTTCAACACCTTCGGCCCCCGCCAGTCCATGCGTGCCGTGATCCCCACCGTCATCGGGCAGGTGGCCGCCGGGGAACGCACGATCACCCTCGGCGACCTGCGGCCGACCCGCGACTTCACCTTCGTCGAGGACACCGCGCGGGCCTTCCTCGCCGTCGGCACCGCTCCGGCCGAGCAGGTCGTCGGCCGCACCTTCAACGCCGGGACCGGCGGCGAGATCTCCGTCGGCGACCTGGTCGCCCTGATCGGCAAGGTCATGGACGCCCCCCTCGACGTCCAGGAGGACCCCGCGCGGCTGCGGCCCGCCAACTCCGAGGTGATGCGGCTCGTGGCCGACGCGAGCCGGCTCACCGAGGCCACCGGCTGGTCGCCGCAGAACACCCTCGAGGAGGGACTGGCGCACACCGCCCGGTGGTTCACCGACCCCGCCCACCTGGCCCGCTACAAGACCGGCATCTACAACATCTGACCCGCCCGGCTCGTACCGCAGGAGGTATGCCATGCACGCAGTGATCCTCGCCGGTGGCAAGGGCGTCCGGCTGCGGCCGTACACCACGGCGCTGCCCAAGCCGCTCGTCCCCATCGGCGACCAGCACGCCATCCTGGAGATCGTGCTGCGCCAGCTGTCCACGTCCGGCTTCACCCGGTGCACCCTCGCCATCGGCCACCTCGGCGAGATCATCCGCGCCTACGTCGGCGACGGCTCCCAGTGGGGCATGAACGTCGACTACGCCACCGAGGAGAACCCGCTCGGCACCATGGGCCCGCTGCTCGCCCTGCGCGACCGCCTCCCCGAGCACTTCCTCGTCATGAACGGCGACGTCCTCACCGACCTCGACTACGCCGACGTCCTGCGCTCCCACGAGGCGTCCGGCACCCCGCTGACGATCGCCACGTACGCGCGCAAGGTGCACATCGACTTCGGGGTGCTGACGACCGACGCCAGCCGGGTGGTCGCCTTCACCGAGAAGCCCAGCATCGACTACCGGGTGTCCATGGGCGTCTACGGTGTCTCCCGGGCCACCCTCGACGGGTACACCCCCGGACTGCCCCTCGGCTTCGACGAACTCGTCACCGACCTGCTCGCCGCCGGACGCCCGCCGCACGCCTACGAGTTCGACGGCTACTGGCTCGACATCGGCCGCCCCGACGACTACGACCGCGCCAACGCGGAGTTCACCAGCCGCAAGTCGCTCCTGCTCAAGGGGGCCTGAACCACCATGCACGTCCTCGTACTCGGCGTCACCGGCTACCTCGGCACCCATGTCGCCGGGGAACTGCGCACCCTGCCCGGCGCCCGGGTCCTCGTCGCCGGACGCTCCCTCGCCGCCGACGTCACCGTCGACCTCGCCACCGCCCGCCCACGGGACCTGGCGGCGGCGCTGGCCGAGGTGGCGCCCGACGCCGTCGTCAACTGCGCGGGCGCGACCGGCGGCGACGCCGTCACCCTCGCCGAGGTGAACGCCCGCGGCCCGGCCGTGCTGTGCGCGGCGCTGCGGGAGGCGGCACCGGGGCACGCCTGGTCCATCTGGGCTCTGCCGCCGAGTACGGCCCCACCGGACCCGGCGTGCGCGTCACGGAGTCGGCGGCCACCCGGCCCGCCGGCCCGTACGGCGCGACCAAGCTGGCGGGCACGGTCGCGGTGACCGCGTCCGGCCTGGACGCGGTGGTCCTGCGGGTCGGCAACCCGGTGGGCGCGGGAGCCCCGCCCACCGGGCTGCCCGGCCGGGTCGCGGCCCTCCTCGCGGAGGCGGGCGACGACCCGGAGGCCGCACTGCGGCTCGGCGACCTGTCCGCCCACCGCGACTTCGTCGACGTCCGCGACGTGGCACGGGCGGCCGCGCTCGCCGCCACCGCCGCCGGACCGCTGCCACCCGTGCTGAACATCGGCGGCGGCGACGCCCGGCCGTCCCGCGACCTCGTCCGCGCCCTCGCCGACGCGGCCGGGTTCCGGGGCCGGATCGCCGAGGCCGGGACGGGCGGCTCCGCCCGCTCGGCGCAGGTGTCCTGGCAGTGCTCGGACATCAGCACCGCCCCCGACCCGGCGTTCGCCAAGGCGGCCGAGGCGCTGCGCGCGGCGGGCGCCCGCCTCCTCGGCTACCTGGACACCGACTACGGGGCCCGCGAACCCGCCGAGATCACCGCCGACCTGCGCCGCCACCAGGAGTGGTACGGCGTCGACGGTTGCTTCCTCGACCAGACCCCGGCGGCCACCGAGGCCCTGCCGGAGTGCCGCCGTCTGATCCGCACGGTCCGCCGCCTCGGCGCCTCGACGGTCGTCCTCAACCCGGGCGTCCACCCGGCCCCCGGCTACGCCCGCCTCGCCGACCTCACGGTCACCTTCGAGGGCCCCTGGTCCCGGTACGTCGCGGACTTCACCCGCCCCGCCTGGACGGAACGCGTCCCCGCCGACCGCTTGTGCCACCTGGTCTACGGCGTCCCCCACCCCCTCGTCCCCCTCGCCCTGCGCACGGCGGAGGAGCGGGGCGCCGGCGTCTGCGGCCCGGTGACGGGGGATCTGCCGAACCCGTGGGCGGGGCTGACACCGGCGTTGGCGGAGCGGTGAACCTTCCTGCGCCGGGTCAGACGGTGAACCCGCCGTCGACGGGCAGGGACGCCCCGGTGATGTACGCGCCGTCCGCACCGGCCACATGGGCGACGGTGGCCGCGATCTCGGACGCCCGCGCATAACGGCCCACCGCGGTGAACCCGGCGATCACCTCGGCGTTCGGGCCGTCGGCCGGGTTGGCGGCGGTGTCGGTGGGACCCGGGACCACCAGATTGACGGTGATCCCGCGCGGGCCCAACTCCCGCGCCAGCCCCTTCGTCATCCCCACGAGGGCCGACTTGCTCATCGCGTACAGCGCCATCCCCGGGAAGACCGCGCGCTCGGCGACATTGCTGCCGATGCTGATGATGCGGCCGCCCGCCCCCATGTGGCGCGCGGCCGCCCGACATGCCACGAACGGCGCCCGGACGTTCACCGCCAGGGTGCGCTCGACCTCGTCCGGTCCCAGCTCCTCGAGCGGGCCGACGAGGAAGACACCGGCGTTGTTGACCAGGACGTCGAGCCGGCCGAACACCTCCACGGCCTCGTCCACGGCGGCGGTGACCTCGGCCGTGCGCGCACTGTCGGCCCGCACGGCGAGCCCCCGGCGCCCCGCCCCCTTGACCCGCTCCACCACCTCCTCGGCGGCTCGCTCGTCACGCTCATAGGTCAGGACGACATCGGCGCCCTCTTCGGCGAGACGGATCGCCACGGCGGCACCGATACCCCGGCTGCCGCCCGTCACCAGGGCCACGTTTCCCTCACGTCGGTTCATGGCGTCGAGCATGGTCCGTGCCGCCGACGGGGACCGGCGCTCGAACGACGTGGACCTCTCAGGCCGCGTCCCCCCGCGCCCGCACCCGGACCTCGTCCAGGTAGGAGGCGATGGCGTCCCGGTTCTGGGTGAGGCAGGCGATGCGCTGGTTCATGCGGTCGAGTTCCGCCTCCAGGGTCGCCAGCATCTCCGGTGTGGCGTCCGAGAAGACGATGTGGCGCGGCTTGTCGAGACAGGGCAGGATCTGCTTGATGATGCGGGTCGGCAGCCCCGCGTCGAGGAGCCCGCGGATCTGCAGGACGCGGTCGACGAACCGCTCGTCGTAGCGGCGGTAGCCGTTGGCGCAGCGCTCCGAGACGATGAGGGACTGCTCCTCGTAGTAGCGCAGGAGCCGGCGGGAGACGCCGGTCCGTTCGGACAGTTCGCCGATGCGCATCCGCTCCACCTCACGCCGTGTCAGATCGGGCTTGACCTTCACACCGATGTGAAGGTTCGAGCATACGTGTCATGTCGACCGAGAGCATCCACCGAGCCGTTGGCCCACGCGAACCGTCCGGCGACGCCGAGCTGCCGATGGCGGCGCTGCTGGCCCTGAGCACCGCCGTCTTCATCACCAGCCTGACGGAGACACTGCCCGCCGGACTCCTCCCCGAGATGAGCGCCGGTCTCCATGTCGGCGAGCCGGCGGCCGGTCAGACCGTGACCGTCTACGCCGCCGGCACCGCCCTCACCGCCATTCCGCTGACCGCCGCCACCTCCGGCTGGCGGCGCAAACGGCTGCTGCTCACCGCCATGGCCGGGTTCGCCGCCGCCAACACCGTCACCGCCGTGTCCTCGCACTACCCGCTGACCCTCGTCGCCCGGTTCGTCGCCGGTGTCGCGGCGGGACTCGCCTGGGCCCTGCTGGCCGGATACGCCCGCCGCATGGTTCCGGCACGGCTTCAGGGCAAGGCGGTCGCCGTGGCGATGGCGGGTGTGCCGGTCGCGCTCTCCGTGGGCGTGCCCGCGGGCACGTTCACCGGACAGGCGCTCGGCTGGCGGGCGGCCTTCCTGAGCATGACCGCGCTGACCCTTGTCCTCCTCGCCTGGATCACGGCCATCGTCCCGGACCACCCGGGACAGCCCGCGCGGGAGCGGCCCCGGATGCTGCGGACGCTCGCTGTCCCGGGTGTGGCGCCCGTCCTGACCGTCACCCTCGTCTTCGTCCTGGCCCACACCGTCCTCTACGCCTACATCGCCACGTTCCTCAGCCATGCCGGCGTGGGCGGGTCGACCGACCTGGTGCTGCTGACGTTCGGGATCGCCTCGCTGGTGAGCGTCTGGTTCACCGGCGCCCACATCGACCGGCGGCTGCGCGCCCTCACGCTCGGCAGCGTCCTCCTGGTCGGCGCGGCGGCCGCCGTCCTCGGCACCCTGGCCCACAGCGAAGCCCTCGTGTACGGGGCGGCGCTGCTGTGGGGCCTCGGCTGGGGCGGCGTCCCCACCCTGCTGCAGACCGCAGCAGCCGACGCCGGGGGCACGGCAGCGGACGCGGCGCAGGCCATGCTCGTCACCCTGTGGAACGTCGCCATGGCCGCGGGCGGCATCGTCGGCGGGGTCCTGCTCGACACACTGGGCACCGCGTCCTTGCCGTGGAGCGTCCTCCTGCTCCTGGTGCCCGCCCTCGTCGCCGTCGCCGGAGCCCGCGTCCACGGCTTTCCGACGGCCGCCCGCTCGCGAGCGGCCCTCACCCCGGAATGAGCCGTCAGCCCTGAACGAGTCCCTCCACGAGCATCCCCAGCGCCGACCTCGGCACGCCGTCACCGGTCCCGCCGGACGACGGCGGCCAGGTCGGCCCCGCGTCGGAGGTCGTGGAGCCCTTGGCGTCGTTGACTCCCTGGAAGAGCCCGAAGTCGACGGGGCCGTCGTCGGCCGAGGCGGGAAGAGCGGCGGTGAACAGGGCGGCGCCGACGAGCGCGGCACAGGCGATGATCCTCATGCCGGGTCCAACGACGCCCCCGGCGCCCGGATGTCCGTATCCACGCCGACGGAGCATCCCTCACGGGCCCGCAGGTACCCCTCCAGCGCGGCGGCCCCGCTCAGCAGGGCCCGCCCGCGCGCCGAGAGCCGGCTGTGCCAGTCGCGCAGGGTCCCTTCCAGCGGCTCCAGCCCGCCCGCCGCCCGCACCTGGGTGATCAGCGGCGCGATCTGCTCCAGCAGATAGCCCCCGCGCCGGAGTTGGCGGATCAGACGGGCGTCGCGCACGTCCGCCTCGTCGTACACCCGGTACCCGGTCACCGGGTCGCGGCGCGGACGCACCAGCCCGGCACGCTCCCAGGCGCGCAGCGTCGCGGGCCGCACCCCGAGCTGCCGCGCGAGCGGGCCCACGAAGAGCCCACCCCCTCCCGGGCCGGCCGGAGGCGCGGGCTCCAGGTCACTCAGCGCCCGCTCCACGGCCGACAGCGTCGCCCGGTCCTCGAGGAGTTGGGCGTGGGTTCCGGCGATGAGCCGGAACGCCTCCTCCGGCGCGTCCTGCCCGACGGCCCGCATGATCGCCGTCGCCGTGGCGTGCCCGTGGCCGGGGAGCAGGGCGAGGAAGGCGCGCAGGGCCGCCGCGTGCGTCTCGGTGTAGACCCGGTAGCCGGACGGGGTGCGGGCCGCGGGCGGCAGGATGCCGGCCTCCTCGTAGTTCCGGACCGCCTGCGTGGACAGACCGGCCCCGCGCGCCAGGTCGATCGGCCGCAGACGCCCACCCGTTTGAAGGTTGTGACCCATGACGGCAACGATATCGGGGCTCCCAGTGGCCCAAGTCTCCACCGGATCTTCAACGATAGCGTTGAAGGCATGGCTTCCGACCTCAAGGACCTCACCCACCCCCTCGACGCCTCGGCCCTCCTGGAGCAGCTTCCCGTCCGGCCCCGGATCCTCGCCCTGGGCGAGCCCACGCACGGTGAGGAGGCCCTGCTCGCCGTCCGCAACCGCCTCTTCCGGCAGCTCGTCGAACAGGAGGGCTTCCGCACGATCACGCTCGAGAGCGACTGCCTGCGGGCCCTTGCCGTGGACGCGTACGTCACCACGGGGGAGGGCACGCTCGACCAGGCCATGGAGCACGGGTTCAGCCACGGCTGGGGCGCCTACGCCGGCAACCGCGACCTCGTGCGGTGGATGCGGGCCCACAACGAGCACCGGCCCTCCGGCGAGCACGTCCGCTTCGCCGGGTTCGACGGCCCGCTGGAGATCACCGCCGCCTCCTCCCCGCGCCGGGCCCTCCTGGAACTGCACGCCCTGCTCTCCGCTCATGTGGACCCGGGCCTGCTGCCGTGCACCGCCGAGACCCTGGACCGGCTGCTCGGCGACGACGGCCGCTGGACCGACCCCGACGCCATGACGGACCCCGGCCGTTCCACGGGCCGGTCCGCCGAGGCCCGCGAACTCCGCCTGCTCACCGACGAACTGGTGGCCCTGCTCGACACGCAGGCACCGCACCTGGCCGCCGCCCTGACGCCCGACGCCTGGGACCGCGCCCGCCTGTACGCGCGGACCGCGACGGGCCTGCTGCGCTACCACCACGCCATGGCGGACGACTCACCCGCCCGGATGACCCGGCTGTGCGCGCTGCGGGACCTGATGATGGCGCAGAACCTCCTGGCCCTCGCGGAACGGGGGCCGGTGCTCGTCGCCGCCCACAACTCCCATCTCCAGCGCCCCAGGAGCAGCATGACGATGTGGCAGGGCCGCGTCGAGTGGTGGAGCGCCGGCGCGCTCGTGGAGGCCCGGCTCGGCTCCGGGTACGCCGTCGTGGCCACGGCGGTCGGGACCCTGCGGCACCGGGGCGTGGAGGCCCCGCCGCCCGAGACCGTCGAGGGGTTGTTGTACGGGCTCACCGAGGAGCCCTGCCTCGTCGACGTCGACGCGCTGACCGCCACCCTCGGTGATCCGTCGCCCCGCGTGTCCTCCTGGTTCGGCTACGCCCCGGTGGACCCGGCGCACCTGGCCGCCCTCGACGGTCTGGTGTACGTCAAGGACGTCTTCCCGGGGACGTAGAGGGAAGGGCGCGCCCGGCAGATCCTGGGCGCGCCCCGTTCACTACAGCGGTTGGACCCAGATGTTGCGGTACCGCACCTTGTTGCCGTGGTCCTGGAGGCGGATGGCGCCCGCCGACGCGGCCTCCGGCCGGCCGCCTCCGGTCGGGCCGTCGATCGCGACGTCGTCGTGGACCTTCCTGCCGTTCCAGACGACGGTGACGCGCGCGTCTGCCGTCTTGGTGCCGTCGGTGTCGTAGCGGGCCGCGCGGAAGGTGATGTCGTACGACTGCCAGGTCTCCGGCGCGGTGGCCGCGTTGACGTCCGGCGCCTTCTTCTCGTAGATCGCGCCGGCCTCGTTCGTGTCGAGCGTCGTGTCACCGTACGAGTCGAGGATCTGGACCTCGTAGCGGTCCTGGAGGTAGACGCCGCTGTTGCCCCGGTCCTGGCCCGTGACGTCGTCGGGCAGGTGCGGCACCCGGAACTCCACATGCAGTGCGAAGTCCTGGTACGCCTCCTTGCTGCGCAGGTCGCCGCAGCACACCTCCATCGACTTCCCCTCGGTGAGGGGCCATTCGGTGACGCGTCCGTCGGTGTGCTGCCACTGGCTCTGCGACGCGGCGGTGCCGTCGAAGAGGGTGACGCGCGCGCCGTGCGGGCGGACCGTGATCAGGTCCAGGTTGACGTGCCCGTCGTCACCGGCGTCGAAGCGGTACGCGACGGTGTTGTGCCCCTTCTTCAGGGTGACCCGTTCCGTCCGGGTGGACCAGGTCTCCCAGTCGCCGGTCGAGGGAAGCCTCGTCTGGCGCAGCCTCTTGCCGTTGGCGTACAGGGAGAGGGCCTTGGTGCCCTGGAAGGGGTTGGGGCCGTTGGAGTAGCGCAGGCCGACGTCGTAGTCGCCGGCCCTGGGCACCGTCACGTCGAACGTGGTCGCCGCCTTGCCCTCGGTGCCGTACCGGTCGACGAAGCCGCTGCCCGAGTAGCCGCCGTGGTCCCGGTTCACCCCGGCCGTCCCGGTCAGGCGTGCCTCCTCCGCCTCGTACAGCGTGGCGGCCCGCGGCTGTTCGCCCGGCAGGGCGTTGAGCGTGTACCAGGCCTCGGTGCTCCACAGCTTCTCGCCGGACGCGGAGGCGAACGGCCGCGGGGAGCGCACGTGTACGACACGGCCGGGTTTCAGTCCGTCGAGGCGTAGCCGGACGGTCCGTCCGTTCTTGGCGAGGGTCGCCGAGCGGACGTCCAGCCGCTCCTCGGCTATCTTCGGGCCGCCGTAGTCCGACGTCGGCGTGTACCGCCACTGTTCGGCCCGGTAGCGGGAGGCGAGCTTGTCCACGGTCTCCTGCGACAGGGGCTGGGTGTACTCCAGGTCGAAGCCGCCGGGGACAGCCCGCATCTCCTTGATGTCGAAGGTGTTGCCGCCGTTGGGAGTGAGCTTCTGCAGCCCGAACTTCAGCTTGCCCTCCTGTCCCCAGTTGCCGTCGGCGCCGAGCCCGCCCGCGTAGACGGCGCCGTCCGGGCCCATCGTGATCCGGTTGACGCCGGCTTCGAGTCCCTGGGTGTAGCGGAACACCGCGCCCTGGTACTGGCCCTTCACCTTCTCCAGGTAGGCGCGCTGGAGTCCGCCGTAGGTGACGTCGCCGATGAGCATCTGCCCGGCGAACCGGCCCTTGGTGAGATACAGCGGTGTACTGGGGGAGTTGGCGATCTCGTTCTGCGGCAGCCACAGCACCGGTTCGGTGACCGGTCGGTCGTCGAAGGGGCCGGACGGCTCGGTGTAGTGGTTGAAGAAGCGGTCCCGCTTGATGTGGACCAGCTTGGAGGCGGGCAGCCAGCCGCCCTGGTTGTCGGTGGTGAAGATGTCGCCGCCGGGCCCCCAGCCGATGCCGTTGGGGGTGCGCAGACCGCCCGCGATCGGCTGGATCTTCCCGGTCTTCCGGTTGATCCGGTACGTGGTGCCCCGGCCGGGCGCCGGCTGCGGGGTGGTCGTCGCGCCGCCGTAGTCGATGGCGACGGACAGGTTCACGTAGAAGTAGCCGTCGCGGTACAGCAGGCCGAACGCGAACTCGTGGAAGTTCCCGCCGTACGGCCAGGTCGCCACCGTGCGGTACTCGTCCGTCACCGAGTCACGGTTCTTGTCGACGAGCCGGGTCAGCTCGTGTTTCTGCGACACGTACAGGGAGCCGTCGACGTACTTGATGCCTATGGGCTCGCGCAGACCGCTCGCCACCTTCTTGACGGTCACCTTGTCGCGGCTGGTCTCCCCGGTGACGTTGCCCAGCAGGTACACCTCGCCGGTCGTGGTCTCCGAGCCGCCCCAGGTGCTGATGGCCAGGCGTCCGTCGGGCAGCCAGTCCATACCGGTGACCTGCGGTTCGAAGCCGTCGGGGCGCAGGTCGGTGAGGGTGAGGTCGGGCCGTACGTCCGTCAGGGGCAGCCCGTCGCCGGGGCTGTCCGCGCCGGACTCGCACTCCTTGCGGCCGGGAGCGGTCACCCGGACCACGCCGGCGTCCGTGCTCAGCGCCTCCGTCGGCACGATGGTGAAGTCGCTCGCGGAGGGTGGTTTCCAGGCCAGTGCGAGGCGCTGGTCGCCGCCCCGCTCGAAGTAGTCGATGCGGAACGGGTGCGAACCGGCGGTGAGCTGAACCGATCCGTCCTTCGGTTCGGCTCCGTGCAGACCGTCGTGGTCGATGACGGTCCGGTCGTCGATGGTCAGCCGTGAGCCGTCGTCGCTGGTGAGCCGGAAGGCGTAGGAGCCGTCGTCCGGGATCACGAGGTAACCGGACACCTCCGCCGAGAAGTTGTCGCCGAAGCCGCCGAAGCCGCCGAAGTCGCCGGTCGTGGACCAGTCCACGGTCGGCATCAGCTTGTCGTGGTTCGGTGTCTGGCCGGGCTTGAGGGTGCACAGCTTGCTGAGCGGGACCTGGGTGTCGAACACCCGCAGGGTCACGCCGGGTTCCTGTGGCGGGATGTCGGCGGGGGCGGCGGCGGACGGGGGCGCGGCCAGGACGCCTCCGACCAGCAGGGCGCCGAGGAGAAGGGGAGTGAGTCTTCTTCGGGCACGGCGGAACAACCGTGGATGCATCGGTCCTCCAGAACGGACCGGAGGCCGCCGGATCGCTCTCCGGTCGAGTGACCCCCCGCGCGGGAGAGGCGCAGAGGTGGTACTCGTTGCGGTTGCGCCGTTACCGTAGGGGACTTTCTCCGTGCGCGTCCATACTTTGTCATCAGTGAGTTCAAAGTCCGGCCGGCTGGACGACCCGTCATGTTCGTGACACGGGGAGAGGCCGGGCGCGCGGCCCCTGCGGGTGCGGCGTGGCCGCCCAGGGCGCACCCTGTTGTACGGGGCGTACCCCCGAGCGCGCGTGGCGATCGGACCTCGGAGGTGGATGGGACCCTTGGGCAACGATCCCCTCGGCCATGTCGACCAGGCGGCGGCCTCGATGCTGGAGGCACTGTTCACCCAGTCCCCGATCGGGCTCCACCTCGTCGACCCCGACCTGCGCGTGGTCCGCGTCAACACCGCGGCACCCTGGATGCGCGGCGTCAGCCTCGACGAGATCCGGGGGCAGCGCGCCAGGGACGTCTACCGTCTCGTCGACGCCGATGTCGAGGCGCTGCTGAAGGACGTCCTCGACACCGGTACGCCCCTGCTGAGCCATGTCGTCCGGGCCCTGGTCGACGAGGCGCCCCTTGAGCGCACGTTCGAGATCAACGCGCTGCGTCTGCAGGGTTCTGAGGGGAAGGTGCTCGGGGTCGGGGTCATCGCCGTCGACGTCACCGAGCGGGAACGCGCCCACGCCAGGACCCGCATGCTGGACCGGGTGCGGGAACGCGTCGGCCGGAACCTGGACCCGGTCGTCATCGGCGAGGAGCTCGCCTCGATCCTGGTGCCGGACTTCGCGGACCTGGTGACCGTCGAGGTGGAGGACGCCGTCATCCGCGGCGATGACCCGCCCCTCGCCAACGCCCCCATCGGCACCCTCGTGATGCGCACCGCCTTCCGCAGCGCGGTCGAGGGCGCGGTGCGGCAGATCCACGCGGTCGGCGACGTCCGCCGCCTCGCGGACCCGACGCCGTTCACCCAGGCCCTGGCCGATCTGAGCCCCCGCATGGTCCGGCTCGGCCCGGACGCCCCCTGGCTCGCCGCGGACCCCGCCCTCGCACGGGCCGTGGACTCCGCGCGGGGCCACTCGCTGCTCGTCGTCCCGCTGGCCCTGCGGGACGCGGCCCTCGGTCTCGTCAGCCTCTACCGCGCCGACCGCTCACCCGTCTTCGACGAGGAGGACCGGGCCCTCGCGATGGAGGTGGGCACCCACACCGCGCTGTGCCTCGACAACGCGCGGCGCTACACGCGCGAGCACACGATCGCCGCCACGGTCCAGCGGCAGCTGCTGCCCCGCCGCCCCGAGGCCCAGGCATGGCTGGAGACCGCCTACCTCTCCCTCACCGGAGCCGACCCCGGCGCCTGGTACGACACGACCGCCCTGTCGAGCGCCCGCACCGCCATCGTCGTGGGCAAGGTCTCCGGGCGCGGCCTGGAGGCAGCCGCCACCATGGGCCAGCTGCGCACCGCCATCCGCTCGCTGTCGGCGTTCGACCTGACCCCGGACGAACTCCTCGCCCGGCTCCACGACACCGCGTCCCGGCTCGCCGCCGAACGGGCGCGGCTGCCGCTCGGCGACCCCCTGCGCCAGGAGGAACTGACCGCCGACTGCGTGTACGCGGTCCACGACCCGCTGACCGGAAGCTGCACGGCGGCGGCCGCCGGCCATCTGGCGCCGCTGGTCGTCCGCCCGGACGGCACGGTCTCGCTGCTCGACACCCCGGCCGGGCCCCGCCTCGGGAGCGTCGAGGGCGCCCCGTTCGCGGCCGTGGACGTCGGCGTACCGGCCGGCAGCGTCCTGGTGTTCACCAGCGACCCGCTGCTCACCGCGTACCTCGCCGAGCGCCCCGGCCCGCTGGCCGCGGTGTCCCACTACGGCGACCGCCCGCTGCAGGAGCTGTGCGACGACCTCGTCTACGCGCTGCCGGCCGGGATGGGCGTCCGGGACGCGGCGGTGATCATCGCGCGGACCCGGGCCTTCCCGGCCGACCAGTGCGCGATCTGGCCGCTCGACCCCGACCCGACGGCCGTGTCCGCGCTCCGGCGCCGCACCCGCGACCAGCTCACGACGTGGGGCGTGGACGAGGAGACCGCCTACAACACCCAGCTCATCGCCAGCGAGCTCGTCACCAACGCCCTGCGGTACGGACGCCCGCCCATCGAGCTGCGGCTGATCCGCGGCCGCACCCTCACCTGCGAGGTGCGGGACGCCGACACGGCCGCCCCGCACCTGCGCCACGCGGGCACCGTCGACGAGGGCGGGCGCGGCCTGTTCATCGTCGCCCAGCTGGCGCAGGCGTGGGGGACCAGGCCGGCCGCGCCGGGCAAGACGATCTGGGCCGAGCAGGCCCTGTGACGGCGCCCCCGCCGCGGCGTCAGCGGCGGCGGCCGCGCGCCGCCCAGCCGCTGCCTATCCCCGCCACGTGCAGGGCGAGCAGCATGAGGCCGATCAGCATGAAGTTGACCGACGTGAAGACGTCGTTGGTGGCGATGTCCGCCGCGTTGATCAGGAAGGAGATGAAGAACAGGACCGCCGCGATGATGCCCAGCACGTGGTGCCTCCTCGGAAGTAGGGATTCGCCGGTGGGGGTGGCTTCCCGCGTATGCCCCGGCCCGGCGACCTCACGCACGGCGGCCTCACGCACGGCGACCGTGCGCCACCCCGCGTGGCCGGTACATGGCCCGTACAGTTGAATCGGCGGCCCGCTGCCGGGCCGAGCCCGGCGCCCTCGGCGGCCGCCCCCCACGGCGAGCGAACGGAAGCACCCATGCACCACGCCTCCGGCCTCCCGGACGACGACTCCGGCACCCTGTTCGGACTGGACGCTCTCGGGCCCGCCCCCGCCCCGGCCGAGCGGCACTCCGCGTTCCGGACCTCCGCCGGGGCCCGCCGACTGCTGCCCGTCCGGGAGATCTACGCCGAGCCGGCCGCCGCGGCCTCCCCGCGCGGGCGGCAGATCATCGCCCGGTACCCCGACGCCGAGGTCGTCCCGGTCGACTCGCACTGGCGCATCCCGGGCCTGCACGGCAACGAGGGCAACATCGACCGCTGGGTGCGGGTCAAGGGCGAGACGCTCGTGCTCGGCGAGAAGAAGACCCTCACCACCCGGCCCAACGGCCGCTCGGCGGACTGGATCGCCCCCGGCCCCTCCAACGGCTGCGCGATGGCCTGCGCCTACTGCTACGTGCCCCGCCGCAAGGGCTACGCCAACCCCATCACCGTCTTCACCAATATCGACCGGATCATCGCCCACCTGGCCCGGCACATCACCAGGCAGGGACCCAAGCCCGAGCCGAACCAGTGCGACGCCGAGGCCTGGGTGTACGACATCGGCGAAAACGGTGACTGCTCCGTGGACGCCCTGATCTGCGACAACACCGCCGACCTGGTGCACGCCTTCCGGCAGTGGCCCACCGCCAAGGCGTCCTTCGCCACCAAGTTCGTCAACCCCGACCTGCTGGACCTCGACCCCCGCGGCCGGACCCGCGTCCGCTTCTCGGTGATGCCGCCGGACGACTCCCGGCTCCTCGACGTGCGCACCTCGCCGGTCGCGGACCGTATCGCCGCCGCGGCGGACTTCCTCGACGCCGGCTACGAGGTGCACTTCAACCTCTCACCCGTCGTCGTACGGCCCGGCTGGGAGGACGCCTGGGCCGATCTGCTGCGCCACCTGGACGACGTGCTGCCCGCGCGGGTCAAGGAGCAGGCCGCCGCCGAGGTGATCATGCTGACCCACAACGAGGAACTGCACGAGGTCAACCTCGGCTGGCACCCCCGCGCCGAGGACGTCCTGTGGCGACCGGAGATCCAGCAGGCCAAGCGGTCGCAGAACGGCGCCCGCAACGTCCGCTACCGCAACGGGATCAAGGGGGACGCCGTGACGGCGCTGCGCGCCCTCATCGACCGGCACGCCCCCTGGCTGCGGGTGCGCTACGCCTTTTAGTTAGAGGCCGTCTCCGAGGGGTAGTCGGGTGGCCCGTACGGGAACGGCTCATCCGGCGCCCCCTCCGCCGGTGGGCCGTCCTCGTGTGGCGGGACACGGCGAGGCGCCTGTCGATGGGTGGGCCATGCACAGTATCGAGCAGACGATCGAGATCGTGGTGCCCGTGCGCACCGCGTACAACCAGTGGACCCAGTTCCAGCACTTCCCGCGCTTCATGACCACGGTGCGGGAGGTGGACCAGATCAAGCCCTCCATGACCTCCTGGACGCTCGCCGTCGGCCCGCTGCGCGGGACCTACCAGGCCGAGATCGTGGAGCAGGAACCCGACTCGCACCTCGTCTGGCGCAGCCTCGACGAGCGGCCCGGGCACCGGGGGCGTGTCTCGTTCGCGCCCACCCCGGACGGCGGTACGGCCCTCACCGTGCGGATGGAGATCGGGCTGAACGGCCCCGCCGGGCTGGTCCCCGGCGTCTCCCGGCTGGCCGGCCGGGTCGTGGCCACCGAGCTGCGGCACTTCAAGGAGTACATCGAGGGGCTGGGGCAGGAGAGCGGGGCCTGGCGGGGCACGATCCGCGGCGGCCGCCTGCGGCGCGCCGAGGCCGAGCGGAACGTCAGCGGAGTGCCGTTCTGGCCCCACGGCTGAGCCCCCGAGAACCGTACGACTGAGAGGCGACTCGCGATGAAGAAGGCGCCCGGCGACGAGCCGGACGAGGACCTGACCGTCACTCCACCCAAGAAGTGGGCCGCGGGCGTCCCCGCGGTGGTCCACGCCATGGAGTACTCCCTGGAGGAGACGTCGGCCCGGCGCACCGGCACGACCCTGCTGACCATGAACCAGGTCGACGGCATCGACTGCCCCGGCTGCGCCTGGGCGGATCCGGCCCCCGGCCACCGGCATCGCAACGAGTACTGCGAGAACGGCGCCAAGCACATCAACGACGAGGCGACGACCCGGCGGATCGCCGCGGACTTCTTCCGCGAGCACTCCGTCTCGGACCTCGCCGGCCGCTCCGACGCCTGGCTGAACCAGCAGGGCCGGCTGACCGAGCCGATGGTCAAGCGGCCGGGCTCGGACCACTACGAGCCGATCAGCTGGAACGACGCGGTCGGGCTGATGGCCGAGGAGCTGACCTCGCTCGACACCCCCGACGAGGCCGTGTTCTACACCTCCGGCCGGGCGAGCAACGAGGCGGCGTTCGTCCTGCAGCTGTTCGCCCGCGCCCTGGGCACCAACAACCTGCCCGACTGCAGCAACCTCTGCCACGAGTCCAGCGGATACGCCCTGCACGAGACGCTGGGCACCGGCAAGGGCACGGTCAGCCTCCACGACCTGCACCACGCCGACCTGATCTTCCTGGTGGGCCAGAACCCCGGGTCCAACCATCCGCGTCAGCTGTCCGCCCTGGAAGAGGCCAAGCGCAACGGCGCCCGCATCGTCGCCGTCAACCCGCTCCCCGAGGCCGGTCTGCTGCGGTTCAAGAACCCGCAGAAGCCCCGAGGCGTCATCGGCCCGGGCACCCAGATCGCCGACCGCTTCCTGCGCATCCGCAACGGCGGTGACCTCGCCCTCTTCCAGGCCCTCAACCGGCTGCTCCTGGAGGCCGAGGACGCCCGGCCCGGCGAGGTGCTGGACCGTGACTTCATCGACGCCGACACCACCGGTTTCGAGGAGTTCGCCCGGCACGTCCGCACCGTCGAGTGGAACGACGTCCTCGCCGCCACCGGACTGACCCGCGAGGAGATCGAGCAGGTCCGCGACGAGGTGCTGCGCAGCGAACGCGTCGTCGTCTGCTGGGCGATGGGCCTCACCCAGCACAAGCACGCCGTCCCGACGATCCGGGAGATCGTCAACTTCCTGCTGCTGCGCGGCAACGTCGGCCGGGCCGGCACCGGCGCCTGCCCGGTGCGCGGGCACAGCAACGTGCAGGGCGACCGCACCATGGGCATCTGGGAGCAGATGCCGGACTCGTTCCTCGACGCGCTCAAGGAGGAGTTCGGCTTCGACCCGCCGCGCGCCCACGGCTACGACTCGGTCAACGCGATCCGGGCGATGCGCGAGGGCAAGGTGAAATTCTTCCTCGGCCTGGCCGGGAACTTCGTGCGCGCCACCCCCGACAGCACGGTCACCGAGGGGGCCGTACGGCGCTGCCGGCTGACCGCGCACATCTCCACCAAGCTCAACCGCTCCCACACCGTGTGCGGCGACACCGCGCTCATCCTGCCCGCCCTCGGCCGCACGGAGAAGGACGTGCAGGCGACCGGCGAACAGTTCGTGACCGTGGAGGACTCGATGAGTGAGGTGCACACCTCACGGGGACGGCTGCGGCCCGCGTCCTCGCTGCTGCTCAGCGACGTCGCCATCCTGTGCCGGCTGGCCCGCCGCACCCTCGGCGACAAGCCCGACATCGCCTGGGAGCGGTTCGAAGCGGACTACGGCGTGATCCGCGACCACATCGCCCGGATCGTCCCCGGCTTCGAGGACTACAACCGGCGGGTGTCCCGCCCCGGCGGCATCCAGCTGATGAACCCGGTCAACGAGGGCGTCTACTCCACCGGCACCGGCCGGGCCCTGTTCACCCGCAACAGCGCCGAGGCGCCGCGCGTCCCCGAGGGACACCTGCTGCTGCAGACCCTGCGCTCGCACGACCAGTGGAACACCGTGCCGTACACGTCCAACGACCGGTACCGGGGCATCCACGGCAGCCGCCGTGTCGTCCTCGTCAACCCGGACGACGTGCGCGCACTCGGGCTCAGCGACGGCGAGCATGTCGACCTGGTGAGCGTCTGGTCCGACGACGTCGAGCGGCGCGCCGAGGACTTCCGCGTCGTCCCGTACCCCACGGCCCGGGGTTGCGCCGCCGCGTACTACCCGGAGACCAATCTGCTGGTGCCGCTGGACAGTGTGGCCGACCACAGCAACCAGCCGACGTCCAAGTCGATCGTGGTCCGGCTCGAGCCCGCGCGGGTGGGCGCCCCGCAGACCTGACACACGGTACACACGGCGGCGCCGGACGCGATCACCGCGTCCGGCGCCGCCGTACGTCCTGGTTCAGCCGCGGGCGCCCAGGTTGCGCCGGAAGGAGCCCGGGGCGCGCAGGGCCCGCTCGATCTCCTCCAGGGACCGGTTGCGGGTCTCGGGGACCTTCAGCGCCACGAAGATCACGCAGAGCACGTTCATGGCGGCGTACACGAAGAACGTGCCGGAGCGGCCGATCGTGTTGATCGCGGTGAGCGCGGTGACGGCGATCAGCAGATCGAAGCCCCACACGGACACCGTGGCCAGGCTCGTCGCCGGGCCCCGCACGCCCAGCGGCAGGATCTCCGGGGCGATCACCCACACCACCGACTGCATGCCGATGCCGTTGAACAGGATGTAGGCGAACAGCGAGAGGATCACCACCCACCGCTGCACGGGGGAGTCGCCCGCGAGGAACGCCAGCCCCAGCACGGCCATGGACAGCCCCGACAGGGGCAGGAACCACAGCATGGTGCGCCGCCGGCCCACCGCGTCCAGCGCGACCGCGCCGACGATCCCGGCCACCACCAGCATCGTGCCGATGCCGATGCCGGTGAGCAGCGCGACCGAGGTGCCGAAGCCCGCGTCGGAGAGGATCGCCGGGGCGTAGTAGACGACCGCGTTGATGCCGGTGAGCTGGGAGAAGGCGGCGACGCCCACGGCGATCAGCAGCGCGGGGCGCACCCAGGGCCGGCGTACGGCCCGCCAGCCGTCCCGCGTCGGCGCCGACGACACCTCGCCGATCGCGGTGATCTCCGCGTCGACGTCCGTGCCGGGGGACCGCAGACCGCGCAGCACCCGGCGGGCCTCCTCACGGCGCCCCTGCTCCACGAGCCAGCGCGGGCTCTCTGGCAGCCGCACGATGCCGAACGCCAGGACGGCCGCCGGTACGGTCGCCAGCCCGAACATCAGCCGCCAGCCCCCGGTGTCGGCCAGCAGCCAGCCGCAGAAGAAGGAGACCAGCTGCCCGATCGCCACCATCAGCTGGAACAGCACCATCAGCCGGCCGCGGATGGCGGGCGGCGCCACCTCCGCGATGTAGACCGGCACCATGTTCGACGCCCCGCCCACGGCGAGACCGAGGACGAACCGTGCCGCGATCAGCGTGCCGGTGCCGGGGGCGACGGCGGCCGCCGCGGCCCCGGCCGCGAACACGACCGCCACCCACAGCACGACCCGGCGCCGGCCGTGCCGGGCGGCGAGCCGCCCCGAGCACAGGGCGCCGACCATGGCGCCGACCAGGATGACGCTGACGACGATCTCCTGCCCCCGCGAGGACAGACCGAGGTCCTCCCGCAGATGCAGCAGCGCGCCGGAGATGATGCCGGTGTCGTAGCCGAACAGCAGCCCGCCGAGCGCGGCGACGGCCGCCACCGCGTACACCTGACGCGGCGGACGGGCCGGCGCCGCCGGCTCGGTGAGCGTGGCGGTGGCCGCCTCAGGCATCGCCCATGACCAGACCCTCGATGGTGTGCTTCTGCGTGACGGGCGTCAGCTCGTCCACGACGGCGACGTCCAGGTGCCGGCGCACCCGCTCGGGCAGCGCCTCCCAGTAGCCGCGCGTGACGGCGGCGTCGTGCCGCTCGCCGTTGGTGGCCTCCGGTCCGTCGACGCCGAGGACCAGGACCGGACGCGACTTGCTCGACTGGTTGGCCGTGCCGCGGTGGATGGTCAGGGCGCTCCGGGCGGAGATGTCACCGCGCTGAGGGTACTTGCGCACCGCGCGCTCGGCGTAGCGCGGGTAGTGCGAGCGGGGCGGGAACATGCCGTGCCCGAACTCGGGGCTGTCGTCCCACTGGGTGCCCGGGGCTATCTCGAAGGGCCCCATGTCCTCGGCGGTGTCCACGGTGGTGACGTTGAAGGCCAGCGAGGTCAGCCGCCGCTCGCGCCGCGTCTCCTCGGGCATCGGGAAGTCCCGGTGCCAGGGCTGGTTCACGGCGCCCTCCAGCGGGACGTCGAAGCCGAGCTCCACGATGCGGTAGTCGGGGCCGAGCACCGCGGCGCACACCGAGCGGACCCACGGGTGGTCGACGAGCTCGACGAAGCCCCGGATCTGCTCGGGGTGGATCTCGACGTAGTAGCGGTGGGGGCCGCGCCCGACGGCGCCGCCCGGGCGGGACCGTGCCTCCTCGAAGGCCGCGTCGACGTCCTCGCGCAGCCGGTCGGCCCACGCGACGGAGAAGGCGCCCTTGCGGGCGGTGATCCCGTCGCCGTAGAGCGCCTCGACGTCGGGACGGACGTCGACGTCGAGAGCGGCCGGGTCGACGCCGGGATACAGGTGCGCGGTCATTCGGTGCCTCCTTGCACTGCGATGGAACCCCCTCATCGTGCAGCGTTGCATGCAACGTTGCAATACCCTGCGGGGAACCTTGTCGGATCGCCCCGGACACGTGCGAGGATGGCCACCGTGAGTAGTCGCCTGAAAGATGTCGCCGCCCTCGCGGGCGTCTCGGTCCGGACCGTGTCGAACGTCGTCAGCGGATCGGGCAACGTCGCCGAGGCCACCCGGCAGCGCGTCCAGCAAGCCCTCGACGAACTCGGCTACCGGCCCAACCTCGCCGCACGCAACCTCCGCGCCGGCCGTACCGGACTCATAGGCCTCGTCGTCCCCGAGCTGTACTCGCCGTACTTCGGTGAACTGGCCAGCCTCATCGTGGAGGCCGCGCAGCAGCGCTCCTGGACCGTGATCATCGACCAGACCTTCGGTGACGCCGAGGCCGAACGGCGCCTCCTCGACGGCACCCAGGGCCGGCTCGTGGACGGCCTGATCATCAGCCCCTGGGCCCTCGGCCCTGAGGAGGTCACCACTCACGCACGCAACGCGCCCGTGGTCCTCCTCGGCGAGCGCCCGCCCCGCGGACTCGCCGACCGCGTCGCCGTCGACAACGTCGCGGCCGCCGACGAGGCCACCACCCACCTCCTCGAAGCCGGCCGCCGCCGTATCGCCGCCATCGGCCTCCAGCCCCACCTGCGCAACGGCACCGCCGACCAGCGCCTGGCCGGCTACCGCGCCGCCCTGCGCCGCGCGGGCGCCGTCGTCGACGACGCGCTGGAACGCCCCGTCCGCCAGCTCCACCGCAAGGACGGCGCGCAGGCCATGGCCGCCCTCCTCGACGACCCGTCGGCGGCACCCGACGCGGTGTTCGCGTTCACCGACGAACTCGCGCTCGGCGCACTCCACGTGGCCCATGAACGCGGACTGCGCGTCCCCGATGACCTGGCCGTCGTCGGCTTCGACGACATCGAGGACGGGCGGTACGCCCAGCCGCCCCTCACCACGGTCGCCCCCGACAAGCGGCAGCTCGCCGAACGGGCGCTGCAGTGCCTCGCCGACCGCATCTACAGCCCCGACAACGGAGTGCCCCCGCTGGACGTCGTCGTACCGCACCACCTCGAGGTGCGGGGGAGCAGCGCCCCGAAGGTGTGAGCGCCCGGCGGCCCCCGCCCGTGTGGGGCGCGGAAGCGGCGGGTACTCGCCGCGCGTCCGTACGGCGACGACGGCGAGCGCGGCAAGGCCGTACGGGTGAGGCACCGCCGGTACCCAGGGGAGTGGTGATGACCAGGACCATCGCGGAGCAGACGGAGGAACAACTCGGCGGCCCGGACGGCATCCTGGCGCGGCAGCGCCGGGACCACCGGGAGATGGCCCGGCTGATGGACCGCTACCGGGAGGCCGGGCCGGGTGAGGACGGGGAGCGCGCGCTCAAGGACGTCGTGCAGCTCGTCTTCAGCCACGCGTTCGCCGAGGAGTCCGTGCTCTGGCCGGCCGTACGGCGCTCGGTCCCGGACGGCGAGGAGCTGACCTCCCGGGTGGAGGAGGAGCACCAGCGGATCAACGATCTCGTCACCGACATCGAGCGCCTCCCACCCGGCAGCCCCGAGCGCGAGGACAAGATCACGCGGGCCTTCGCGCTGATCGACGAGGACATCAGGGACGAGGAGGACCTCCTCCTGCCCCGCCTCCAGGAGGCGGTCGACGTCAGGCGGCAGCGCCGGCTCGGGTCCGCCTGGGAGGCCGCCCGCAGGACGGCACCGACCCATCCGCACCCCGTCGTCCCCCGCCGTCCACCCGGCAACGCGATCGCGGGCGTACCCCTGAGCGCCTACGACCGGACCCGCGACGCCCTCGGACTCAGCCCCTCGACACCGGCCTGGAAGACGCTCGCCGTCCCCGGCGCGCTGCTCGTGACGGCGGCGCTCGTGGGGGTGTGGCGCAGGCTGCGCTGAACCGTGTCTCGTTCCTTCCGGCGACGCGAGGCGTGATCGCGCCGCGTGACATCATCCGTCCGTGAGCAGCGATCTGGAAGTAAGCGCTCTGGCGATCAACGTCGTGATCCCCGAGGAGCTCCGCTGGACGGACACCCGGCGCGGTGAGACGTTCAAGCTGACCACCCTCAATGTGAGGCTCCTCCCCGACGGGCACCTCGCCGTGAAGGCGTACGGCAGACCCCTCGCGGGTGGCCGCGGCGCCTATGTCTCGTTCTCCGTGCCCGACAAGCCGGAGTTGGCGTCCCTGGTCTCCGAAGCGGCCGGTCGCGCGGGGGAGTTGTGGGCCGCCCACCGCGGTCTCGGCTGATCTCCGGCCCCCGCAGCCTCGCCCGCCCCGTGCACACCCCTTGTCGCGGCGCACAGCCCGCCCCTAGGATCCGTAGGCAGCGGATTGAATCGTTTCAGTAAAACGCCGGGCAGTCAACTCCCCAACAGCTCAAGGGAGTTGACGCTGCGACCAAAGGAGCGAGCATGCCGGGAAGTTGGGATCGCAGAACCTTCCTCCGCGCCACCGCGGGCACCGTAGGGGCGGGCGTGCCCCTCCTGTCCGCCGCGGGCACGGCCTCCGCGTCCGCGGCCCCGCCCGGTCAAGCCGGTCAGGCCGGCGGCACGGGACTGCGCATCGTCCGGACCACCGTGGAGCACAAGGAGAACCTCCTCGGCACCGACATCGCACGCCCGTTGCTCGCCTGGCAGTCCGAGTCCCCCGGGCGCGGCGCACGCCAGAGCGCCTACCGAGTCCAGGTGCGGACCGGCGGCAAGGACTGGGGGCGCTCGCTCGTCTGGGACTCGGGCAAGGTGACCTCGGCGGACAGTGTGGGCGTGCCCTATGGCGGCCCGGCGCTCGCGCCCCGCACCCGGTACGAGTGGCGGGTCAAGGTCTGGGACGGAGAGGGCGAGGCGTCCGCCTGGAGCGCCCCGCGCTGGTTCGAGACAACGATGTCACCCGACGAGTGGGGCGCCCACTGGATCGGCGAGGCCACCCCCCGCCCGCCGGACCTCACCGGCGCCTCGTGGATCTGGGCGACCGGCGCCACCACCCGGAACGCCCCCCTCGGCACCCGCTGGTTCCGCGGGCGCCTCCAACTGCCCGACGGCACCGACGTGGTGAGCGCCACCGTCGTCGCCACCGCCGACGACGACTTCACCCTCCACCTCGACGGCCACCGCGTCCTCCACGCCCCCGAGCAGCAGGACGGCTGGCGGGCCGGCCGCACCGCCGACGTCACCAAGGAGGCCGCCGAGGCCGTCCGCGCGGGCCGGGACCTCGTGCTCGCCGCCGAGGCCACCAACCGTCCGGGCCCGTCCGACAACCCGGCCGGTCTCGTCGTCCGGCTCATCGTGGAGACGGCGTCGGGACAGACGCACGAACTGCGCACGGACGCCCACTGGCTGGTCGCCGACAGTGAGCAACAGGACTGGCAGAGCCCCGCGTTCGACGACTCCGGCTGGCCGGCCGCCGTCGTCCTCGCCCCCTACGGGCAGGGCCCCTGGGGCAACGACGTCACCGTCACCACACCCGAACTGCCCGCACCCCTGCTGCGCAGGGAGTTCCAGGTGCGCCGCCCCGTGCTCCGGGCCCGTCTGCGGATCAGTGGTCTCGCGTACCACGAGGCGGAGATCAACGGGCGGCGCGTCGGACGCCAGGTGCTCGACCCCGGCTTCACCGACTACGACGAGACGGTGCTGTACGCCGTCCACGACGTCACCGACCTGGTCCGCCGGGGCGCCAACGCGATCGGCGTGACCCTGGGCCGCGGGTTCTACGGCATGACCACCCCGAACGCGTGGAACTGGAACCGGGCGCCCTGGCACTCCGAGCCCCGCCTCGTAGCCCGCCTGGAGGTCGACCACCCCGACGGCTCCACCACGACCGTCGTCACCGACGAACGCTGGCGCGTCACCGAGGGCCCCACCCTCTCCAACTCCCTGTACGCGGGGGAGACGTACGACGCACGCCGTGCGCCCGGCGGCTGGACCCGTCCCGGCTTCGACGACTCCACGTGGCGCGCCGCCGAGGTCCGGGAGGCGCCGAAGGGGCGGCTGAAGGCCCAGCCCCACGACGGCATCGAGGTCGTCGAGTCGTTCCGGCCGGCGCGGATCACCCGGCACGCCTCCGGCGACCACGTCGTGGACATGGGCCGCACGATGGCGGGCTGGACCCGGATCACCGTACGGAACCTCCCGGCCGGCACCCGCGTCACCCTCACCTACGGCGAGAAACTGAAGGACGACGGCACCGTCTTCGCCGAGAACCCGCTCGTCCCCGGCCGCTTCCAGCGCGACGAATACGTCTGCGCCGGCCGGGGCGAGGAGACCTGGGAGCCCTCCTTCTCGTACAAGGGCTTCCGGTACGTCCAGATCGGCGGGCTGCCCGAGGCGCCCCGCACGGACCAGATCCTGGGACGGCTCGTGCACACCCCGCTCGAGGAGGTCAGCTCCTTCGCGTGCTCCGAGCCGTTCTACGAGTGGCTCGACGGGGCCATGCGCCGGACGATCCTCA
Source organism: Streptomyces sp. SS1-1 (assembly GCF_008973465.1). Classification (NCBI taxonomy): domain Bacteria; kingdom Bacillati; phylum Actinomycetota; class Actinomycetes; order Kitasatosporales; family Streptomycetaceae; genus Streptomyces; species Streptomyces sp. SS1-1. The sequence continues at coordinate 418,338 of NZ_WBXN01000004.1, read as the reverse complement.
ACAACATGCACGGCATCCCGACCGACACCCCCGTGTACGAGAAGAACGGCTGGACCGGCGACGCCCAGCTCGGCGCCCCGGTGATGACGTACGCCTTCGCCATGCACCGCATGCTCGCGAAGTGGCTCGGCGACCTCGCCGACAGCCAGACCTCCGCCGGGCAGCTCCCGGTGATCGTGCCGAGCGGCGGCTGGGGGTACGGCGACCTCGGCCCGTCCCCCGAGTGGACGACGGTGTACCCCTTCGTCGTCCGCGAGCTCTACCGGGTCTACGGCGACGAGCGCGTCGTGCGCGAGCACTGGACGGCGCTGACCCGCTACCTGGACTGGGAGCTGAACAGACTCCGCGACGGCCTCGCCGACACCGCGCTGGGCGACTACCTGGCCCCCGGTTACGGCGGCAACCCGCCGGAGGACACCCGGCTCACCGCGACGGCGTATCTGCACCGGGCGCTGCTGATCACCGCCGAGATGGCCGACGTGCTGGACGACGACGCCGTGGCCACGCGCTACCGGACGGCGGCCGGGCGGCTGAAGGACGCCCTGAACGCGGAGTTCCTGGGCCCGGACGGCCACTACCGCACCGCGAAGGACCCCGGTTACCGGCAGACCTCGAACGCGATCCCCCTCGCCTTCGGCCTGGTGCCGGAGAACGCCCGCTCCTCGGTGTTCGACAGCCTGGTGCGGGACATCGAGGCGCGCGGCAACCACCTGGACACGGGCGCGCTCGGCACCAGCGTGCTGCTGCGGGTCCTGTGCGACGGCGGGCGGCCCGACGTCGCCCACGCCGTGGCCACCCAGCGCACCTATCCCGGCTGGGGGTACTGGCAGGAGAACGGCGCGGACACCATGTGGGAGATGTGGCCACGGGACTCCCGCTCCCGCGACCACTACTTCCAGGGCACCGTGGCGCAGTGGCTGTACGAGAACGTGGCCGGTCTGCGGCCCGGTGACGCCGGGTACGCCACCTTCTCCGTACGGCCGGACGCCCGGACGGGCGTCGACTGGGCCCGCACGTCGATCCGTACCGTCCGGGGCACCGCGGGCGTCTCCTGGAAGCGGACGGCGACCGGTTTCCGGATGGAGGTGGAGGTGCCGGTCGGTGCGGTCGCCGAGGTCCACGTCCCGGCGGGCGGCCCGGACGACGTGACGGCGCCGCGGGGGCCCGGTACCTGCGGATGGACCGGGGCTTCGCGGTCCACCGGGTCGTGCACGGCACCTGGGACTTCCGGGCCCGCGGCTGACCGCGAGAGGGAAGGCCGGGCGGCCGGGGGAGCGGTCCCCGGCCGCCCGGCGGCGAAGGTGCCCCGTCGTCCTCCCGGTGGCACCGTGAAGAGAGCCCCGGACGGGGTACGCGAACCGAAGGAACGACGAGCGGAGGATCCCGATGTTCGAGGCCGGTGACATCCGGGAGTGGCGCGGCCACGACGTGGTCGACGAGGAGGCGCGCAGGATCGGCAAGCTGGAGTCGGTCTACGTGGACACGGCGACCGACGCCCCCCATTTCGCCACCGTCACGGTCGGCATGCCGACCCGGCACCGCCTGGTGTTCGTCCCCCTGGTGGGGGCGACGGTCGGTCCGGGGTACCTGAAGGTCGCGTACCCGAAGAACCTGGTCAAGGACGCCCCGTCGATCGACATGGACGGCGTCCTGCCCGCCGAGGACGAGAAGGCCGTCTTCGCCCACTACGAGCTGAGCTACCAGCCCGGGGCCGCCGGCGAACGGCGGCTGGCCCGCCGCTGACGGCACGATCCAGGGGAGGCCGCCATGGCACTGTTCCTGTTCCTGCTCCTCGTGGCCGTCGTGCTGGGCTTCATCGGGGTCCTCGCCAAGGGCCTGTTCTATCTGCTGCTCATCGGCGTGCTCCTGGCGGTCGTCGCCTTCCTCTACGTCGGCCTGCGCATCCGGCGCAGCGGCCGCCGGCCCACCCGCTGAACCGTCCCAGACGTGCGCGCGCCCGTATGTGACCCCGTGTGACGGCAAGCGCTTGCCCGCCCCGGACGCGCCCCCTCGGTCCCGCGTGTGCCGGGCGTGGCATCATCGCGCCGTCGGCCCGTACAACTCCTTGTCAGTGCGCGGACGTCGCCTGTATAACGTGCCTGTATAACGTTGTAAACATCCAGCAGGGACTCGGCGCCAGGCGCACGGTGACGACACCGTACCCGCACCGACCACCCGAGTCGGGCCGCTCTGAAAGGAATGCCGTGCGGGTCAGCCTCAAGGACGTCGCCGCCCACGCAGGAGTGTCCATCAAGACCGTCTCCAACGTGGTGAACAACTACCAGCACGTCACCCCCGCCATGCGCGAACGCGTGCAGCGGTCCATCGACGCGCTGGGCTACCGGCCCAATCTGGCCGCCCGTCATCTGCGCAAGGGGCGCACGGGCATCATCGCCCTCGCCCTGCCCGAACTCGGCAACCCCTACTTCGCCGAACTGGCCGCCGCCGTCATCGACGCGGCCGCCGCCCACGACTACATCGTGCTCCTCGACCACACCGGCGGACACCGCGAACAGGAGGTGCTGGTCAGCCAGGGCTTCCGGGCCCGTGTCATCGACGGCCTCATCCTCAGCCCCATCGAGCTGGAGCAGGAGGACCTGCGCGACCGCGCGGAGAACGTCCCGCTGGTCCTCCTCGGCGAACGCGACTACGAGCTGCCGTACGACCACATCGCCATCGACAACGTGGCCGCCGCACGTGCCGCCGTCCGGCACCTCCTCGACCTCGGACGCCGGGAGATCGCCTTCATCGGGGCCCGGCGGGGCCGCAGCGAGACCGCCCAGCTGCGGGTGCGCGGCTGGCGCGAGGAGCTGACCGCCGCCGGACTCCCCGCCGACGACGGGCTGGTGGCCGCCACCGAGGGCTGGGGCCACGCGGACGGCGCGGCGGCGATGACCCGCATCCTCGACGCGGGCCGCCGGCCCGACGCGATCTTCGCCTACAACGACCTGATGGCGATCGGCGCCATGCGCGTGCTGTACGAGCGCGGGCTGCGCGTGCCCGAGGACACGGCGGTCGTCGGCTTCGACGACGTCGTCGAGGGGCGCTTCGGCGCGGTCACGCTGACCTCCGTGTCGCCGGACAAGGAGGCCATCGGGCGGCTTGCCGTCGAGTCGGTCCTGGCGCGCCTGGGCGGTGAGGCGCCCGAACCCCGGCGCGTCTGGGCGGACTACCGCCTGGTCGCCCGGGAGAGCACGCTCGGACGCGCGGCCCGGGAGGGCGCCACCGAGAGCTGACGGGCGGGCGCGCCCGTGTCCCCCTGCTCGGCCGACGCGTCGTGGCGGTGTCTGCCGTTCCACGCGCGCGTCGGCCCGTCGTCGTGCCGTGACGCGCCCCGCGCTTTCCCGTGTCGGGCGCACAGCTCTGTGCACAAGGGGTTTACAGCGTCCTTCCAACGATGTAAAAACCTCTTGCGGCGGGCCGGACAACGTTGCCCGCCGGGGGAGAGGCACCGTTTCCTCACCTGCGTCGACTCCCCAGTTCCCTTTCAGCGTCGCCCGGATCGGGGTCACCATGCAGCGCACCACTCACCGTCCTCGCCTCTTCGCCCGCCCCGGGGTCGTGGCCCTGGCCGCCGCGGTGGTCTTGACCGCCGGCGCCTGCGCGAAGTCGGAGGACGACGCGTCGAAGGACACGAAGTCCCCGGCCGCCGCGGGCGCCGAACAGAAGGTCGTCACGCCGAAGCCGGGCAGCAAGTCCTGCGCCATCGACGCCTACGGCGCGAAGAAGATCGACCTGAAGAACGCGACCATCGGCTTCTCCCAGTCGGAGAAGGAGGCCAACCCGTTCCGCATCGCCGAGACCCAGTCCATCAAGGACGAGGCGAAGAAGCGGGGCGTCAAGCTGCTGACGGCCAACGCCCAGTCGCAGTTCTCCAAGCAGATCAGCGACGTCCAGGATCTGCTCGCCAAGGGCGCCGACCTGCTCGTCATCGCCCCGCTCAACTCCGACGGCTGGGACCCGGTGCTCCAGGCCGCCGCCGCCAAGAAGGTCCCGATCGTCACGATCGACCGCAAGATCAACGCCACCGCCTGCAAGGACTACGTCTCCTTCATCGCCTCCGACTTCGTCGAGCAGGGCAAGCGCGCCGCCGACCAGATGATCGAGGCGACCGGCGGCAAGGGCGAGGTCGCCATCCTCCTCGGCTCCGCCGGGAACAACGTCACCACTGAGCGCACCAAGGGCTTCAAGGACCAGATCGCCGCCAAGGCCCCCGGCCTGAAGGTGGTGTTCGAGCAGACCGGTGACTTCGCCCGAGAGAAGGGCCAGCAGGTCACCGAGCAGCTCATCCAGTCCAAGCCCGGCATCAAGGGCATCTACGCCGAGAACGACGAGATGGGCCTCGGCGCGGTCGCCGCGCTCAAGGGCGCCGGCAAGAAGGCCGGCGACGTCAAGATCGTGACCGTCGACGGCACCCGCAACGCCGTCCAGGGCATCGTGGACGGCTGGATCAGCGGCGTCATCGAGTCCAACCCCCGCTTCGGCCCGCTGGCCTTCCAGACCCTGGACACCTTCACCCAGGGCAAGGACGTCCCCCAGGACATCATCATCCAGGACAGCGCCTACACCGCGGACAACGCCAAGACGGACATCGCCAAGGCGTACTGATCCATCCGGGGGCACGGGCCACCGTGCCCCCCTCGCCTCCCCCTCACCACGATCCGCCCTTCACTACCTGGAGGCACAGGTGGCACCCCCCGCCGAAGTCCTCGCCGTCCGCGGACTGAGCAAGACCTTCCCCGGCGTCCGGGCCCTGGACGACGTGGACCTCACCCTGCACGCAGGCGAGGTCCACGCCCTGATCGGCGAGAACGGCGCCGGCAAATCGACCCTCATCAAGCTCCTCACCGGCGTGTACCGCCCGGACGCCGGCGAGATCACGTTCCAGGGCGACACGGTCTCCTTCGCGACCCCGCTGGACGCGCAGAAGGCGGGCATCTCGACCATCTACCAAGAGGTCAACCTCATCCCGCTGCTCAGCGTGGCCCGCAACCTCTTCCTGGGCCGCGAACCCCGCAACCGCTTCGGCGTCCTGGACGTCGCCCGGATGAACCGGGAGGCCGAGGAGATCCTCGCCGGGTACGGCGTCCACGTCGACGTCCGCCGGCCGCTGCGCACCCTCGGTGTCGGCGCCCAGCAGATGGTGGCCCTGGCCCGCGCCGTGGCCACCGACGCCCGCATCGTCATCATGGACGAGCCGACCTCCTCGCTCGAACCCCGCGAGGTGGAGACCCTGTTCACGGTGATCCGGCGGCTGCGCGACGCGGGCATCGCCGTCGTCTACGTCAGCCACCGTCTCGACGAGCTGTACGCCGTGTGCAGCACCGTCACCGTGCTCCGCGACGGCCGGCGCGTCCACCACGGGAAGCTGGCCGACCTCGACCGGCTCTCCCTGGTCTCCACCATGCTCGGCCGCGACCTCGGCGAGGTCCGCGAGGAGGGCCTCACCAAGTTCACCGGCGAGCACCACGCCGCCGACAGCGAACCGGTGCTGGACGCCGCCGGACTGACGGTGCCGCACAAACTGCACGACGTGTCCCTGAGCATCCGGCCCGGCGAGGTCGTCGGCCTCGGCGGACTGCTCGGCTCCGGACGTACGGAGACCGCCAAGGCCATCTCCGGCGCGCTGGCCGTCCGTTCGGGCCGGGTCACGGTCGCCGGAACACCGCTGCGCGGCGGTTCGGCGCCGGCCGCGATCCGCGCGGGCATCAGCCTGCTGCCCGAGGACCGCAAGAGCGAGGGCATCGTCCCCGGCCTGTCGGTCCGGGAGAACATCGCGCTCGCCGTCCTGCCCCGCCTGTCCCGCTTCGGCCTCGTCTCCGAGGCCAAGGTCGACAGTGTCGTCGACACCTTCATGAAGCGGCTGCGGATCAAGGCGTCCTCACCGCACCAGAAGGTCGGCGAACTGTCCGGCGGCAACCAGCAGAAGGTGCTGCTCGCCCGCTGGCTCGCCATGAACCCCAAGGTGCTGCTGCTCGACGAGCCCACCCGTGGCATCGACGTCGGCGCCAAGGCCGAGGTGCAGAAACTGGTGGACGAACTGGCCGCCGACGGCCTGGGCGTCCTGCTCATCTCCTCCGACCTGGAGGAACTGATCGAAGGGTCCGACCGCGTGGTCGTACTGAAGGACGGCGCCGTCGTCGGCGAACTCACCGGCGACGACGTCACCGAGGACAAGCTCATGCGCACCATCGCCGGGGACGCACGCCCGGAGCCGGTAGCGAAGGAGGTGGCGAGCGATGGCTGAGGCCACCCTGCGCACCGCCCCGCTGGACCGCACCCGGGTGCTGCAGTGGCTGCAGACCTACGGCGTCTACGCCGGCGTCGCCGCCCTGCTCGTGGTGAACACCGTCATCACCCCGCACTTCCTCTCGGCGGAGAACTTCCGCACCCAGGCCGTCCAGGTCGCCCCCGTCATCATCGTCGCCCTCGGCATGGCCCTGGTCATCGGCACGGAGGGCGTCGACCTGTCCGTCGGCGCCGTCATGGCGCTGGCCGCGTCCGTCACCGCGCTCTACCTCGGCTACGGGCTGCTGCCCGCGCTGCTCGTGGTCGCGCTGTTCGCCGCTGCGGTCGGCCTGGCCAACGGAGCGCTCGTCGCCCTCGTCGGCGTCCAGCCGATCGTCGCCACCCTGGCCCTCATGGTCGGCGGCCGAGGCATCGCCCTCGTGCTGCTGCCCCAGCTGAAGGACCTGCGCAACCCGTCGCTGGCCTCCCTCGGTTCGGGTGACATCGCCGGCGTCCCCTACCTCATCCTGATCGCCGCCGTCCTGGCCCTGCTGGTCGCCTTCGTGGTGCGCCGCACCACCTTCGGCCGTCAGCTCCTCGCCATCGGCGACAGCCGGCCCGCCGCGCAGCTCGCCGGACTGCCGGTGCGCCGCGTGCTGATCCTCGTGTACATCGCGTCGGCGCTGCTGGCCGCCGTGGCCGGGGTGCTCGCCACCGCCCGCCTCCAGGCCAGCGACCCGACGTCGCTCGGCAACCTCATGGAACTGTCGGCCATCACCGCCGTCGTCGTCGGCGGCACCCCGCTGACCGGCGGCCGGGTCAACATCGCCGGCACCGTGGCCGGAGCCGTCCTCATCCAGCTCCTCACCGCCACCCTCATCAAGCACGATCTGCCGCCCTCCTGGACCCAGATCGCCCAGGCCATAGTGATCGTCGCCGCGGTGTACGCGGCACGGGGACGGGGGAAGCGATGACCGTCACGAAAGCGGACGTACCCGTGACCACCGCGAGCAACGAACCGGCGGGGGAGAGCGAGCCGGCCGGCTCCGCCCGCTCCGAACGGCTGAGCGCCCTGATCCAGCAGCACGGCGCACTCGCCGTCCTGGTGATCGTCTCCCTGGTGGCGTCGTTCTCCTTCGACTCCTTCGCCACCGGCGACAACGTCAGCAACATGGCGACCAGTTCGGCCTTCCTGGCGATCGTCGCGCTCGGCATGACCTTCGTCATCATCACCGGCGGCATCGACCTGTCCGTGGGCTCGCTGTTCGCCCTCGGCGGCGTCCTCGCCGCCTGGGGATCACGCCACGGCACCCTCGTGGCGCTGCTGCTGCCCCTGCTGGTGTGCGGGCTGATCGGTGTCGTCAACGGCCTGCTGGTCGCGAAGTCCCGGCTCGCCCCGTTCATCGTGACCCTCGCGGCCATGCTCGGCGCGCGCGGTCTGCTGCTGGCCATCACCGACGAGGGCGCGGACACCTTCCTCATCGGCAAGGGCTCCGTCCTCGCCGAACTCGGGCAGGGCACCACCCTCGGCCTCGGCAACCCGGTCTGGATCACCCTCGCCCTGTTCGTCGCCGGCGCCGTCGTGCTGCGCCGCACCCGGTTCGGCCAGCACGTGTACGCGGTCGGCGGCAACGAGGACGCGGCGGCCCTGATGGGCGCCCCGGTGGCCCGGACGAAGATCCTCGTCTACACGCTGTCCGGGCTGCTCGCGGGCCTCGCGGGCGCGCTCAACGCCGCCTGGCTCGCGTCCGGCGTCACCATCCTCGGCAACGGCATGGAACTGGAGGCCATCTCCGCCGTGGTCATCGGCGGCACGCTCCTGACCGGCGGCCTCGGCTACGTCAGCGGCTCCCTGGTCGGTGTCCTGCTGCTGAAGGTCATCCAGAACGTCATCAACCAGATCGGCTCCCTCGACTCCTCCTACCAGCAGGTGGTCAGCGGCGCCTTCCTGGCCGTCGTCGTCATCGCCCAGACCTGGCTGGGCCGTCGGCGGCAACTCATGTGACGGATCCGGGCCTCCGCAGGGCTCGGGTTCGGGGGGTCGAACACCCCCTGGCACGCGCACGTCTCCGCAACCCCACGAAGCAAGGAGGCACGATGCGTCGAGTACCCGCAGGCCGGCGGAGGTTCGGCTGGCCGAGACGGCGAGCGCGGTGGGCGACCACCGCGCTCGCGGTGTTCGCCCTGGCCGCCGGCACGGTGGTGACGGCCACCGGATCCGCGGCCGCCGCACCTGAGGCGTGGACCCCGAAACCGTCACCCCATGACACCCCGGTGGACCGACAGGTCCCGTCGACAACCGCTGCCGGAATTACCCCGCCCGCAGCTGACCCGCCCCGACGGGCCAACCTCAACGGCATCTGGGACTTCGCCGTCACCTCGGCGAAACGCCGGACAGCCGCCACGTTCCCCGAGCAGATCCGGGTCCCCTTCGCCGCCGAGTCCGCGTCTCCGGCATCCACCGCAGGATCACCAGAACGACAAGCTCTGGTACAAGCGCACGTTCACCGTCCCGTCGAACTGAACGGCGCCGCGTCCAGCTCAACTTCGGCGCCAGCGACTGGCGTAGACCGTCTGGGTCAACGGCCGGCAGGACGGCGCCGTCCACAGCGGCGGCTACGACGCCTTCTCCCACGACATCACCGACCTGCTCACGACCGGCACCAAAACCCTCGTCGTCTCCGTCTGGACCCCACCGAGACAGGCACCCAGGCCATCGGCAAGCAGCGCATCCGTGACGTCGCCCCGCACCCCGGCGGCGGCATCCTCTACACCGCGGCGTCCGGGATCTGGCAGACCGTGTGGCTGGAACCCACGGCCCCCGCGTACGTCAGCCGCCTCGACCTGGTGCCGGACCCGGCGAACAACCGCCTCAAGGTCACCGTCCGCGGCACCGGGACGAACGGCCACCAGGCCCGCGTCACCGTCTCCACCGGCGGCACCACCGTCGGCACCGCCACCGGCCCGGTCGGCACGAGTTCACCGTGCCGGTCCCGAAACCCGCACCTGTGGACCCCGGAGGACCCCTTCCTCTACGACGTCAGGGCCGACCTGCTGTCCGGCTGGCACCACCGTCGACTCGGTCGGCAGCTAAACCGGTATGCGCACCATCGCCCTCGCGAGCGTCGGCGGACACCAACGCCCGGTGCTGAACGGGAAGTTCGTCTTCCAGACCGGCCCGCTCGACCAGGGCTACTGGCCCGACGGCATCTACACCGCGCCCACCGACGCGGCCCTGCGCCACGATCTGCAGAAACACAAGGACCTCGGCTTCAACATGGTCCGCAAGCACATCAAGGTCGAACCGCAGCGCTGGTTCTACTGGGCCGACCGCCTGGGGCTGCTGGTCTGGCAGGACATGCCGTCCATGGAGCGCACCCCCGACGCCGCCGCCCGCACCCAGTGGGAGGCCGAGTACGACCGGATCATCGACCAGCACCGCAGCTCCCCGTCGCTCGTCCTGTGGGTCAACCAGAACGAGGGCTGGGGCCAGTACGACCAGGCCCGGCTCGCAGACAAGGTCAAGGCGTACGACCCCTCCCGCCTCGTCGACAACATGAGCGGCCCGTCAACTGCTGCGGTGCCGTCGACGGTGGCAACGGTGACGTCGTCGACCACCACGTGTACGTCGGCCCCGGCACCACCGTGCCCAGCGCCACCCGCGCCGCCGTCCTCGGCGAGTTCGGCGGCCTGGGCTTCAGGGTCGCCGGCCACGAGTGGTACCCGGGCGGCGGGTTCAGCTACGAGGACCAGCCCGACCTCGCCCATCTGAACAACCGGTTCGTGGGGCTGATCGACGCGATCCGCGAGGTCCGGATGCCCCGCGGCCTGTCCGCGTCGGTCTACACCGAGATCACGGACGTCGAGAACGAGGTCAACGGCCTGCTCACCTACGACCGTCAGGTGGTCAAGGTCGACGAGGCGCGGGTACGGGCCGCCAACCGTGCCCTGATCGACGCCTCGCGCGGGTCGACGGCCCCGCTCACCCTGCCCGTCGACCAGTACCGGTCCCTGCGGGTCACCACGCCCGGCTACACCGACCGGTACATGCGCCACAAGGACGGCGCCGTCTTCACCGAGGTGGTGAACGCCGGCAGCACCGCCCTGCTGAAGAACGACGCCACCTGGCGGATCGTCCCCGGACTCGCCAACAGCACCTGCTACAGCTTCGAGTCGCGCAACTACCCCGGCCAGTACCTGCGGCACCGGGAGTACCGCGTCTACAAGGAGGCCGGCAGCGGCGACCTGTACCGGGCCGACGCCACCTTCTGCCCGGTCCGGGGCGCCGACGGCGGCGTACGGCTGTCCGCCTACAACTTCCCGGAGCAGTATCTGCGTCACTACAACGCGGAACTCTGGCTGGCCACGCCGGGCGGCACCCACACCTGGGACAACCCGGCCCTCTTCACCCAGGACACGACCTGGGCGGTGGAGGCGCCCTGGGCACCGTGATCACCCGGTAGCCGACCACCCGTCCGATCCTGGACAGGTGTCCATGTATGCTGGACATCTGTCCAGGAAAGTTCCGCGAGGGGTGGGGTCATCGATGGAGACGACGGCGAGCGTTCTGGTCGCGCTGGTGGCGGCACTGCACGCCTACATCCTGGTGCTGGAGATGTTCCTCTGGGAGAAGCGGCCCGGCCGCGAGCTGTCCGGCTTCGACGCCGAACTCGCCCGCGCCAGCGCGCCCCTGGCCGCCAACCAGGGCCTCTACAACGGGTTCCTGGCCGCCGGCCTGGTCTGGGGCCTCATCGCCGACGACCCGACCGGGTTCCAGGCCCGGGTGTTCTTCCTCGTCTGCGTCGTCGTCGCCGGCGTGTACGGAGGCGCCACCGCCAACCGCCGCATCCTGCTCGCCCAGGCACTGCCCGGCGCCCTCGCGCTCACCGCGGTCCTCCTCGCCCGGTGACCGGCCCCGAAGGCGACGCCCGCGCCGTCCGCACCCGCGCCAGGCTCCGCCGCGCCCTCCTGGACGCCTGCGCCGAACAGCCGCTGGCCGAGGTCAGTGTGGCCGCCCTCGTACGGCGGGCCGGGGTCGGCCGGGCCACCTTCTACGTCCACTACTCCGACCTCGAGGCACTCGCGGTGGACGCGTGCGCGGACGTGGTGGGCGACGCGGTGGACGCCCTGCACGCCTGGCGCGGCACCCCCGACCCCGCCTCACCACCGCCCGCACTCCTCGGCTTCTTCGCCGGACTCACCACCCACGCCGGGCTCCACCGGGAACTGCTCAGCCCCGGCGGCGGAGGACCCCTGGGCCGGCGGCTCCACCAGGACCTGCGCGCCCGCAGCCGTGCCGAACGCGCCCTCGCCGGCGCGCCCGAGCCGGACCTCGTCGCCTCCGCCGTCGCCTCGGCCTTCACCGGGGTCCTCGCCGACTGGCTGCACGGCCTCGTCCCCGGCGGCCCGGACGAGACCGCCCACCGCGTCTGGCGCCTGCTGATCTCCCTGCACCGCACCCCACTGCCCTGAGACACCGGACGGCCCCGGCGGGAAACGCTCCCGCCGGGGCCGCCGGTGTGCTCCGGACCGCTACGGCTTCTCGTCCGTGTAGAGCGCGCTCACCTCCTCGGCGGTGAGCGCCTTGTCGAACGCGTGGACCTCGTCGACGGCACCGTTCCAGAAGTCGGTGTCGTTGCCGCCCCACTGGGCCCGGCCGACCGCGAGGGAACCGGTGCTCGGGTAGGCCGCACCGCCGGTCGCGGACGCCGCCCGCTTCCCGTCGACGTACAGCGTGATCGTGTTGTCGGAGCCGTCGCGGACGCCGACCAGGTGGTACCAGCGGCCCTTCTCCGGGGTCGTCACCAGCCGGGCGCGGTTCTCCCCCGGGGTGCTGAACGCGAACGCCCCCTGCCCGTACTGGAGATAGAACGGGCTGGCCTGGCGCCGGGTGTCCTGGCTGACCGCCGTGGCGTAGTTGCCCGGCAGCTCGTCCAGCCGCACCCACGCGGACACGGTGTAGCTGCCTGTGGTGTCGAGCACCGGCCCGGCGGTCTGCGCGTACTGCCCCTTGCCGTCGAACTTCAGCGCGCTGCCGCTGACGCCCGGCGTCCAGCTCGTGCCCTCGCTCAGCGTGAGCGGCTTCTTGTTCGGGCCGGCGTCCTTCGCCGTGGTCCCGGAGCCCTCGTCGAGGGACCAGGACCCGCCGCCCTTCAGCGGGAGCTGGTCGCCCGCCGAGGCGCCGGCGGCGATGACCTTGCGGTTGATCTCACGGACCCGCGCCGGATCGACCTTGATCTCCCGGCGGTCGTACGTGTAGAGACCGTTGAGCTCGTTCTCCAGGTCCGTGATCTGCGTGTAGATCGAGCCGGACAGCTCGGCCGCGGCCTGGTCCAGGTAGAACTTCTCCGTGTTCTCCACGTACTTGCGGGTCAGCGCCTCCTTGGTGTCGACGCCGCTGTAGATCACGGTCGGGGCGCCCGGCCACATGTGCCCGGGGGAGCGCAGCGTGAAGCCGCCGTGCTCGCCGTCCATCGCCGCGCGCTTCGCGTCGGGGAACGGCGGGTCCTCGTTGTTGTAGTCGTGGTGGTCGATGATGTCGCCCTTGCCCGAGTCACCCTTGGAGTTGCAGCAGTTCACACCGCTGTGGGCGTTGACGACGCGGGACGGGTCGGCCTCCTTGACCGCCTCGGTGATCTTGCCGGTCTCGGTGCGGTCCCACTCGCCCCAACCCTCGTTGAAGACGATCCAGCCGATCACGGAGGGCGCGTTGTGGTGCTCCCGCATGATCTCGCGGCCCTGGTCGACGAAGGCGGTCCGCCCGGTCTCATCGGTCAGGTCGCCGGAGACGAAGTCCTGCCAGACCAGCAGGCCGAGCCGGTCCGCGTGGTAGAACCAGCGCGCCGGTTCCACCTTGATGTGCTTGCGCACCGCGTTGAAGCCGAGCTCCTTGTGCGCCTTCAGGTCGAACGCGAGCGCCTCGTCACTGGGGGCCGTGTACAGGCCGTCGGGCCAGAAGCCCTGGTCGAGGGTGGCGAGGGAGAAGACCGGCTTGCCGTTCAGCACCAGCTTCTGGAAGCCGCCGACCTTCGCCACGCCGATCTCGCGCATACCGAAGTAACCGCTCACCTTGTCCTTCGACTTGCCGTCGGTGAGCGTGACGTCCAGGTCGTACAGGTACGGGTCGTCCGGGCTCCACAGGTGCTGGTTCGCCACCGGCAGCCGCAGCTGCCTGCCCGCCGGCCCGCTGACCTTGCCGACGACCTTGCCGCGCTTGTCCCGCGCCACGGCCTCGACCCGGGCGCCCGCCGACGCCTGGGCCGACTCCACCGTCACCGCGAGGGTGCCGGAGTCGATGTCCGGGGTCGAGACAACGTTATCGATCGACGCCTTCGCGACCGGTTCCATCCACACCGTCTGCCAGATGCCCGACGACTGGGTGTAGAAGATGCCGCCCGGATTCGTGGACTGCTTGCCCATCGGCTGGTTCCGGCCACCGGTGTCGGTGACCGCGACCACGATCTCCTGGGGTCCCGAGCCCTTGAGCGCGTCGGTGATGTCGGCGCTGAACGCGTCGTACCCGCCGGTGTGTTCGGCGACCTTCGTGCCGTTGACGTAGACCCGCGCCTGGTAGTCGACCGCGCCGAAGTTCAGCTTCAGCCGGTTGTCCTTGCCGCTCTTGCCGACCTTCCAGTCCTTCGGGACGGTGATCGTGCGGCGGTAGAACATGTGGTCCTCGTGCCGCTCCAGCCCGGAGAGCTGCGACTCCACCGGATACGGCACGACGATCTTCTCGCGCAGGTCCTTGCCGAACGCCGGCTGCTCACCGGCCTTGGCACCGCTGAACTGCCAGGTGCCGTTGAGGTTCTTCCACTTGGAGCGGACCTGCTGCGGGCGCGGGTACTCCGGCAGCGGGTTCTTCTTGTCGACCTTGTCGCCCCACTTGGTGGTGAGCCGGTGCGTGGAGGCGTTCTCGGCGTACCGGATCACCTTCGGCACGGTCTCGCCGCCCGAGGTCAGACCGCCCTCGCCGTCGTAACTCACGCGCACCTGCTGGGCCTTCTGGATGGGCTCGGCGAGCGTCACGACCAGGGAGTTGCGGTCGCCGGGGGCCGTGGCCACCGACTTCAGGGGCATGGCCGTCGTGTCGGCCTCGACCTTCAGGTGGTCCTTGACCGCGCGCAGGTCACCGACCCTGCCCTCGAAGCGGGCGCGCAGTGTGCGGCCGTCCGCCCCCACGGTCAGCTCCACCGGGTAGACCTCGAAGCCCTCGGGCGGGGTGAACGCCGACATGGGCACGAGCTGCTTCGCGATGCCGGGGCCGGACCAGCGCAGGAACATGTTGGCGCCGCCGAAGTCCTGGAACATCTCCAGCCGGAAGTCGTGCTTCTCCCCGGCGTTCAGGTGGATCTTGGCGCTGGTCTGCTCCTTGTCCCAGTCGGGCTCCCAGTGGTCGATGACCGGCTCGCCGTCGATGAGGAGCCGGAAGCCGTTGTCGCCGATGGCGTAGAAGGTGTAGTCGCCGGTCGCCGGCGCCTCGATCTGCCCGGTCCAGCGGGCGGTGGTGTGCTCCGTCCGGCCGGTCAGCTCCTGGAACGTGCTGGTGAGGCCCGAGAAGTTGATCTGCGGCTCGAGGAGTGTGCCGCCGAGCCGCGCGAAGTCACGGGCGCCGGGCTCGGACATGGCGAAGTACTCGCCCTTCAGTCCGTGCACGACGACGTCGGACGCCTCGGCGGAGGGGGCCTGAGCGCTGCCGGCCGACTCCGCCGCCGACGCCGTGGCGGCCAGGCCGCTCGGGGGGACGACGAGGGCGGCCGCGGCCAGCAGCGCCCACACTCTGGCTCGGGGGCGGGTGTGTTGTCTTGTCATCGAACCTTTCCTCGCACGGAGGCCGCGGACCGGTGCCGGTCGGCACGTGCACGGGTGGGTCGCAGGACCGGCACGGACGCGGTCGGGGCGGCTCTTTCAACGTTGGAAAATCTTGCGACAGCGGAATGACAACACGCCCTTCGGACGGCTGTCCAGACCTCGCGCAGCACTCTGTCGCTCCGTCACCACGGCACCCACCGCACCGGCATGAGGCACGCGCGGCTCACCACGGCCCGCGTGTCACCGCGCGAACTGCGGCTTTGCCCCGTCCACGGGGGAGTTCAGCCGCAGTCGTAGGTGAACCGCGCGTTCGCCGTCAGATGGGCGGGCGACAGGATCTCCACCTCGGCCCGGGCCGCGTGGCGGCCCTGGCCCTCGAACGTCCAGCGCAACGTGAGGCGTGCCTGCCGCTGGTCGCGGGCCACCACCTCGCGCAGCACCCCGGAAGCCGTGCCGTCGCTGCGGGTCCACCGGTAGGTGAGGGTGCCCGGACGGCCGTCCGTCTCCACCCGCGCGACGACGTCGGCGGTGCCGTCGCACGGGAGCACCGCGGGCCGGGCGGTGACCGCGACCGAGCGCACCTGGACGGACGGCCCGAGCCGCTGCCAGGCCAGGAAGGCGAGGACGCACAGCACCACCAGCACGGGCAGGGTGTGGCGGCGCAGCCGCCGGGGTGCCGGTGTCGGGGTGGCTGGCAGTGCGGGCAGCGTGCGGTGGGTGCGATGGGCGACGGCGGCGGTGACGCCGGGGCCGAAGCGCAGCACCGTGCCCTCGACGCGGTCGGGTCGCGGCGCCGGCGCGACGAGGGTGCCGTCGGCGTCCGGTCCGGGGCGCTGGATCCAGTGGCTGCCGAGCACGGTGGCGCTGTAGCCGGTGTCCTCCGAGGGCTCCACGCGGCGCGGGCCGAGGCCGGCCGTCCGGTCGTCGGGCGCGCTCATCGGAGGTCACACTGCCGGGTCAGGAGCTGCTGGGTGGCCGTCCCGCCCGCGGCGGCGGGATCGGTCGCCGCCTGTACGAACCAGTAGCAGCCCCGGTTCTGGAAGGTGTGGTCGACCGGGATCGTGTACTGGGTGGCACCGCTGCGGGTGAGGGTCTGGGCCGCGCCGTCGGCGGAGCCGGGCAGCCCGGCGAGGTTGCCCGTGGACCAGGAGACGGTGACGGAGACCGGGCCGGTGCCGTCCGTGGTGACGACGACGGTCGCCGTGGCCGTCGTCGGGCCGGTCTGCGTGAAGCCGGACACCGCCACGTCCTTCACGGCGGGCGCGGTGGGTGTCGTGGGCGGCGCGTCCGTCGTGGGCGTCGCCGTGCCACCCGTGTCCCCGGGTGCCGTGGTCCCCGAACTCCCCGTGCCGGTGGGGGAGTCGGTGGTCGGGGCACTGGCGCCGTCGGTGGCCGTCGGGGTGGGCGAGACGTTCGGCGAGGACGAGACCGAGGGCGATCCGGACGAGGAGGCGGACGGGCTCGGCGTGCCGGGTCCGTCCGCCGGCGCGCCGGGCCGGGCGCCGGTCGTGGCGACGGCCCGGGCCGTGTCGCGCGCGGCGTTGTCCGGGGCGAACGGGACCCCGTAGGTCAGGAGCACCCCGAGCAGCACGGCGGCGGCCGACGCCAGCAGCCCGGCCCGGCCGGGCAGCCACGCCCGCACGGGGCTCGGGCCGGGCGGCGGGCCAAGCACCGTGCGCGCGACGTCCGTGGTGCCGCGCGCGCCGCCCCGGGCCGAGGGCAGCAGCAGGGGCAGCAGGGCGACCAGCGCCGCGAGCCGGTCCCGGCCGCGCTCCTCCCAGTCCGCCCCGTACGCGGCACCCGCGACCGCCTCGAGCTCGCGGACGAACTCCGCGGCCCGCGCGGGGCGTCGCGCCGGGTCCTTGGCCAGCCCGCGGCGCACCAGCTCCCGTACCGGCTCGGGCGCCTCCTCCGCCGGCACGGGCGCCTCGACGTGCCGCAGCGCCAGTTCGGCGATGTTGTCGCCCGCGTACGGCTTGCGGCCCGTGAGGCACTCGAAGAAGGTGGCGGTCGCCGCGTACACGTCGGCGGCGGGGGAGGCGGGCGCGCCGGTCCACTGCTCCGGCGCCATGTACGACGGGGTGCCCGCCACCCCGGCGTCGGTGCCCGCGTCCACGGCGATGCCGAAGTCGACCAGCTTGGACGTCCCGTCCGGCAGCACGAGCACGTTCTCGGGCTTGTAGTCGCGGTGGACGACCCCGACGCCGTGCGCGTCGGCCAGCCCGAGCAGGGAGCCCTTGAGGACGGCCAGCGCGGCCTCGGGCGTCAGGGGGCCCTCACGGCTCAGGAGGCTTCGCAGCGAGACGCCGTCCACCAGCTCCATCACGATGGCGGCGCCCTGCGGGCTCTCCACGTACTCGTACAGCCCGGTGACGTACGGGCTCTCCAGCCCGCCCAGCAGCCGTGCCTCGGCGCGGAAGTCGTGCACGAAACCCGGCCGCGTGCGCAGGGACTCGCTGAGGTACTTCACCGCGACCGGGACACCGGTCTCCTCGTGGACGGCCAGCACGACCCGCCCGCTCGCCCCCGACCCGAGCTCCAAGGACCCGGTGTATCCGGGCACTTCCCATGTACTCATGCGCGTCCCCCCAGGCCGCCTGTCGGCGCCGGCGGACCTGCTCGCCGCCGCACCGGAGCCCCGGCCGTCGTACGGCGGCCGTGTCCTGGGCTCAGAGACTCATTTTCGGCCGTCGCGGTCGCGTGGCCAGAGCGGACGGCGAGGCGTGCCCCGACCGTGACAAAGCCGTCGCGGACCGACGACATGGCGCGCCCCCGGCCCTCTCCGCGGATGCTCATGGTCGAACATGTTTGCTGCCGCGGGGAGCGGCAACGCGGTGTCCATGAGCCCATCCAACAACGACACCAACCAGGATTCCGCAACCGCCAAGAAGACGGCCACCAAGGCTCGTCGGGCCACGTCGCGGGCGACCGCGCCGGCGTCGAAGGCCGCGGACAAGGCGGCGGACAAGGCCGGTGACACGGCGTCAGCCGCCGCGGGCACCGCCGAGCGGACGGCCAAGGCCACTTCCGCCCTCGCCAAGTCCGCGGCCCAGCGGGCCGAGGCCGGCCGCAAGACCGTGGTCGCCGCCTCCGGTCAGGCCGTCGCCCTCGCGACGACGGCATGGACGGTCCTCGCGAACCGCAAGGCCCTCGCCGCCGGCGTCGGCACGGGCATCGCGGTGCTCGGCGCGTCCACGTACGCGGCCGGGCGGCGCGCCGGGCGGCGCACGCTCGGTCCGATCACCCGGCTCACCGGTGGCCGGATCTGATCGCTGAGCCACGCCGGTCCGCCCGTCGGACCGGCCCGCCGGCACGGCAGGGCGGTGGCGACCTCGCACCGACAGCGAGTCGCCACCGCCCTGCCGTGTGCGGGCGGTCGGCCCGCCCCGCACCTCCCCACCCCGTCCCGGGCGGTGCCCGCCGCCCCCACCACCCCCGAGGCCATGTCCGCCGACCCGCACCCCGCCGCCGCGCCGCACACCCGCCGCGTCCCGGAAACCTGGCTGCCCGCCCTGCGCCGCACCCCGCTGTCGATGTGGCGCGACGACATCTCCGACTACGCGGCCGCCCTCACCTACTACGCCATCCTGGCCCTGCTGCCCGCGCTGATGGCCACCGTCGTGGCGTTCAGCCTGATCGGCCCCGACACCGCCGAGGACTTCATCCGGCACGTCACCGCCTACGCCCCCGGACAGGCGAGCGGCCAGCTGCACGACGCCCTCGCCCGCACCCTGAGCAGCGGCACCGCCGCCTGGACGCTGCTGGGCGCGGGCGCGGTGAGCGCGCTGTGGTCCGCGAGCAGTTACCTCGCCGTCTTCCGGCGCGCCCTGCACCGGATGCACGGCGTGTCCGACCGGCGCTCGCCCTGGCGCACCGCCCCTCGCATCGTGCTGACGGCCTTCGCCCTGCTCGGTCTGCTCCTGCTCAGCTCGCTGGTGCTGATGCTGTCCGGCCCTGTCGCCGAGGCCGCCGGGCGGGCCCTCGCACTCGACGTCATGGCCGCCTGGGCGTGGACCCTGCTGCGCTGGCCGCTGCTGCTGTGCCTGGCGGCCCTGCTGGTGGTCACCGTCTTCCACACCGGCCCCGCCCAGGCCCGGACGCGGCACCGCAGCCTGCCCGGTGGCGCCCTGGCCGCCGCGCTGTGGCTCGCCGTCTCCGGCCTCTTCGCCCTCTACACCTCGGCCCTGAGCACCTACAGCAGGCTGTACGGCTCCCTCGCCGGCGTCGTCGTCTCCCTGATCTGGCTGTGGCTGTCCAACCTGGCCCTGCTCGCGGGGGCCCAGTTCACCGCGGAACTGGGCAAGGCCGAACAGCCCAAGGCAGCGGTGGAGCCGCGCGGTTGACGCTCAGGCGGCCGGCCTCGGGTCGATCCACAGGGCCTCCGACAGCGCGCACAGCTCGCCCCCGGCCGTCGCCAGGGCCACACCCATCGTGTGCTTGCGGCCGCTCTCCGACAGCATCCACGCATACGACACATACGGCTCGCCCGCCGTCACCGGCCGCAGGATCGTCCCCGTCAGGGAGGCCGTGACCGCGCCCGGCCGCTGGGTGCCCAGGAAACGGCCCGCCCAGTGCCCCGGACAGTCCAGGGCACCCCACACCAGGGCGTCGGGCAGCAGCCCGTCGGGACCGGCGAACACGGGGGACGGTGTCCAGGCCGTCGCGACCAGATCGCGGCCCGGCACCGGGGAGCAGTACACCCGCAGACCCTGTTCCGGAGCGCGCAGTCCGCAGCCGAAGCAGTCGACGACCGCCTCCGGCGGCTCGGCCCGGAACCGGTCGGCCGCGGCCGACGCCTCCTCCCAGGACGGCGCCCCGGGCACGTCGAGCGCCGACTCGGCCGGACGCGCGGTCGCCAGCGGCCGCTCCGCCTCGCCCAGTTCCGCGCCGCCGTCGCCCGTCCCGGCCAGCCGGACGGGCTTCTCGACCGGCACCGGCCCCCTGAAGTCGACCCGGACCGTCCCCGCCCCGCACGCACTCGCGAGCACCCCGGCGACGTATCCGCCGAAAGCCACCCCGGGATAACCGGAGTACAGCTCGGGCACCACGATCGCGTCACTCGTCGTCATGATCCCCACTTCACCACACGGGTCCGACCGTCACCATTACTTGATCGTCACATCGCCGCGGACCTGCGAGGATCCCCGCGCACAGGAGATCCACCTCGCGCGGGTGGAAGGCGAGGGGGAGTCCCGATGGCCACGGTCGACGCGTACCAGGACCGCTGCGAGCAGTTGTTCACAGCAGGGGGCAACGCTGCCGTGCGGCGCGCCGCCCAGGAAGGCATCGACCAACTCGGCCCTCACCCCGACCTGTACTGCTGGCTCGCTCTCGGACACGCGGCCGAGGACGACGACGACCACGACGACCGCGCGGAGGAGGCGTTCCGGGCCGGGCTCGCGCTCGACGCCGACCACCTCGGGCTGCTCGCCGGCTACGCCGAACTGTGCCTGCGCGCCGACGGGTTCGACCACCCCGGCCGGGCCGCCCGCGCCCGTGTCCTGGTCCGGCGCCTCGACGAACTGGCGCCGCAGTCCGCGCAGGCCCAGCAGGTCGCCGCCGCCGAGCGCTGGGCGAACCGCGGTTACTGGGAGGACTTCAGGATGGGCGCGGTCGCCGTGGTGGTCGCCGGCCGCGACACCGAGGCGCAGGCCCGGACCCTCGACGCGGACCTCCGGCAGGGCACGGCGGCACCGGCGGAGAACACCGTGGACCGCGACGCCATCGTGCGCGCCGCGACCCTGGAGGCGCTGTCCGGCCCCTGGAACGCCCCCGTCCGCTTCCTCGGCCGGTACCGCACGGCCGCCTGGATCGCCTGCGGCATCCTCTGCCTCCTGACCAACACCGTGCTGCGGCAGACCGGGGTGGTGGACTCCTTCAGCCTGTGGGGCGGGCTGTGGGCCGTGCCGCTCTGGATCGTGGACCGCCGCTTCGCCGCCGTCCGCAAGGAGGCGGAGGCCCGGCACGTCGCCGCGCTCGAGGCGTCCCTCACCGGTGGGAAGTGACCGGCGGGCCGGTCAGATCTCCTGTTCGGGCCAGCCCAGCAGGCGCGCGCCGATCACCGCGGTCTGCAGGGTGTAGCGGTGCATGGGGTCGGCCGGGTTGGCGCCGGTCAGCTGGTGGATGCGCTCCAGCCGGTAGGTCAGCGCCCGCACACTGAGCGACAGCCGCCGGGCCGCCTCGGCGGCGGTGCAGCCGGCGTCGAAGTACACCTGGAGGGTGCGCAGCAGCGGCTCCGCACCGCCGCGGGCGCTCCGCAGCGGGCCCAGCGCACCGAGCACCAGATCGGCCATGGCCTGCCGGTCACGGGCCAGCACCGGATACACGAGCAGGTCGGCGGCGTGCACCACGGGGTCGTCCAGGCCCAGACGCTCGGCGAGCTGGAGGCTGTTCAGCGCCTCCTCGTAGGAGTGCACGACGCCGCCCGCTCCGGTGCGGGGCCGGCCGATGGCCACCCGGCTGCCGTCGGTGGCGGCGTGGGCCTGCTTGGCGAAGTGCAGCAGGACGTCCCGGTCGTCGCCGGGCGCGATGCAGACCAACTGCCCGTTCTTCGTGGTGAGCAGGATGTTCCGGTCACCGAAGCGCGTGATGAGCGCACTCTCCACGCGCCGGGTCACGGGGTCGGTGTCGTCGTAGGCGTCCGGCCCCTCGGCCACGGCCACGGCGTGCGCGCGGGACAGCACCAGCCCGAACCGCTCCGCCCGCTCGGCGAGCCGCCCCAGGTCGCTGCGGCCGTACAGCAGGTCGTCGATGAACTCCCGGCGCGCGGCCTCCTCCTGGCGCACGGCCAGGCGCTGCGCGCGTTCGTAGCCCTCCGCGAAGGCGTCGACGGCCTGCTCGACGGCCGCCAGCAGGCTGTCGGGATGACGTGGGGGAGGCGGCCAGCCCTCGCGGGTGGCCCTGAGGTGCGCGCGGACCAGGGTCCGCAGGGTGTGCCCGTGGTCGGCGGCCTGTTCGCCGAGGGCGCGCCGGGACTCGATCTCGTCCCGGGTCATCCGGCGCCCGGTGGCGGAGACGTCCGCGAGGATCTCCGCGTACCCCTTCAGATACGCTCTCATCGTCTCCGGCTCGCTCACGCCCCCACCCCTCAGTCCCCGGCGCCGTTACCGGCCGGTTGGCGGCCGTCGGCATGCAGACCCTAGTGAACTCTGCCGGGAACCGGCAATGCGGGAGGCGTTCTCCGCCCGCATCATGGCTCGTGGGGAGCACCACGGATGGTTGCGGTGCCGAGGTTCTGCCGGATCTCGGCAGGCCCCCGGCACCGCAACCGCTGCCCGTCCCCGCCCGGTCAGTCCGGGTGCCAGCGCACCAGCATGATCGTGGCGTCGTCGTGCAGCCGGTGGTTCTCGTGCAGGTTGCGGATGAGCCGGCGCAGGGTCTCCGCGGGGTTGTTGCCGGACGCCATGGACCGGATGACGGTGTCGGTCAGCCGCTGTTCGCCGAAGAGCGAGCCGTCGCTCGTGCGGGCCTCGGTCACACCGTCGCTGTAGAGCACCACACGGTCACCGGGCTGGAGCCGGACGTGGTGTTCGGCCGGTGCCGCCGCCGGGCCGAGGCCCAGCCCGAGGGGGAGATGCGCGGGGAACTCCAGGGCCTGCGGCACGACATGGTTCTCGCGGATCAGCAGCGGGGGCGGGTGCCCGCAGTTGATCCAGGTGAACTGTCCCGTGCTGATGTCCAGTTGCGCGATGACGGCGGTGAGCAGCCGGTCGGGGATCCACTCGCTGAGGGTCGCGTCGATGGTGGTGGCGATGTCGGAGAGGCTCCCCCCGGCGCGGCGGGTGGCACGGCACGCGCCCAGGGCGACCGCGCTGGCGCCGCCGGAGGCCAGGTCGTGCCCCATGGCGTCCAGCAGGGCGAGGTGCAGCAGCCCGTCGCCGAGGCTGTGGTCGAAGGCGTCGCCGCCGGCGTCGTAGGCCGGTTCGAGGATGGCGGTGGACGTGACGTGTTCGGTACCGATGGTGCGTGGGGGCACGAACGCCCACAGCAGCTCGGCCTGGGTGGTCATGGTCCGGGTGCGGGTCTGTGTGACGAGCAGTTCGTCGTGCGCCGACTTCGACCTCACGAGCAGCGTCGCCAGGCCCGCCAGCGCCTCGGACGACTCCAGCAGGCCGGCGTCGAGGCGGGGGGCGGTGACCCGCAGGACGCCCACCCGCTCCATGCCGTCGAACATCGGCACCCAGGCGGTGCACGCGTCGCGGGAGCGCTGCACCAGCTGGGTCCGGTAGGCGAGACCGGCCATCGAGCCCTCGATCTCGAAGGCGGTGACCGCGGCGGGGTCGGGGTGCGGCATCGGGACCAGCCGGTTCTGCTGCAGGTCGGCCAGGTACACCTGGGTGGTCGAGAGCCCCAGCCGCCGGCCGGCCTCGTCGATCAGCGCGGGGATCTCCGCCGCGGTGACGCGGCGGGAACGCGCCATGAGGCGGGACAGGACGGCATCCTGGTTCGCCACAGCCCCTCCGTTCCGCCCAGTCCGCCTCCCCCCGCGGCGTCCGCTCCGCCGGGTGGGCCGGGCACGCCCGCACGCGCCGCTGCCTTCTCATGTTCCTCGGCGGGGGCGGTCCATGCAGCCCGGAACGTCCGCCGCCCCGCGTTCGGCCGTACGTCCGGCGATTGCTCCACACGGGGGACTTCGACGGTGTTACAGGTGTAAATCGTTCCCCATGGGGCACTTGGGGTTCAGCTCGGTGCGATCGGCGCCGGGCTCCGGTGTGTGGTGCCGGCACTCAGCCTCTCCGTCGCGGTGATCCCGCCGGGTCCGGGCTGCGTGCGCACAGAGGGGACTTGCCATGATCCTGCCGTCCGAGAAGGAACTGCGTGCCGCGCTGGCCCGCTTCGCCGAAGTGCGCTTCGCGCACGACGTGCACCCCACAGCCCCCAGCGGCCGCGCCCTCGAGGACGCCACGTACACGCTCTGCGTCATGGTCGGGGCCCGTACGGTCGCCGAGGCGCTGGTGGCGGCGGACGCGCTCCTCCAGCGGTTCGGCGCCGACCGCAAGGCCGCGGCGGCCCATGAGGACAAGACGCTGGCGGCCTGACGACCGGCCTTCCCGGCCCTCAGGGCCACGACCACGACCACGGGCACGGCGCCGCGCGCGCCGTGCCCGCGCGTGTTCCACGGGCGGTTACGGTGCCGCCGGGAATGGGCCGGGCCCGCCCGGCGTTCCACGGCACGGCCCCCGGATCTCCCCCTCGACCTCGTCGGAGGGGCGGGGAATGAACCCGAAGGTTCGGTGGTTGAACCCACTGTCTGACATGTTCGAGTCAGCCGGCTCGTGTGCGGACGGAAAGGAAGCACCCCCATGGCACGCAGCACCGCACGTCCCGTCGTGAAGCTGAGGTCGACGGCCGGCACCGGCGTCACGTACGTCACCCGCAAGAACCGTCTCAACGACCCCGACCGGCTGGTCCTGCGCAAGTACGACCCGGTCGCCGGCGCGCACGTCGAGTTCCGCGAGGAACGCTGACGCCCGCGTCCACACCGCTCCACGGCAGGCCCCCGGCGAAAGGACAACCCATGAGGCCCGGCATCCATCCCGACTCCCGTCCCGTCGTCTTCCGCGACCGCGCGTCGGGGCACGCCTTCCTCACCCGTTCCACCCTCGACTCCGCACGGACGATCGAGTGGGAGGACGGCCAGACCTACCCGCTGGTGGACGTCGAGACCTCCTCGGCGAGCCACCCGTTCTACACCGGCACCTCGCGCGTCATGGACACCGCCGGACGCGTCGAGCGCTTCGAGCGGCGCTACGGCCGTACCGCAGCCGCCCGCTGACGAGGCACCCACCGGTCCGTCGAGTCCGAGAGGAGACCGCGATGAAGGTACGCAACTCACTGCGCTCGCTGAAGGCCAGGCCCGGCGCCCAGGTGGTGCGCCGCCGCGGCGTGACGTACGTGATCAACAAGAAGGACCCGCGCTTCAAGGCCCGTCAGGGCTGAGCGCCGAGTCCACGGCGACGGCCCGGCATCCGCGTCCACGCGGGTGCCGGGCCGTCGTCTTGCCGGGGGCCGTCAGAACCGGGGGGCCGGGGCCTGGCTCTCCACCATCTCCGCGGCCTCCTGTGCCGTCGCGACCGACGGAGGGGAGCCCGCGAGCGGCTGCCGTGCCGTCTCCTTCGTGAAGGCCACGGCGATCACACCGACCAGCGCCGCCGCCATGGCGTAGTAGGCGGGCATCAGGTCGCTCCCGGTCGCCGAGATCAGGGCGGTGATGACCAGCGGCGTCGTACCGCCGAACAGCGAGGCGGACAGGTTGTAGCCGACGGACAGGGAGCCGTAGCGGACCTGGGTCGGGAACAGCGCGGGCAGGGTCGCCGACATCGTGCCCAGCAGGCACACCAGCGACAGGCCCAGCATCAGCATGCCCGCCGACACGGCGACCAGGCTGCCCTGCCTGACCAGCAGGAACGATGGCAGGGACAGCACCAGGAAGCCGAGCATCCCCGCCATGAGCAGCGGCTTGCGGCCCACCCGGTCACTGAGGCTGCCCACCTGGTTGATCACCAGCATCAGGATCACCATGGTCGCGATCAGGATCAGCAGCCCGTGCGTCTCCGAGTAGCCCATCTCGTCGGACAGGTAGGTCGGCATGTACGACAGGAGCATGTAGTCGGTGATGTTGTAGGCACCGACGAGGCAGATGCACAGGATCAGCGCCGGCCAGTACTGCCGGAAGATCTTCTTCAGGTCTCCGGTAGCCGTCGTCTCCACGCTGGAGGCGGCCTCGGAGGCCCGGTGCATGGACTCGTCCTCCAGCTTCTGGAAGGCGGGCGTCTCGTCCAGCTTCAGCCGCAGATAGAGACCGACCAGCCCGATGGGCCCGGCCACCAGGAACGGCACCCGCCAGCCCCAGGACTCCATGCCGCCGCTGCCCAGCGCCGACGTCAGGACCGTCACCAGGCCGGCGGCGCCGACGTACCCGGCGAGCGTCCCCAGCTCCAGGAAGCTGCCGTAGAAGCCACGCCGCTTGTCGGGCGCGTACTCCGCGATGAAGGTCGACGCGCCGCCGTACTCACCGCCGGTCGAGAAGCCCTGCACCAGCCGGAAGAAGATCAGCAGCACCGGCGCCCAGAAGCCGATCGTGGCGTACGACGGGATCAGGCCGATCGCGAAGGTGCCGATCGCCATGAGGATCATCGTCAGCGCGAGGACCTTCTTGCGTCCGATCTTGTCGCCCATCGGACCGAACACCATGCCGCCGATGGGGCGCACCAGGAACGACACCGCGAAGGTCGCGAACGACGACAGCAGCTGCACGGTCGCGTTGCCGGACGGGAAGAAGACATGCCCGAGCGTGACCGCGAGATAGCTGTAGATCCCGAAGTCGAACCACTCCATGGCGTTGCCGAGGGAGGCGGCCTTGACCGCCCGCTTCACCGCCGCCTCGTCGGTGACCGTGATGTCCGTACGCCGCAGCGGAGGGTTCCGGCGCCGCTTCACCGCCCTGAAGAGCGTGCGATGACGCCGGACGGCCCCCGGATCGGTATCGGCCTCGACCAGGTCCGAGTCGCTGACCGCCATGAGGGGTCCTTTCTGCCGAGCGCTGATGTGCAGACCATCGCCTGCTCACCCGCGCCGGTCGCAAACACGGCGAGCGCCCGATGTCGCCGCCGTCACGTCGGCACCCGACCGGGTACCCCCTCGGACCCGTGCCTCTCCTCCCGTCTCCGCATCCGCGTCGCAGGTCACCCGAACGGAGTCGCCCGCACCGCGTGCGAGCGGCGCGTCAGGGCCGGGCCCCGCGGTCCGCGTCGCTGTCCTGCCGCAGCCGGTCGGCGTGGCTGGTGAGGTCGTCGATCCGGGTGGCGAGCCGGGGGTGCTGAGCGCGCAGATGCGGCTCGGTGTCCGTCAGGGGGGCCAGCAGCAGTGCGGCGTCGTCGTCGGCCAGCGCGTGCGCGAGCCGCCGCAGCGGGGCGAGGGCGGCCTCCGGCAGATCGGGCAGCGCGGCGATCTGACCGGCGAGGCTGCGCAGCTCCCCGGCGTTGCTCCGGGCCCACGCGGTCACCTTGCGGTCGGCGGCGCGCCGGTCGCGCGTGGCCTTGACGCGCTGCTCACGGGTGCCGCCGTCACCGCCGGGCCGTCCCCGCAGATAGCGCCGCTCGGCGGCCTGGCGGCTCGCGACGCCGAGCGGGCCGGCGAGGTCCGCCCAGCTGGCGCCGGCCGCGCGGGCCGCCTCGATCAGGTTCGGCTCCCACTGCGCGAGCTGGTCCCGTACGTCGCGCAGCAGCATCAGGACGGCCAGCGCCTGCTCGGGCGCGGGTGGGGTGTCGCCCGCGTCGCCCGCCGGGGCGGTCCGCGCGGCACGCACCGCCTCCGTCATGGCGCGCAGTGCCGTCTCCGCCGCCAGGACGGACGCCGGGGTGCGGTGGGCGGATCGCTCGTCGGACGTCGGCACGGCCCTCCTCCTTCGGTTCGTCGTGGATGCCGGCCCGAAGCGCTCGCGAAGTGTTCGCCCATTGCGTCATCACTTCGTTGACTTCGGGATTGTCATCGTTCCGATGACATGGTACAACGGAGTCAGGTGAAGCGCATTGGCAGCAAGTAACTGCCCGACGCACAGGAGGTGTTCTGCTGATGTTGATGCGCACCGACCCCTTCCGTGAACTGGACCGGCT
Source organism: Streptomyces sp. SS1-1 (assembly GCF_008973465.1). Taxonomy (NCBI): domain Bacteria; kingdom Bacillati; phylum Actinomycetota; class Actinomycetes; order Kitasatosporales; family Streptomycetaceae; genus Streptomyces; species Streptomyces sp. SS1-1. The sequence goes on along the minus strand of NZ_WBXN01000004.1, from coordinate 390,688 downwards.
CACCGGTCAGATCCTCGGTACGCCCGGCACCTGGTCGCGCCCGGCCGCGATGCCGATGGACGCCCACCGTGAAGGCGATGTCTACGTGATCGAGCTGGACATCCCCGGGGTCAGCCCGGACGCGATCGACATCGACGTCGAACGGAACATGCTGACCGTCCAGGCGGAACGCCGGCCGAGCACCGCGGACGACGTCCGGATGGAGCTGTCCGAGCGGCCGCTGGGCGTCTTCTCCCGCCGGGTGATGCTCGCCGACACGCTGGACACCGAGAACATCGAGGCCGAGTACGACGCCGGGGTGCTGACCCTGCGTATCCCGATCGCGGAGCGCGCCAAGCCGCGCAAGGTCGTCGTCGGCGACTCGTCGCGGCGCAAGGAGCTCTCCGCCTGAGCGGCGCCTGACAGCCGCTCGATCGGCCACGCCCGCCGACGCCGTGCGCCCCGCGGGTCCGGACGGACGCGCACCGAGTCGTACGGACCCGCATCAGGCCGCCGGCGAGGCAGGCCGCACCTCGGCGCACACCAGGCACTCGGGCGACGCAGGCGCGTCCGCAGGCCCACCGTGGCCCGGACGCGCCCGCCCATGCCCGCCCCCTGCGGGACAGCCGGGGCGCACAGGATCGTCCGCGCACCCGGCCCCCCCGTCCCGCGACCCACTCGCACTCCACGACGAGCGCGCCCAGCCACCCACGCATGAGCGGAGCCCGCCCACCCGTCGGCGGCGACGGCTCACGGCCCCGGCCGCCCGCGACCGGCACACCGGGCTCCCCCGACACGAAAGGCACGCCACCCGACATGACCGCGCAGCTCCACGACCGCCGCGACGCCACCACGACCTACGACGCCCTGCTGGCCAAGGTGCGCTACGAAGGCGCCTACCCCACCCGGGAGCGGGCCGAGGAGGTGACCCTCCAGGTCCTCGCCGCCCTCGGCCGCCAGCTCACCGGCGACGAACGCGTCGACCTGGCCGCCCGGCTGCCGCTGCCTGCCGCGCTGGAGTTCACCGGGCAGGTGCCCGCCACCGCGCAGTCGACCGGCTGGGGCTTCGTGAAGGACCTGGCGCACCGGACCGGCACCAGCCCCGCGGTCGCCCGCTGGAACACCGGCACCGTCTTCAAGGTCATCGCCGACCTGGCCGGCCCCGACCTCGTGGACCGCATCCTCGACCAGCTGCCCGAGGGCTACGCGCTGCTGTTCGGACGCCCCGAGCTCCGGCCGCGCCGGCGCCCCGAACCGCAGGCCGCCTGAGCCGGACGACCCACCCGGGACGGGTCACGGACCCCACGAATTCGTCAAGGTGTTCCATTTGCGGAGGGCGGCAGGTTAGGGTCATTCCGAACGATCTTGTACGGAGGTGTGTCGGGATGGACGACACTGTGCCCGCCCGCCGGGGCCGTCCCCCGGGTCCCCGCACCCCGGCGGGGGAGTTGACGAACCGCCAGGCGGCCATCGTCCGCTTCATCACCGAGACCGTCGAACGGCAGGGATACCCGCCGTCCATGCGGGAGATCGGCCAGGCCGTCTCCCTCGCCAGCACCTCCTCCGTCGCGCACCAGCTGATGGCGCTCGAACGCAAGGGCGTCCTCTACCGCGACCCGCACCGGCCCCGCGCCTACCAGGTACGGCCCTCCTGGGCACCCGACCTCGGCACCACCGGCACCGCCCCGGTCGAGGTGCCCCTGGTGGGCCGTATCGCCGCGGGCGCGCCCCTGCTCGCCGCCGAGATGATCGAGGACGTCTACACGCTGCCCCGCCAAGTCGTCGGCGACGGCGACCTGTTCGCCCTCACGGTGTCCGGCGACAGCATGATCGAGGCCGCGATCTGCGACGGCGACATCGTCACCGTCAAACGGCAGGACAGCGCCGACCACGGCGACATCGTCGTCGCCCTCCTCGACGACGAGGCCACCGTCAAGGTGCTGCGCCGCCAGGACGGGCGGGTGTGGCTCATGCCGCGCAACCCCGCATACGACCCGATCCCCGGCGACGACGCCCGCATCCTCGGCAAGGTGGTCGGCGTCCTGCGCCTGCTCTGACCGGCCTCACCCGGTCGATTGTGTGATACAAATGAAGTTCGGCCTTTTGGGCCACTCGGTCGGTTGTTGGGGAAACAGCAGCCTCACCAAGGCACGACCCCCGACTCGTCCGTCATCGACCCGACCGCAGCACCTCGTCCGTCGCGTGCCCACGCACCCGGACGGTTCCGCGGCCCTTCCCTCTCTCGCGTGACGCGAGCGGATGCGAGGGCCCAGGTCGCATCGTCCTGTGCCGCGTTGCACGGCGGGAATGAGGAGCGACCATGACCGACACCGGCGGAGATGTCCTATCGGACTCCGCAGCGCTACCCCGCCCGCCCAGCCGTTCCCTGTCCGAGTTGGAGCGACTGGCCCTCCTGGCCGACACCACCGCCCAGCTCATCTCCAACAACGACGTGGCCGAGGCGCTGCGCCGGGTGGTCCAGCTCGTCCTGCCCCGGCTCGCCGACTGGGCCGTCATCGACCTGATCACGGACGAGAGGGACGTCTCCCGGCATCTGGTCCTGCAGAGCGGCCCCACGGGTCTCATCGAGCGTGAGGACCTGCAGGGCCCCATGCCGGCCGTCTCCGAGGCGTCCACCATGCCGCTCTCCCGTGCCCTGCGCGGAGTGGCCTCGAATCTCGCGGGACCCGAGACCTACCAGGGACCTCCCGACAGCGGCATCGCCGTCGAGCAGCGCCGGCTGTTCCAGGCGACGGGGATCAAGGCGGCCGCCATCGCCCCGATCCGCGGACCGCGCGAGGTCGTCGGCGCGATCACCCTCGGCCGTTCCGACCGGGCCCAGGTCTTCACCACCGCCGATCTCGCCCTCCTCCAGGACATAGGGCGGCGCATCGGCCTGGCCCTGGAGAACGCCCGCCACTTCGAGCGGCAGCGCCAGGTCGCCGAGACCATGCAGCGCTACCTGCTGCCCCAACTGCCGCGCCTGCCCGGCGTGGAGATGACCGCGCGCTACCAGTCGGCGCCCGACGCCTCGTACGTCGGCGGTGACTGGTACGACGCCTTCCCGCTGCCCTTCGGGGACACGGCCCTGGTCATCGGGGACGTCGTCGGCCACGACCTCGAGGCGGCCGCCGGAATGGCCCAACTGCGCAACATGCTGCGCGCGTTCACATGGTCCCAGGACCTGCCCACGCACCACACGGTCCAGCACCTCAACGACGCCATGCGGCAGATCACCGACGTCCGGATGACGACGATGATCCTCGCCCGGTTGGCCGCCGACGCCGCCGGCACCTGGACGCTGCGGTGGACCAGCGCGGGCCACCCGCCGCCCCTCCTCATCGGCCCCGACGGCCTGACCCGCTTCCTCACCGAGGCCAACGGCATGCTCCTCGGGATGCCGTCACCCCGGCCGAGAACCGAGGCCCGGCTCACCCTCCCCCCGCGGTCCACCCTCGTGTTCTACACGGACGGCCTCGTCGAGGCCCGCCGCCAGTCGCTGGACACCGGCCTGGAGAACCTGCGCCGGCACGCCGCCTCGCTCGTCCACCGCGGCCTGGACGACTTCGCCGACCAGTTGCTGCGGCGCACCCGGCCCCACGACAACGACGACGACGTCGCCCTGCTGGCGCTGCGCCTGCCCTCGTGACCGGGGCCCGCCCGCCCCTGCGTGGCAGGATGACGGCATGGAACGAGTGCTCGGCATCGGCGGATTCTTCCTGCGGGCCGGTGATCCGGCGGCCCTGAGCGCCTGGTACCGCGACTGCCTCGGCCTGGACGCCGACGACCACGGCGTGTGGCGGCAGGAGCCCGGCCCGACGGTGTTCGCCACCTTCGACTCCGGAACCGACTACTTCGGGTCCCGCTCCCAGGCCGCCATGCTCAACTTCCGGGTCCGCGACCTCGACGCGATGCTGGACCAGCTGCGCGCCAGGGGAGCCGACGTGGCGGAGGAGACGCAGGACATGCCCGGCGTCGGCCGGTTCGGCTGGGTCACCGACCCCGAGGGCAACCGCGTCGAGCTCCGGCAGCCCGCCTGACCGCGGGCACGTGAGCCCTGATGCCCGGCGGGTATCACAGACGCCGGAACAGGTCTTGGACGCGGCTCCGCCCCCCGACGCAGGCTGGTCGACAGAGCCACCCGGCTCGGCCACGAGACAGGAGCCACGACCATGAAGACCTTCCTCACCGGCGGATCCGGATACATCGGCAAGGCCACCATCAGCGCACTCGTCCGCCACGGACACACGGTGGAGGCGCTGGCCCGCACCGACCGGGCCGCCGACACCGTCCAGGCCCTCGGCGCGACGCCCGTCCGCGGCGGACTGGGCGACCTCGACGTCATGAACCGGGCCGCGGCCCGCGCCGAGGCGGTCGTCCACCTCGCCCAGGCCACCACCGGCGACGAGGACCTCGCGGCCGCCACCGCCCTCCAGGACGGCATCGGCGGCGGCCCCTACGTCCACACCGGCGGCACCTGGGTCTACGGCGACACGAACGGCGTCGCCGACGAGACCGCCCCCTGGAACCCGCCGTCCCTCGTCGCCTGGCGCCGGCCCGTCGAGGACGCCGTACTGGCCCGCGCCCGGCGGGGCGGCCGCCCCGTCGTGATCCGCCCCGGACTGCTGTACGGCGGCGAGAACCGCCTGATCGACATGTTCTACGGCACCCCCGGCAAGGCGGCCGGAGCCGTCCCCTGCATCGGCGACGGCGGCAACCACTGGCCGCTCGTCCACATCGACGACATCGCCGAGCTGTACGTCGCCGCGCTGCGGGCCGCGCGGGGCGCCGTCTACGTCGGAGTGGGCGGCGTCAACCCCACCGCGAAGGAGTGCTCCCTCGCCGTCGCGCACGCGGCCGGCCTCGACGGCAAGACCGTCACGCTCACCCTGGACGAGGCCCGCGCCCAGATGGGCCCGATCGCGGACGCCTTCGCCCTGGACCAGCAGTTCACCCCCGGACGCGCCCGGGCGGAGCTCGGCTGGGTCCCCGCCCACACCGACCCGCTGTCCGTCCTCGCCGGACGGTGACCTGAACGACCGGAAGGAAGGGCGAGCCCTGTGGACCTCGACCTGCGCAAGCTGCGGTACTTCGTGGCCGTGGCCGAGGAACTGCACTACGGGCGGGCCGCCGAGCGGTTGCACATCGCGCAGCCGGTGCTGTCCCGGCAGATCCGGAGCCTGGAGGACGACCTGGGCACCGAGGTCTTCGACCGGAGCCGGCGCGGCACCCGGCTCACCCCGGCCGGCCGGCAACTCCTGGAGGACGCCGTCCCCCTGCTGGCCTCCGCCGACGCCCTGCTGCGGCGCGTCGCCACGGCGGCACGCGACACCCCCACCCTCACCGTCGGCTTCATGCCCGGCATCACCGTCACCCCGGCCATGACGGCCTTCGCCGAACGGCACCCCGGAGTCGACGTCCGCCTGCTGCGCACCAGTTGGGCCAGCCAGGTGGAGGTGCTGCGCGACGGCCGCGCGGACATCGGGCTGGTCCGGCTGCCCGTCGACCGGCAGGGCATCGAGGTACGGCCGCTCTTCCGCGAGCCCCGCGTGGTCATGCTGCCGCTGGGGCACGCCCTGGCCGGCCGCGCCTCGCTGTCCGCCGCCGACCTGGCCGCCGAGCACCTCCTCCAGGACCCGGACGCCGTCCCCGAATGGCGTGACGTGGCCCTGGAGCTGCGCGACGGGCACCGCCCGGAGGTGCCGGTGATCCACCAGGTCGAGGAGAAGCTGGAACTGGTCGCGTCCGGCGCCGGCGTCTGCGTCCTGCCGCTGTCCACCGCCACGTTCTACACCCGGTCCGACGTGGTGCCCGTACCCGTACGGGACATCGGCCCGAGCGAGGTGGCGCTGGCCTGGCCGGCCACCCGCCGGTCCCCTCTCGTCCACGACTTCGCCGAGGCGGCGGCGAGGACGATGGGCGAGGGGTGACGCCCGCCTGAGTGAGGCGTCAGGACCGGGCCGCCACCGGCTCCCGGGCGGCGTCCTCGCGGCGATTCGGTGCGACGGCACGCAGCGCCGCCTCCACCCGGCGGTTGGTGGTCATGGACGCCGTGACGGCGGTCATCGACAGCAGGAGGGCACCGGCGGCGTAGAGCGGGGCGCGGACGTCGTACGCGGTGGCCAGCCAGCCGCCGACGACGGCTCCGACGGGGGCGGCGCACATGGCCAGCATGCGGGAGGTGGACGCGACCCGGCCCATGAGGTGGGCCGGAACGATCGCCTGGCGCAGCGAGGGCCCGAGCACCATCGTGGCGCCCATGCCGACCCCGCAGACGGCGAGCGCGAGCCCGGCCACGTACGCGTTCGGGGCGGCGGCCAGCCCCAGGATGGCAAGCCCCTCGGCGGCGGCCGTGCAGGTCAGTGCCGTTCCGGTGCCGAGCCGCCGGCCGAGGAAGGAGGCGATGCCCGCCCCGAGCAGGCCGCCGGTGGCCTCCGCCGTGAGGAGCAGACCGAAACCGTAGGTGTCGATGCCGAGGCGCTCGTGCGCGAAGAGGGCGAGGACGGTCTCCACCGCGAGGAAGGCGATGTTCCCGACCGCCGGGCGCAGCGCGAGCCCGAGCAGCAGCCGGTTCCGGAAGACGTACGAGGCTCCGGCCCGCGCCTGCCGGAGCAGCGACTCGCGGACGTCCGGCGCGGGCCGGGGCATGGCGGGCAGCGAACGGACCAGCACGGCGGAGACCAGGAACGACACCGCGTCGGCGAGCAGCGGGAACGCCCGCCCGAAGGTGAGCAGGGCACTGCCCGCGGGCGGCCCCGCGAACCCGGACATGGCGGTCTGCGCGCCGCGCAGACGGGAGTTGGCGCGCTCCAGGAGCGCGGGGTCGCGGCGCAGGAGGTCCGGCAGATAGGCGGTGGCGGCGGTGTCGAAGAAGAGCCCGCCGACGCCGAGCAGGAAGGCGACGGCCGCGAGCAGGGGAATGCTCAGCACGTCGAGCACGGCCGCGGCCGCGGCCGCCCCGAGCAGCACCGCGCGGGCCGCGTCCGTCACCCACATCGTGCGCCGCCGGTCCCAACGGTCCACCAGGGCACCGCCGAGCACGCCGAAGAGCAGCCACGGCAGGGTCCCCGCGGCCGTGACGGCGGCCAGCGTCATCGGGTCCCGTGTCAGTGTCAGCGCGAGCAGCGGCAGCGCGGCGTGTGTGACGCCGTCACCGAGCGAGGAGGTCGTCTGCGCGGCCCACAGCCGCCCGAACCCGGCCGTCGACTTCCCTGATCCCGCCTTCACTCGGCGTCCCCTTCCGTCGTGCGGACCGGAGCCGGACGGAACAGCGCGAAGGCGAGCGTGACGTCCGGCAGCGCGGGATCGGACAGTTCCCGGTACTCGTCCGCCAGCGCCTGCAACCGGGCCCCCAGCTCCGCGAACTGCTCGTCGGTGAGCCGCAGATGCGCCATCCGTACGTGCCGCTCGGCGTCCGGCGACGAGGCCTCCAGGTCCGCCACGGCGTGCCGCATCAGCACGTCCGGAGCGCCCTCGCCCGGGTCGGGCAGCACGATCGCCCGGGCGGCCATGGCGTAGTACCGCTCGGTGACACCCCGCACCTTCCGGGTGCGCACCACCCTCACCAGTCCGGCGCGCTCCAGGAGCCGCACGTGGTAGCTGGAGCTTCCCTTGGCGAGGCCGACCCGCTCGGCGATCTGCGTGATCGTCGCCGGCTCGAAGCGGAGCACGGCCATGATCCGGTGCCGGGTGAGGTTGGAGACCGCGCGCAACTGCTCGTCCGTGGTGACGTGGAACGTCTCGGGGATGTCGTCGGTGGGCATGCGAGCAATGGTCAACGTTTCTTGACCATTGGGCAAGGCGATTTTCGCGCCGACTGATCCCGGCCACGGGGTGCGGGGTTCACGGGCGTGATGCCGCCGAGCGGCCGACCGGCGGGCCTTCCGTCATGCTGGGGAGGTCGGCACCTCTCAGGTGACAAGGAGCGGACATGGCCACGGACACGGTCGGACGATTCCTCGCGGCCCTGGACCCGGAGCACCGCCGAGCGGTCGGCGACAGGTCGCGACAGGATCAGGAGCGCCTCGCGGCGGCATGGGAGTGGGAGCTGGAGTTCGACGACGAGCTCGACACCCTGGACGAACTCTCCCCGCCCGCGGCGGAGGCGGAGGCGGCGCATCGCGTGCTGCAGCGCGAGGCTCCGTAAGGGCTCCGTTTCTGACAGGTACGGCGCCGAGCCGCACGCGGAGTGGGGTGGCGTGCGGCTCGGCTGTCCGGGGTGCCCCGCCGGTCAGGGCTGGAGCGGCAGGGAACGGCAGTTGGAGGCGGCCGGGGTGCCGGAGAGGCGGTCCTTGAGCCAGTCGACGGCGTCGCCCTGGTCGAGGAGCAGCGGTGCCAGGTGGTTGGTGAGCAGTCTGTTGCCGAGGTTGGGCAGCCGGATGGGCTTGTAGGTGACGTCGGCGCCCTTCGCGCACCAGTCGACGGCGAGCTGCCGGGCCTGGCCGTGCGGCACGATGTCGTCCTTCACGCCGGTGGCCACGCGCACCGGGGCGGCCGGCGTACGGCGGCCGATGCGCTGGTCGTCGATGACCTTCTGCAGCAGCGGTTCGGCCTTCACGACGTCGTTGAGGGACGTGCCGTCGCTCGTCCACGAGGTGCTCTTGCGGAAGCCGTAGCCGAGGATGGCGTCCCCGACGCAGGCCGTGGACAGGTCGGCCAGCGCCTTGCGGCCGGCGTTGTTGAGGTGCGCTTCGGCGATGGCCCGCAGTTCGGGCGTGTTCTGCAGGAAGCCGTTGATCGACCAGCCGAGGGCGCCCGCCAGCGCGCTGCCGTCGATGCCCTTGGTCACGGCGACGAGGTCGGCGGGCGGCGCGCCCGCGTAGGCGCCGGCCAGGACGACGTCGGGGGCGTACGTGGGCTGGAGTTCGGCGGCCGAGGCGCTGGCGCCGCCTCCCTGGCTGTACCCGTACAGGCCGACGGGGGAGTCCGCGGAGACGGAGGACCCGGGCAGGGCGCGGGCCGCGCGCACGGCGTCGAGCAGGGCGTGGCCGCCCTCGACGCGGTTGACGTAGGTGTGCACCCGGTCGGTGGCGCCGAGGCCGACGTAGTCGGTGACGACGACGGCGACGCCGGTGGCGAGCAGCCGGTAGACCGCGATGTCCTCGTACCCGACGGACACGGTCTGCCCGTTGAAGGTGATCGGCTTCTCCAGCCCGAGGGACGCCGCGCACTGGTCGCCCTGGCCCATGGTGCCGGGTGCCACGGCGACGACGGGACGGGGGCCGCCGCCCTTCCAGCGGGCCGAGGGTTCGATGTAGGCGCCGGTGACCGCGACGGGCCGGCCGTTGGCGTCGGTCGACTTGTACATCAGGCGGGTCGCGGTGCCGGGCAGCGGGCGGCCGTCGAGCCCGGGCAGGCTCAGCGCCAGGCGCAGCGGCTCGGTGCGCACGACCGCCCCGTCGGCGGCGGGCAGCGTGGCCGGCGGCTGGTAGAAGGCCGGGATGGTGACGCCGCGCGAGACGACGGGGCCCGGCTCAGCGGCCGCCGCGGGTATGGCCTGGGCGCCCAGGCAGGCGGCGACGGCCAGGGCGCACATCAGGCTCCGGGCTCCGGGCGTGGGGCGTGCGGGGGCGGATCTGGCCGAGGGCTCGGGGGCAGGGGTCGGTGCGGTGTGCGTCATGCGGCTCACTCCTTGCTTCGTCGAAAGGCGCGTGGCCTCGGCCCGGGAGGCCGTGGGGAGAACGACGAGAGAACCGGCTCGCGCGGCAAGGGACTTACTCGCGAGTCAGCTACTGGAGAGTAGGAGTGGGTGTCACTCAGTGACAAGACGTCTGCATGTGTCAGTTGGGGGAGCGCCACTATGCTGCGGTGATCGGTGACGCAGTGAGATGGGGCGGCGACAGTGGGCGAGGCATCCGGAACCGTGACCGCGATGAGCGAACCGGGGGTCGCGCCACCGCTGGCCGAACGCCGCAGAGCCGCCCTCCGGTTGGAGATCGCCCGGGCCGCCGTGAGCCTGTTCGCCGGCCAGGGGGTCACCGGGACGACCGGCGAACAGATAGCCCAGTGCGTGGGCATCTCGGCCCGCACCCTGTGGCGCCACTTCCCGACCAAGGAGAGCTGCGTACGCCCGCTGCTGACCGCCGGGCTCGACGCCGCCACGGACCAGCTACGCCACTGGCCGCCCGGCGTACGGCTGCTGGACTACCTCACCGACTCCTGCCGGCGGGGCACCCTTCCCCCCGTCGACCCGGCCGTCCTGGACCTGATCCGCATGACCGTCGACGAACCGGCGCTCCGGGCCGTCTGGTTGCAGGCCCACGACGACGCCCTGCCCGTCATCGCCGGCCTCCTCGCCGCCCGCGCCGGCACCGGCGCCGACCGGCTCCAGGTCAAGGTGCACGCCAGCATGGTCAACGGGGCCCTGCGCATCGCGGCCGAGGACTACGCGGCGAAGTGCGCGAACGGAGGCGAGACGTCGGCCGACGCGCTCGCCGCCTGCCTGCACGCCGCCCTCCGCGCGGTCACCGAAGGACTGCCCTACTGACCACCCTGCCGAACCAGGCGCCCCGAAGGTGAAAAAGGCCGCCAGATCGCACGGTTCCGGCCTGAACGGAACCCGTCTCCCCGCCGTATTCTTACGCGATCGGGGGCGGGGTCCGGGCGGACCTCCCGGTCTTCACCGGTGTGGGCACACGGTCGCACGGACTGCGGCCACGGGGGAACGAGGACGACGATGACGGCGGCGACCAACGAGATCAGGACCGGCACCCTCCCACCGGTGACCGTGGCCCGCCGGGTGATGTGGGCGTTCGTCCTCGTCAACGTCGTGGTCGTCGAGTCGCTGTTCATCGCCTCCGGCTCCGGCAAGAACGACGTGCTCACCGTCGCCAAGTTCTTCGGACTGCACGCGGCCCTGCTGATGTTCCTCCAACTGCTGCTGGTGGCCCGGCTGCCCTGGCTGGACCGCCGGATCGGCATGGACCGCCTCACCGTGTGGCACCGCTGGGTCGGCTTCGCCCTGCTGTGGACCGTCCTCACCCACGCCACCCTCGTCGTCCTCGGCTACGCCACCCTCGACGACACCACCATGGCCAAGACGTTCGTCGCACTCAGCGGCGTCCCGGCCTCCCTGCTCGGCATGCTCGCCGCCGCAGTCCTCGTCGTCATCGCCGCCGTCTCCACCCGGCCGCTGCGCCGGCGCCTGCCGTACGAGGTCTGGCACGGGCTGCACCTCACCCTCTACGTCGCCCTCGGCCTCGCCTTCGTCCACCAGCTAAGGGAGACGACGACCTTCACCTCCTCGTCGTTCGCCACCGCCTACTGGTGGGTCCTGTGGCTGTTCGCCTTCGGCGCGCTGCTGACCGGGCGTCTCGTCCTGCCGCTGTGGCGCAACGCCTACCACCGGTTCACCGTGGCGGCCGTCGTCCCCGAGTCCGACACCGTGGTCTCCGTGTACGTCACCGGCCGCCACCTCGACAAACTCCCCGCCCGCGCCGGGCAGTTCTGCATCTGGCGGTTCCCCGGACACCACCACTGGTGGCTCGCCAACCCCTTCTCCCTCTCCGCCGCCCCCGACGGACGCGGACTGCGCCTCACCGCCAAGGCGGTCGGCAGCACCAGCGCCGGACTGCGGAGCATCCCCGTCGGCAGCCGCGCCTTCGTCGAGGGCCCCTACGGCGCCTTCACCGCCCTGCACCGCACCCGGCCCAGCGCCCTGCTCATCGCCGGCGGCGTCGGCATCACCCCGGTCCGGGCCATGCTGGAGGAGCGGACCACCGGGGACGTCGTCGTCCTGTACCGCGTCCGCAGCGAGGCCGACGCCGTCCTCCTGGACGAGGTGCGCCGCCTGGTGGAGCGGCGCGGCGGACGGCTCCACCTGCTCACGGGCCGGACCGGCGAGGCCGGGGCACCGCCGTTCGGCGCGCAGAGCCTGCATCAGCTGGTCCCCGACGTCACCGAACGCGACGTGTACGTCTGCGGCCCACCCGCCATGACGACCGCCGTCCTGACCGGCCTGCGGGAGCTGCGGGTCCCCGCCCACCAGGTGCACGCCGAGAAGTTCGGCCTGGCCTGACCGACGATCGTGGGCGGGGCGGGGGCCTGTCCGGCCGGTTCGGCGGACAGGCCGGGCCGCGTGCTCAGCAGCCGCCGCAGTTGTAGAAGGTGACGTCCCAGTGGTTGCCCTCGTCGGCGTACACGTTGCCGGCTCCGGAACGCCACTGCGGGGCCCCGTCACCGCGGACACCGATGTAACTGAAGGTGTTCTTCACGTAGTTGGTCACGCACGTGTTCTTGCCGAAGTCCAGCTTGTAGCCGTTCCAGTGCGAGTACGTCCCCGAGGCGTGACCGGTCTCGGTGCCACCGGTGATGTTCAGCGCGCAGCCACTGGCGCCCTTGAGGGTCTGGGCGCCCTGGGCGGTGGCGAGGTTGAGCTGCTCGAACGACGTACAGGTGGAGACGTTGCGGTCCGAGCAGCCGCCGGACGAGGACCAGGTGATGCCGGCCTGCCGGAACATCGAGGTGGCGGTGGCATGACTGATCTTGCTCACGGCCGACGCCTCACCGGCGGTGCCGATGACGGCGACGCCGGGGGCGACGACCAGAGCGAGTGCGGTGAGTGCCGAGCGGAGCTTCGGCGAGGGAGCGACCTTCATGTGTCGGAGCCTTCCTGCTGGGGCCGTGCTTCCTGTGGGGCGGGGCGGCGGTGCAGGTGGTGCAGGTGGTGCGGTGACGATGGTGCCCTTGTCTACGCGCGTTGGCCAGAGGACAAAAGGGGCCGGTGGGGGAGAGGAGGCGCCGCTTCGGCCGGACGAGCCCGTGCTCCGCGTCAGGCGAGCCAGTGATAGGGCAGACGCAGGAGGTCGGCGACGCGGGCGGCGACCGCCGGAGCGTGCGGAGGGGCGTCCTCGTCGGCGACGCCCCGCGTCAGATGCAGATGGAGGGACTGCAGGGTGGCGAACGTGTTGAACGCCCACACCGGCACGGGGCCGGGCCCGCCGCCCTCCAGCGCCTCGGCCATCACGTCCAGCCAGCCGGTGGCCTCCTCGGCCGACAGACCGGGTGCCTGAAGCACCCGTACCAGCGCCCGGGCCAGCCGGGCATCCTCCAACTGCGCGTACCGGTAGTCGGTCTGAGGCTCCGTCACCCTCCGCGCGCACAGGTCGAGCAGGTCCGTACGGCGGTGGGGGAGGACCTTCGCGAACGCCGCGGCGGCGTCGGCGCCATGGGCGACGGCGTGCAGCCAGCCCAGGGAGTCGTCCCAGCCGCGGGTGTCCCGCTCGTTCGGGTACCAGGCCGAGAAGGCGGCGTACCAGCGCTCGGCGGCCTGCCGCGGAACGAGAGCGGAGACCCCGGCCGCACGCGTCAGCACCAAGCAGATGATCAACGGCGCGAAAGTGCGGGCCTGTGTCCCGGGATGCGTGAACCGGCCGGCGGCCGAGTCCCCGAGTTCCTCCAGGACGGCGTCGAGACGCCCCTCCCTGATCCAGCGGGCGGCCGCGGTGTAGGCCCCGTCGTCACGGACCCCGGGGTCGGGCGACACCAGCGCGGCCGCCAGCTCGTCGACGAGCCGGGAGGCAGGTATGTGCTCGGGGAACGGGAACCCGTCGGCCGCGAGGGACGGCCAGTCGATGGGGGCGGCAGCGGCAGCGGTCATGGGCGTCAGGTTTCCACACGCCGGGTGGCCGTCCGGACCCGGGCCCGGCGCCGCCGGGGACGGCAAATGGCAGGCGGCAGGCCCTGGTCATCCATGAGCATGACCGCATGGACACTCGCTACGTCGGCATCGCCGAACTGACCCAAGTCCCCTCCGTCGCGGTCGTGATCGACGTGATGCGCGCCTTCACGGTGACCGCGTGGGCGTTCGCACGGGGAGCTGAGCGGATCGTGCTCGCCGAGTCGCTGGACGAGGCCCTGGCCCTCAAGGCGCGCCACCCGGACTGGGTGGCGATCAAGGACGGCCCGCCCGCGCCCGGCTTCGACATGGTCAACTCACCCGGCATGCTGCGGTCGATGGACCTGAGCGGGCGGAAGGTCGTACAGAAGACCACGGCCGGGACGGTCGGCGCCCTCGCGGTCAAGGACGCGTCGCTGGTGCTCTGCGCCGGCTTCGTGGTGGCGGAGGCCACGGCTCTGCTTCTGCGGTCGCGTGCCCGCGAGGCGGTCACGTTCGTGGTCACGGGGGAGGACGGGCGGGCCGAGGAGGATCTCGCGTGCGCGCAGTACATCGCGCTGCGGGCTGCCGGCGGCGCCCCGGCCGGAGCGGCCGAGCAGGCCGCCCCCTTCCTCCATCGGGCCGCCACGTCACGTGCCGCCGAGGAACTGGTGACGGGCGTACGCGCGGGCGTCCACCCGGACGACGTCGCCCTCTGCCTCGAACGGGACCGGTTCCCGTTCGCCATAGTGGCGAGCCGGGACGCGGGGGTGATGACCCTGCGTGCGTGCGAGGTGCCGGCCGCGGCGACCGAGGACGACTGATCGGAGCCGCTCCGAGGCGGCTGTCCGGCCCTCCCGCCAGGGACTGTGACCCTGAATACAAAAATTGATGCCAGATGCTGTGTTCATTTTTCAGAGTCTGCGTACCATGGGAGTCATGGACGCCATGTCACTCCCCGCGAACCGGTACTGCTCGATCGCCCGCACGCTCGCCGTCCTGGGGCAGAAGTGGAACCTTCTGTTGCTGCGCGAGGCGTTCCTCGGGCGTACGCGTTTCGCGGAGTTCCAGCGCATCGGCATCCCGAACGCGACCCTCGGCCAGCGGCTCGGCGATCTCGTGGACGCCGGTCTTCTGGAGCGCGTGACCTATCAGGAAGAGGGTGAGCGCAGCCGTGAGGAGTACGTCCTCACGCAGGCCGGCCGCGATGTGCTGCCGGTGCTCGCCGCCCTCAGTGCCTGGGGGGACCGGCACCGTCCTCAGGAGACGGGCCAGGGCGTCGTGTACGCGGCCGGCGGGGAGCGGCCCGTACACCTCGAATTCCGTGACGAGCGAGGCGAGCCGGTCGACCAGAACGCCGTCACGATCATCCGGGGCCCGGCGTATCACGCCGCCCTCGCCGCCGCCGCTGCCGACCGGTCGTCCGGCCGCGCCGCCGGCGACGGCCCTGTCAGTTAGGAACCCACCATGTCCACCAGCAGCCCTCTCGCCTACGACGTCTTCGTCGCCGACCCGATCCCGCAGAACGTCACGGATCTCGTCCCCAACGGGGACCGGAGGATGTTCTCGCCCCTGTCCGTCACCCTCGTCCACGGGGAGCGGGACGCCGTCCTGGTGGATCCGCCGCTGACCTCGGAACAGGCGGAGGCGGTCGCGGACTGGGTCGAGGCCACCGGCAAGAACCTGACCCATGTCTTCGCCACCCATGGTCACGGCGACCACTGGTTCACGGCGGGTCTCCTGGCGGAACGTTTCGGCGCCCAGGTCGTCGCCTCCGAGGGCACGATCAAGGAGATGCACCGCAACGTCTCCATCCGCCCGCAGTTCTGGGACCGGCTGTTCCCGGGGCAGATCCCGGACGCGCCCGTCACCGCCGTCACCGTGCCGGGCAACCGGTTCACCCTCGAAGGCCATGACCTCGTCATCGTGGAGGTCGGGCACAGCGACACCGACGAGACCAGCGTCCTGCACGTCCCCGACCTCGACCTCGTCGTGGCGGGAGACGTCGTCTACAACGGCGTGCACCAGTACCTCGCCGAGTCAGGGAACGGCGGCCGCGACGCCTGGCGCAAGGCGATCGACATCGTCGAGGAACTGCGGCCCCGCCGGATCGTCACCGGGCACAAGAACAAGGCCCTGGACGACGACGCGACTCGCGCGCTCACCGAGACCCGGCTCTACCTCGACACCGCCGACGAACTTCTCGGGCAGCACGACGACGCGCTCGGCTTCTTCAACGCCATGCTGGACCGCTTCCCCGACCGCCTGAACCCGGGCGCGCTCTGGGGCGGAGCCGTCGCGCTGTACTCCTGACCCGCGCGGTGTACGCGCAGCCGTCGCCCACCCTGCCGCGCCGGCAGCCCAGTTGGCTGTGTAGCCTCGCCTCCCACATCACAGGGGAGGGATCATGCGAGGCAGAACGGCCGGTGCGGCCGGTACGGCCGCGGCGGGTGGACGGGCCAGAGCGATCGGCGCCGTGGCGAGTGCGGCGGCGCTGACGCTGCTGTGCGCGACGGGGGCGCACGCCGAGGGCCGCGGGGACGTAGGGGTCACCAAGACCGTCGTGAACAGCGGCAACAACGTCATCATCGGCACCTCGGCGCGGGTCACGTACCCGATCGCCATCACGATCAAGGACAACTCCGGAGTCAAGGGCCTGACCGACGTCAGCGTCTTCAACACGTCCAAGGGCTGGGGCTTCAGCGACTGGACGGGCACCCGGTGCGAGAAGAAGAGCTCCACCACGTCGGTGTGCACGGCCACGATGACGGTCGCCCCGGGCTGGCTCCCGGACAGCGTGCCCGGCGACATCAACACCATCGCCGGGGTGTGGCAGGTCAACGCCACCGTCAAGGCCAACGACGGTGACTACTGGATCTCCGACCACATCGCCGAGTTCAAGATGAAGCGGGCGTCGAAGCTCACGACGGACGCGACGCCCGAGCCGGTGGCCAAGGGCGCCTCCCTCACGATCACGGGCAAGCTCTCCCGTGCGAACTGGGAGGACCTGAAGTATCACGGCTTCACCGGGCAGACGGTGAAGCTGCAGTACAGGAAGGCGGGAGCCGCCCACTACAGCACCGTCAAGACGGTGAAGACGGACAGCTCCGGCAAGCTCCGCACCAAGGTCACCGCCACCTCGGCGGGCAGCTGGAGGTACTTCTTCCCCGGCACGATCACCACGGCGCGGGTCGTCTCGACGGGCGACGCCGTCAAGCTGAAGTAGCCGCACGCTCGTCGGCACCCCCCGTATCCAGCGGGGGGCGTCGACGAGCCGGCCTTTCCGCCGACACGGATCGATCACGGGCCCGCTGATGAGCGCGAGCGAAGTCGGCCCCGCCGGCCCGGGACAAGGTGTTCTTCTCCCCGTTGAGAATGAGTACGGGAGCCCCCACATCCGGCGCTGGGGCGCTGCGGACGGCCACTACCTCCGCCTCGATGCGTTCGCGCTCCCGCGTCTCGAAACGGTGAGCGCCCGCACGCACGCGAGTGCACCCGGCCGTGGGAGGCCGGGTGCACTCAGGTGGGTCGGGTCGCAGCGTGGATGGGGGACTTCAGCTCACGGACCGCGCCGATGGTCAGCGCTGGTGCTGGTACCGGCCGTGGTGCTGGCTGTCACCGTGGCGGTGCTTGTCCCCGTGGCGGTGCTTGTCGCCGTGACGGTGCTTGTCTCCGTGGCGCTCGTAACCCCACGACTCGCTGTCGACGCGGCGCCCGTGGTCGTTGCGGAGGGTGGCCGTGTCGGAGCGGTTGTCCCAGACGTAGTGACGGAGGTCCTGGAAGAGGTCGGTGCGGGTGTCGCGGCCGATGCCCGTGTGGATCCGGACGGTGGCGCGGCCGGCGAGTCGGAAGTGGTCGAAGGTGTAGGTCTCGCCGTCCCGGTTCCGCAGGGTCCATCCGTCCAGGTTGACGGCGCGGCGGGTGGTGTTGGTGAGCTCCACCCATTCGCGGTTCAGGGATCGGTTGGTGTAGTTGTCACGGCCGGGGGAGTCGTACTGGACCGCACTGATCTCCACCTGTCCCCGCTGGTGGCGGGAGTGGTCGGCGGCGGAGGCCGGCAGCGTGATCGCCGAGACGAGCGCGCCGGTGGCGAGCGAGGCCGCGGCGACGCGGCGCACGGTGATGTAGGCGGGGGTGCGGGTGGAGCTGGACAAAGGTTCTCCCTGGTGGTGCGGACACCGTCCCTCGGGACGCCTGGATGGCTGCCCGGGAGCGGTGCGGTGTGCGAGGGCGACCGGTTGGCCGCGGACGCCATTTGTCCACGTTGCGGGGGAAGCGGCGCGACGGCGTGCCCGTTGTTACCGTTTGTGGATATTTCCATGACTCTCGACTGCAATGCTCATCTATGAGGGCTTGTGTGACGCAAGTGGGGTGCGGAGCACGGAAACCCATGCGTGACCTGGGTGGGGATGTTTCGGGAGGATTGGGGACGCCGTGGAGTGGGGTGATCTTCACCCGAAAGTGAGTAACAAAGTGCGCGGTGCCGGTGCCGATGTCGGTTCGGGGGGCCGGTGGATCTGGGTGACCGGCCGTTGTCGGTGGCGGCTGCGAGGCTGGTGCCATGAACGGCGATGAGCAACTGCTGCGGGGCCGGGTCTACGGCCACGACCACGACGACCCCCACCCGTGCCCTCTGCCCCACCGCACCTATGCGGCGCTGATAGGCGGGCCGTTGGACGGCTTGCTGCTGGACATCACCGGATGGCGTGCCGACGAGATCGACGGGGGTGTGGCGCTGCCGACGGAGCTCGGCCGCTTCCCGGGCGGCCGGGCTCTCTACGACGTGGGTGCGGGGGAGACCCGCGGGCCCGGCCCCGGCATGGCCTGCCGCCTCTACCACTCAGGGGACACGCCATGAGGACGGACGGGCCACGGGCCCATGGAAGCGGGCGACTTGGTGACTTGGTGATCACGAGGGAGTGCGCTGTGGCAGTCTGCTCGCGTGGACGATCTCGTGGGGACGCAGGCCCCAGGCCGCCGCTTGACCGACCCCGCTGAGTCGGTCGCGGAACTGGAAGGGAAGCTGCCCGGGCTTGCGGCCCACCGACTGCCGACACCGGTGGTTGTCGACTGGCCACGGCTGGAGAGCGTGCTGGGGACGGCTCTGCCCGCTGACTACAAGCTCCTCTGCGAGCTGTACCCGGCGTTCGAGCTGAGTGACTTCCTGCGCGTCGGCGGCCCGACGCCGGGTGCCGAAGTCGCCTGGGCCGAGGACACCGAGGACTTGGAGATCGTCGCCGAGTGGTGTGAGGACGCCGACTTGGCCGTCCCGATGCATCCGTACCCCGCGCCGGGCGGCCTGCTTCCCTGGGCCGTCTCCAACCAGGGGGACTACTTCCTGTGGACCACCCGCCCCGCCGGGCCGCAGGAATGGACGGTCACCGTCGCTTCGCGCAACGGTGCGTGGTGGCACTACACCGGTGGGGCGGTTCAGTTCTTGGCCGATCTGGTGAGCGGTGTCCTGGATCCCTGGGCGCTGCCGCCCGTCCGACCGGAGATCACATGGGTCCGTCAACCAGGCGGCGACAGCGGATGAGAGCCGCGGCGATGCCCGCGAAGGCGAGGTAGGGCTCGGCCTTGCGTTCGTGACGTCGGTACGTGCCGCTCATTACCTCGAAAGGTGGAACCGGCGCGCTGGGGGAACGGCTGTCCGGTCCGACCCGTTCCACCGACATGGAGACGAAGATGCGGGCGGGATATCAGGGGACCGGACCCGGTGCGATCACCCCGGACGGTTGCGCGGTCGAGCTGTACCGGCGATTGCCCGCCGGGGCGGAGCCGGACGTCGTCACGGCGGCGGTGCCGCCGGGCGCGCGCATCCTGGAGTTGGGGTGCGGGGTGGGACGCGTGACCCACCCCCTCCTGGAACGGCGCTTCGCGGTGACGGCCGTCGACGAATCCCAGGAGATGCTGGACCACGTCCGCGGGGCACGGACGATATGCAGCCCGATCGAGAGCCTCGACCTGGGCGAGACGTTCGACGTCGTGATGCTCGGATCGTTCCTCGTCCATGCGGCGGACGTCGAGGTCCGGCGAGGACTGCTGCGCGCCTGCGTACGACACCTCGCACCGGGCGGCTGCGTGCTGATCCAGAGGGAGGGCGAGGGCTGGCATGCGAACCTGCCGCGCGAGCGAGTCGACCCCGGTGGCTTCACGGTACGGGTGGTGTCGGCGGAGCCGACGGGTGACGGGGCGAACTCGGTGTTCGTGGAGTACGAGTTCCCGGACGGCACCTGGACCCAGACGTTCCTCTCCCGACCACTGACGAAGGAGCAGTTCGAGGATGCTCTCGCGGAGGCGGGCCTGACGGTGGAGACGTACCTGACGGAGGACGGCACCTGGGTGCGGTCGCGTCCGGCGGCCTAGCCAAGGGCCGGAGCGGGGGCTGGGGCTGGGCCGCGACTGCTAGCGGTGCAGGTGGGCCAGCGCCCCGTCACTCACGGGGTAGGGGCGTTCATCGGGGAGGAGTCCCCGCGCGGCATCCAGGTCCCCGTCTCGCACGTGTCCGTGGATGCGTTGGGCCAGCGGCGTGACATCGGATATGGAGACGATCCACTCGTCGGCGTAGCGATGAGACGCCTCGCCGGTGAGGCCGAGCTGCAGGGACCGGTACGGAAGCGGTTGGAGGTGCAGATCGCGCTCGGGGTCCCACTGCACCCGGGCAGGGGACCGCTTCAACTGGCGTTTCCACGCGGCCTGGTCGGTGTGGAGTCCACGCTCGTAGTGGGACAGGCAGGCGTGACTCAGCGCCCACTCGAATCCCTCGCGCGTGATCTCGACGGCCAGCACTGTCTCCTGACCTTCCTTGGTGCCCCATCCGCAGCGGTACATCATCCAGAGGAACGACGGCTTGATCCACGTCATCCGGTCCCGCTGCCACAGAGCCGGGAACCGCCCGTCCCGGGCGGCCGGCAGACCGATCTGGCGGGAGTAGGCCTGGTAGACGGTGATCGTTCGATCCGTGTGCAGCGCTCGGATTCGGTGCTTGGGTTCTGTCATCGGACTAGGGTGATCACGCGTGTCCTTTGACGCCAACGAATTCTCCCGCCGAGAGGACCTGGGTGACGTCTTGAACTTCCAGAAGTTGCCTGACCTTGCAGGGCACTCGGCCGTCGAAGGGCTCGCGCAGCATTTCGAGGAACTGCGCCTTTCCGGCGAGGGGTACCTCGAAGCCGGCCTGCAAGGCGATGACTTCCCCTACCTGACCCTGGGATTCCGAGGGGATCACGCGATTGTCCACCGCTTCGACGAGTCCGGCGGATCGTGTCTCCACGTGGGTGATGGAACCGTCGCATCCGACGCCGAAGTCGAGGTCGTGATCATGGAGGAACCGGCCGTCTTCACGGGAGATGTGGTCCTGTCCACCGCTCACGCATGGGCCGTCATAAGCGGCTTCGTCCGGAACGGCCAGTTCGGCGAACCGAACGAGTGGATCGCGCTGTAGCGCTGAACCGACCGCCGGTCACACCAGGAGGGTGGCCTCGAACGTCTCTCGGTGGTCGGTCAGCCAGGTCTGGATGCGGTCCCAGCGCGCCCAACCGCCCCGCTCTGCCAGCGCCTTGAGGTAGACCGGGTCGCCGTCGGTCACGCGGCGGGCGACGAAGGCTCGGCAGACCTCCGTCGCCTGCTCGATGACGGCGGGCAGCTCGGCGCGGTCCTCCGCCGAGAGGCCGTAGGCGTCGGCGAGAGTGCGAAGACGGGCGGCCGTAACGAGCCCCAGGGGGTAGAGAGCGGCGGCGGACGCGGGGTTGAGCATGGGGACCCAGTAGCGGGCGGTCATGGCGATGTCCCAGAGGGGACGGCCCGGGGCCGCGAAGTCGAAGTCGATCAGGGCGGCGGCGCCGCCGTCACGGAAGACGACGTTGTCCGGGCACACGTCGTTGTGGCACAGCATCGTCCCCCCTTCCGGATCGGCCAGATCCCGGGGCCACTGCGCGTCCGTGTCGATCGCGACGGTCGCGCTCGTCTCGTGCAGCCGACGCAGCAGGCCGCCCACCGACGTCAGGGCCGTACTCGTCATGGCCCAGGCCGGAAAGGGCGGCAAGTGCCACCTCGCCCGGAAGGAACGTCAGTTGCTCGCGGCCATCTGCCGTCAGACCCACAGGCGTCGGCGCCCCGTCGAAGCCGTGCCGCTTCAGTGCGAGCAGATAAGCGTGCAGGGCGCGCGCGTTGGGCGGCGCCGGGCGGTCCACCAGCTCGCCCCGGCGGAAGACCGCCCCCGCGTTCACCATCCCGCCGGTCAGTGCCTCGTCCTCAGCCGTCATGCCGAGCACGCTATCGAGGGAACGCCGGGCCGACGGAGCGTTTATTGTGTCGCCGGGCGACGCGAGACTGCGTAGGTTCGTGCGGTGACCTACGACATTTCGCTCGTGCGCGTGCATCCGGGCCTGACGTTGCGGCAGACGCTCGAGCGTCTCAACGCCGGCTTCGACTTCGACGCCGAGCTGCCCGTGCTCCAGCTCACCGACGCGCAGCGAGGCGAGTGGGAGCGGATTCTGCGACGGGTGTCGCGGGACATGGGTCCTGTCGAGTCCGGGGAGTACCTGTACAGCCTCACCCTCGAGACGCTGGGTCCGCCAGGACGTGTCCAGCTCGACTACTGCGGGGACACGGCCAACATCGAGATCGCCTACCGGCATTCGGGAGCACGCGCGGCGGAGATCATGAAGCTGGCCTATCGGATCGCTCGCGTGGTCGAGGAGGAGAGCGGCATGACTGGTCACGACTTCGAGGTGGACCAGCCCACCCGCACCGGCGCCCCCGCCGTCGCAGCCGCCCGCCTGAGCGCCGTCTCCGACTGGGCCCAGCGCACCTTGACGTAGTCGGGCACCCCTTCTGCATCAGCACCCGCTGACCGGGAAGGGCGTGGAAAGGGGGCCCGGGGGCGTCACCAGGGCACAGACGTTCCGTCCCAGGAGAAGAAGGCGCCCGTGGGGCCGTCGTCCGGGAGCAGGGCCAGGTGGACGGCGCCCTGGGCTGCCTCGGCAGGGTCGCCGCCCGCCGCTGCCCTCGGGTTGAGATCGGTGGCCCGCAGGCCGGGGGCGAGCGCGTTGACCTTGAAGCCGTCCTCCGCCAGCGTCTGCGCGTACAGGACGGTCAGCGCGTTGAGCGCGGCCTTCGAGGAACGGTACGCGGCGCCGGCCCCGTTGCCCGGCGTGAACTGGGGGTTGGGGTGGGTGCTCCAGGTCAGCGACGCCGTACCGCTGGAGACGTTCACGATCCGTGGGTGCGGGGACCGGCGCAGGGCGGGCAGGAAGGCGTTGGTCACCGTCACCACGCCGTACACGTTGGTCTCGTAGACGCGCCGGAGCTCCTCGGCGCCGGTCTCGTTCGGCGGGGCGAGCGACGGTGAGATGCCGGCGTTGTTGACCAGGACGTCCAGGCGGTCGACGCGGGAGGCGGCCCGTTCGACGGTACCGGCGTCGGTCACGTCCAGGGTCAGCGGCCGGGCGGTGCCGCCGATCTCCTCGACGGCCCGCCGCCCGCGTTCCGGGTCGCGGGAGCCGACGTACACCGTGAAGCCCTCGGCCGCGAGGAGCCGGGCGATGTGCTGGCCGATGCCCTTGTTGGCACCGGTGACGAGAGCTGTGCGATCGTTCATGGCGACTACGTTCCCCTGGCGCGGGGCCACCAGCCAGGGACAGGTTGTACCAGGCACGCCCCTGGAGGTGGCATGGCGCGGCAGGAACTCGCCCGCTTCCTGCGGGACCGCCGGGCCGGCCTGCTCCCGCACCAGGTCGGGCTGCCGGCGACGGGCGCCACCCGCCGCACACCCGGTCTGCGGCGCGAGGAGCTGGCCGAGCTCGCCCACATGTCCGTCGACTACTACACACGGCTCGAGCAGGCCCGGGGACCGCGGCCGTCGCCCCGGATCCTGGACGGGCTGGCCCAGGCCCTGCGCCTGACCCCCGCCGAGCGCGGCCACCTGTTCCGGCTGGCCGGGGCGGACACGCCGCCCGCCCGGCGCGCCGTACGGCAGGTGCGCCCGCACGTGGCCCGGATGCTGGAGCGGTTGCCGCTGACCGCGGCCGTCGTCACCGACGCGGCGTACGGCGTCGTCGCCTGGAACCCGCTGGCCCAGGCGCTGCTCGGCGGCGACCCCGGCCGGTGGCCGGTCAACCTGGCGCGGCGCCGGTTCCTGGGGGAGGGAGCGGCGTACACGGACTCCGGGGCGGAGGAGTTCGGGCACATCGTCGTGGCGCGGCTGCGCCGGGCCGCCGACCGCTACCCGGACGACCCCGAGCTGACGGCCCTGCTCGCCGCACTGCACGCGGGCAGCGAGGAGTTCCGGCAGATCTGGCAGACGCGTCCGGTGCACGCCCCAGGCCACCGCACGAAGACCTTCGAGCATCCCCAGGCCGGCCCGCTCCGGCTGAACTGCGACGTCCTGCTCGTGCCCGAGGACGACCAGGAGGTCGTCCTGATCACCGCCGACCCGGGGTCGCCCACGACACGTGCTCTGCGGCAACTGTCCCGGCAGACGGCCTGAGTCGCGACACGGGCCATGGGTGACGTCCGTGATCCGGCGCGCGGAGCCCCATCACCGATGCCTCCCGGCGTCCAAGCATCACAACGTCGGGAACCGGCGGTCAGCACCCTGTGCCGTGCGCGGCGGCCGGCGCACCCACCGGGGTGGATGCACCGGCCGCACATCGGGGCTACTTCAGGCCGAAGGCCCGGGTGACGGTCTGGGTGATGCCTCCGCCGTTGCGCTGCTCGGCGGTGACACGGACGGACACGTAGTGCGCGCGGGCGGGCGCGTGGAGCCGCGCCTGCCAGCTGCCCTTGCTCTCCTTCACGTCCTGTGCCTGCCAGGTGTCGCCGTCGTCGTAGGAGACCTCCACACGGACCGAGGAGACGGCGTCCTTCGCGGCGTCACTGCCCAGGACGACGGGCTTGACGGAGAAGGCGGAGGTCCGCTTCGCACGCCCGTCCAGGTCCACCGCCGTGTCGTAGTCGAGCTGGACCAGCGCGATGGCCTGGTCCGCGACGGCTCCGGACCGGAACCTCCACTCGGTGTGCGTGGTGGAGGAGTACGGCGTGATGTCGGTGTTTCCCCGCGTGTCGACGACAAGCCGGTAGGGGAGCTTCTGCGGCGCCAGGCCACCCGCACCGAGGTCCGGGTACATACCGCCCTGTGTCAGTTTCTCGTCGCCCTGGTACAGGGCGAACTCTCGCGACATCGCGCCGGTGTCGCCGCTGTGGGCGGACCCTCCGTCGCCGAAGCCCGTGACCTTCCCGTAGATGAAGTCGCCCGAGCGGTGAGGAAGCTCGAAGCCGACCATACGAGGCCGCATGAGCGGCCCGTGCCAGTGTTCGCTCTGCTCGCTGCGGGGACGGTAGCTGACGATGTCGGTGTAGGCCGACAGAACGCCGGTGACGTGCTGCTGCCATCGCACGTCCGCCGACACCCAGTCGGTGCGGGTACCGGGTGCCACCGGCTCCCGCGGGAACTGCAACGACGGTCCGCCATAGGTGTTGTAGGGGTATCCGGCCGGATACCTCTCGTACGGCGGCTGGTCCTCTCGGCTCTCCCGAGCCGGCTCGGCAGAGCCCGTGGGGGCGAAAACGTTGTCGACACGGGCGAGACTGCCGGGGTCCGTCGCCGCCGAGGGATCGTCGGGGATGCCCCCGCGGTGGTAGTCGGCCAGGTCGTACAGGTACTGCGGCGAGGGATGCGCCTCGACCTTCAGCCTGGTCTTCCCGGGCGACGAGATCTTCTTGATCAGGTCCGCGCCCTCGTCGACGGTGAGCGAGGCGACAGGGAGCAGGCCCGTGGTGTAGCCGTCCGGAGCGCCGTACCACTCGGCCAGACGCCCGTCGGCGTCGTTGACCACGAGGAGCATCGTCGCTCCCGCTTCACGGGCGGCCGCGCTTCGCTCGACCGGTGTGACCGCGCTGTCGGCTCGCACCACCACGGCCTTGCCCCGGGCGGACAGGCCCGTGTAGTCGGAGGCCCGGCCCGTGCCGGCGAAGACGGCGTCGACCTGCGTGGTGCCGTCCGGGAACGCCCCGGAGCCCGGCTGCGCCAGCACGGTCTCGTCGAGGCTGTGCCCGCCGTAGCCGATCCTCACCGGGGTCTGCTTGGCGCGGACGCGGGTGGTGAAGACGAAGCTGCCCTTCCGCACCTTGCCGCCGGTCGGGAGGGCCCACAGGCTGTCGTACTCGGGCGAGGGCATGACGACCTGGTGCAGCGCCTGTGCGTCGCCGGGTGCCGGCTCGTCGGAGGTGAAGGAGCGGTACAGGTCGATCCGGCTCGTCGTGACGACCGTGGGCTTGGGTGTGTCCACCTTGACCTGGCGGACCCGTGACGCGTCCAGCGAGATCTCACGGTCGGCCGTGAGGTCGAGTTCGGGCACGGTCAGCAGGGCGTAGCCGAGGGAGTGCGGGCCGTTGCGGCCCTCGACGTCGAGGGTGGAGACGACGGTGTAGGAACCGGGAGCCCATCGGCTTGTGAGCTTGCCGTCCGGGACCCACATGACGGTGGTCTCCCCGTCGGCGCCGGTGATCTCGACCTCGCCGCTGACGGGTCGGCCCTCCCTGTCCTTGAGGCGGACCGTCAGGTCGTACTTCTCGGGCTCGACGGACATCCCCACGGCCGTGTGCATGGTGCCGGTCGCCGAACGCGCGGTGACCCGGGCGGCGTACTGGCCTGCCGCGAGGCCCTTCGGGTCCGCGACCACGTCGACGGTCGCCGTGCCGTGCGCCGGGACCACGACGTGATCGGCGCCCAGAGCGAAGACACCCGCGGGCGAAGCGCCGCGGTCGACCGTGAGACGCAAGGTGACAACGTTGTTCGAGGTGTTGGTGTACGTGATCCGTCGCTTCACCGGATCGCGTCGGTGGTCCTTCGACCAGCGCACCAGTCCCGCGTCCACGGAACCGGTCGCGATCACTTCGTCACGGTAGGCGGCGGCGACGTCCAGACGCCCGGAGCCCGCCTGGTAGGGGGTGTAGTCGGGGGTCGGCGCGCTGGTGCTCATCAGCGCGTCCTTGATCCGCTGACCCGTCCACTCCGGATGCTTCTGCGCGAGCAGTGCCGCCGCCCCGGTGACGTGGGGCGCCGCCATGGAGGTGCCGCTGAGCTCCTGGTAGTCGCCCAGGGAAGCGCCCGGTGCCTGCTGCGAGTTCGCGGCCAGCACGTTGACGCCCGGGGCGGTCAGGTCGGGCTTCATGGCGTCGTCGCCCAGCCGCGGGCCGAGGGTGGAGAACGAGGCCAGGGCGTCGGAGGAGTCCACCCCGCCGACGGTCAGCGCGGCGTCCGCGGTGCCCGGCGCGCTCAGACTGTAGGGAGTGGGACTGGCCGAGTTGCCCGCTGCGACGACGAACAGCGCGCCCGTCTCGGCGGTCAGCCTGTTCACCGCCTGGCTCAGGGGATCGTCCTGGGTGTGCCACGACGCCGTGCCCAGGCTCATGTTGATGACCTTGGCGTGCTCGGTCCGTGCGGCCCACTCCATGCCCGCGATGATTCCCGAGATGGCGCCGGCGTTGTTGTTTCCGAGCACCTTGCCCACGATCAGCTCGGCACCCGGGGCGACCCCCCGTTCCCTGCCACCGGAGGCGGCGCCGGTCCCGCCGATCGTGGACGCGGTGTGGGTGCCGTGGCCATGGCGGTCGACGACCTCCTGGCCCGGGACGAAACTGCGGGACGCCACGACGCGACCGGCAAGGTCCGGGTGGGTGAAGTCCACCCCGGTGTCCAGGACGGCGACCCGCACGCCCGCGCCCGTGCCTCCCGCCTTCCACACCTCGGGAGTACCGATCTGCGCGTTCGTCTCCGCCATGGCGCCCTTCGCCTTGGCGTCGAGCCAGACCTCGTCGACGCCCTCGGCGAACGACGGCACCGCCGCTCGGCCCGTCGCCCCGGCCTTCCCGGACGCCGACCGCTCGGCCTCACGGAAGGGGGTGTCGGTGAGTGCCGACCAGAAGGTGGCGGCCTTGGACCGCTGCGCCTTGACGGCGGCACCGTTGATGGACGGCAGTTCCCGGGCGGCCTTCGCGCCGGGCAGCGTCGCACCGGACGGCAGCGCGCCCTCGGCGGCACGGCTCCGGTGGGCGACGGCCGCCTCGGACTGAGTGACGATCAGAGGCAGTGCGCCGGTGTGGGCGTCGTCATAGCCCTGCGCCACCAACCGCGTGACGTTGAACAGTTGGCGGTCCAGCCGGCCGGTCGCGATGTACGGCATCGCCTCATCGGGATACACGTAGGTGTCGTCGTTCTCGAACGCCACCCGCACCGAGCCCCTGGCCCCCGATGCCCGCTGCACATCGGTCACGGCGACCGCACCGCCGGAGCGCTGAATGGCCGTCACCTTGTCGCCGGTGATCAGCGTCACCGAGAGAGGCGCGTCCTTTGCGCCGCCCTGTCCTGCCGGGTTGAGCGGCGGGGCGCCGGGTGGAGCGCCGGCCGCCGCTGGAGCGGTTATCAGTCCGGCCACGACCGCCACGGCGACGGATACGGCGGATCTTCGTATGGATGAATTCCTCAACAATGCCTCCACAGCTGGTGATCGAGCCGAATCTGATCACCAGCTGTCGAGCCTTGTAAAGGAGGTGACGTGGCCGCGAACAGCCGGTGACATGCGGCCTTCTGGCCGCGATTCCCATGGGGTCGCGGGGCGCGGTGCGGCCGAAGTGCCCCCTATGGGAAGGGTGAGAATCCGGTATGACATCGTCGTGGGCGCCAATTCCCCGGTCATTCCACGGGACTTCTTACGCGGCTGAAACATCGGCGTTTCGAAGGCGTCACGGAAGCCTTATTCCATCGGCGTCCGGCGGCGCTTCTCACGCACATGCCGGTCGTCGGTTCGCGCGCCCGCCGGTCACCCCGCCTTCGCGCGCCGACGCCCTCCGGTCTCGCCGATCCCGCCGTCGGGTACCCGCCCCCTCCGCGTACCGGAACCCGGCTCTCACTCGATGATGTGCAGCCGCGCGGCCGGCTCGCAGTGGCTGCACCCCTCCAGCCCCGTCGCGAGCAGCCGGCGCGCCTCGTCCCGGCTCACGGCCCGGCGCCGCTGTCCCGCCATGTGGCAGTCGCCGGCATGGACCTGGACCGGGGACCGGTCGGCGCCGATGCCGAGCTCGACGATCCACTCCGGGGGTGCGGGGCGGCGCCGCCGGCCGTTCTCCTCCTCGGCATGCCGCCGCTGCAGGGCCGCGATCTTGGCGTCGATGCGCTGGACCCAGAGGGCGTGCCAGACGCGCAGGGTGCGCAGTCGGTCCAGGTCGGGCGGCAGGTCATCGAACACATTTTTGATTCTATGCTCAAGATCCACGGTGTGCGCCCTCGCGTGTTCGATTTTTTGTTCGATACCGTGAAGGGGTGAGTGCGGGAGGTGGGACCATGACGACGGACGGACCGGCGCGCAAGATCTCGACGGTGATGCACGTGCGGTGCCCGGAGCGGCTGGGGGAGGAGACCTACCGGCGGGTGCTGGAGGAACTGTCGGAGCTGTCCCCGGTCGTCCAGGCCCTGCCCCCCTCCGCGGCCCTGGTGGAACTGAGGGGCGCCCTGCGCTACCACGGCACCGACACCCGGCGCCTGGGCGAGGTCCTGCGGGTGCGCACCCTCTCCCGGCTGGGCGTCGACGTCCGCGTCGGCATCGGGCCGTCGATCACGGTCGCGGCCACCGCCTCCGCCCAGGTCCCCGCGCCGGGCGGCGTCCTGGCCGTCCACCCCGACGAGGTCACCGCCTGGCTCGGGGCGCTGCCGGTCGACGCCCTGCACGGCATCGGCCCCCGGCAGGCGGAGGCGCTGCGCGCGTACGGCGTCCACAGCGTCGGCCTGCTCGCCGCCGTGCCGCCCGCCACCGTGCACCGCCTGCTCGGGGGCCGTGCGGGCCGTACGGCGGTCGACCGGGCGCACGGCATCGACCCGCGCCCCGTCGTCCCGCGCGGGCTGCCCCCGACGGCGTCCGTCCGGCACACCTTCGACCGGCACGCCCTGGACGGCGCCGCCGTCCGCGCCGCCCTCCTCGACCTGGTCGTCCGGCTCGGTCTGCTCCTGCGCCGCAGGGGCCAGGCCCCCCGCGCGCTCACCCTGAAACTGACGTTCGCCGGAGGCGGCGGCTGGGAGAGGACCCGACGCCTCCCCGAAGTGTCCGCGCACGACGACGACCTGCGGACCGTGGCCTACCAGCTGATGGACGCCGCCGGCCTCCAGCGCGGCCGCCTCACCGGGCTGACCCTCAAGGGCACGGATCTCGTCGGCGCCGACCAGGTCGCCCAGCAGATCAGCCTGGACGACGCCCGCGAGGCGCGGCTGGTCGCCGAGGACGCCGTCGACCGCGTCCGGGACAAGTTCGGCCCCGGAGTCATCGGACCGGCCGCGGTCTTCCGGCGCGCCTCCTGACCCCGGCGAGGCGCGCCCCCGCACGGAGGGGGTCACACGACCCTGACCACGTACTTCCCGCGCACTCCGCCCGCCTCCAGCGCGCGGTGGGCCGCCGCCGTCCGGTCCAGCGGGAAGACGGTGTCCACCGCCGGGCGCAGGCTGCCCTCGGTCACGAGACGGGCGAGGTCGTCCATGTCCCGCCGCCGGGGATCGCCGCTGAAGAAGCGGACCCGGCCGCGGCCGTGGAGCGCGCTGGCCGCGACATAGCCGAGCGACCTGACGGGCCGGCTCAGGTCGAACGCGATGGTGACCATGCGCCCGCCGGGACCGAGCAGACGCCGATGGGCCCGCAGGGCGGTGCCCACCGTGTCCACGACCACGTCGAAGCGGCCCAGCTCCGCCGGTTCCACACTCCGGTGGTCCACCACCTCGTGCGCCCCGAGCCCCCGGACGAAGTCATGGCCGGCGGGCCGGGCGAGCGCGGTGACCTCGGCGCCGTACGCCCGTCCCAGCTGGACCGCCGCGTTGCCGACGCCTCCCGCCGCGCCCCGCACCAGGAGCCGTTCGCCGGGCCGCAGCCGCGCCTTGTCGCGCAGCGCGGTGACGGCCGTCGTGGCGACCGGCAGCGAGGCCGCGTCCACCAGGTCCAGTCCGTCCGGGACCCGTCCGATCCGCGCGGCTGGCACGGTCACGTACTCGGCCGCGCTGCCGAATCCCGAGGTGCGGCCCAGGACGCCCCAGACGCGGTCGCCCACCGGCCAGCCGGTGACCCCGGTGCCCAGGGCGGCGACCTCACCGGTGAAGTCCAGGCCGACCCGCCGGGGGAAGGAACGGCCGGTCAGCAGGCGGAGCCGGCCGGCGCGCGCCGACAGCTCGCCGCCGTTGACGCTGAACGCGTGCACCTTCACCAGCACCTCCCCGGCGGCCGGTTCGGGCCGTGGCACCCGGCCCACGTAGAGCACGTCGGGGCCGCCGTAGCGGTCGTAGAGCACTGCCTTCATCATGCGGTCGTCCATGTCCTGCCTCCGCTGCCGTGGTCGTACGGGCTTCCGACGCCGACGGTAGGCTCGTAAACGGACGACATCGTCCGTTTGAGGCGGAAGCGAGAGACAGTGATGGGTGAATCCTCTCGGATCGCGGCCCGGGGCCGGGCAACGGCCGGGGCGCGGGCGGACGCCCGGCGCAACCGCGAGCGTGTCCTGGCGGCCGCCCGCGCCGTCTTCGCCGAGCACGGCATCGACGCCCCCATGGCCACCGTGGCCCGCCGGGCCGGAGTCGGAGTGGCCACGCTGTACCGGCACTTCCCGACACGGGACGCCCTGGTCGAAGGCGCCTACCGACGGCAGATGGAGACCTGTGCGCGGGCGCTCACCGACGCACTGGACGAGCCCGACCCGTGGCAGGGCTTCCAGCGCCTGGTCGAGACCGTGTGCGAGCTGCAACGGGAGGAGCGTGGGTTCCCGGCCGCGTTCCTCGGGGCGTTTCCGCAGAGCACCGCGGAGCAGGCCCAGGCCAGGGAACAGGCCGAGCGTGCCTTCACCGCCCTCGTCCGCAGGGCCCAGGCGGCGGGCGAGCTGCGGGCCGACTTCCATCCGTCCGACCTGGCCGTCGTCCTGCTCGCCCACTGCGGACTGGTGACCGCGCTGCCGGACGACCGCGCGGCCTCCCGGCGCCTGGTGGCCTACCTGCTCCAGTCGTTCCGGGCCGGCGGGGCGGCCGCCCGGCCGCTGCCGCCCCCCGCCGCGCTCGCGCTCCGCGACCTCCCCATCGCGTCGGTCCCGCAGCGCGCCGAGCGCGCGGCGGCGGGCGGCGCGACGGCCCGCGGCGCACGGGGCTGACCGGCCGTCGCGCCGACGCCTCAGCGGTGGCTGAGGACGTTGATCACACGGCCGTTGGGGTCACGGACGAAGAACCGCCGCACGCCCCACTCCTCGTCCTGCAGCGGATGGACGATCTCCGCGCCGCTGTTCCGCATGGCGGCGTACGCCGCGTCGACGTCGTCGACCTCGATGCTCGCGTCGGGGGTGACCGGGGCCGTCTTGTCGCGGGTCATGACGCTGATCTGGATCGCGGGGTTCGACGGCGAGGCCAGCGTCATGATCCAGCCGTGGTTCATGACCTCCTCGAACCCGAGCAGGCCGTAGAACTCCCGGCTCTCCTCCACGGCCTCCGACCGGAAGACGGGCATGACACGGCGAACGGACTGCGGGGACATCGGCGTCTCCTGACGGATCGGCAAGAACCTCGGACCGTCCAGGCGTACTACACCGTGCGGGGCCGCCGCACACCTGTCCCGCACCGGGCGGGCGGCGTGTCCGGCACAGGAGACAGCCGTACGCCCGCCCCGGCGGCGCCGGGGCGGGCGTACGGGTGGGACTTCTACCCGAGCGTCAGCGCGTAGATCTGCACGCGCGGATCGTTCGGCAGTCCCACGGAACGCACGGTCCTGGAGCCGTCCAGCTTCGCCGACGTCCCGAACAGGCGGACCGGCGGGCCGTCGACGCCCTGCCCGTGCTTGATGCGGTGCGGCATCTCCAGGACGACGGTGCTGCCCTGCGGGGTGGAGCCCGCCCAGTCGCCCACGGTCACCGGTACCTCGGCGGTGCTTCCGTCGGTGTAGCGGACGGTGAGGGCCGTGGACACCGGGCCGTGGTGGGACGCGGCGACCAGGCGCAGCGTGCCGTACGAGCCGGCGGGGAGCAGCATGGCCTGGCCGCGGGTCTCCACGAAGTTCGGGGCCGTCCCCGACGGGCCGGGAGCGTCATAGGCGACGCCGTCCCAGACCACCGGACCGGCCTTCGGCAGCAGGCCGGCGTCGTAGCTCCAGCCGCCTCCGTCGAAGTCGCCCTCGTCGGGCGCGGCGACGGTCGCGGTGCCGTCGTGGTTCGCCTCCTTGGCCAGGTCGACGGCGCACACGTCCCCGGCGCCCGGCGCGCAGTGCGCCGCCGCGCGGACCTCGACGGTCGCCGTGCGTTCCACGGCCTTCACGCCCTGGGCGGCCTTCGCGGCCGCGGTGATCCGCACGGCGTACGTGCCCGGCGCGGTCCCGGCGGGCACGCCCACGTCCACGGTCGCCGTGCGCTGCACGGGAAGCCGGTGCGAGGCGAGCGAGAGGGACGGGGACGTCCTCGCGGTCCAGCCCTTCGGGGCCTTCGCGTCGACGTCCACGCGCAGGGTGCCGGGGGACTGGCCCAGCACGTCCAGCTGGAGGCGGACGCTCTGCGCACGGTCCGCCGTCGGGACCACGTCGGCGCTGGTGCGCAGCGCGGCGTCGAGGTGCCGGCGGGAGTCGGCCGCCGCACGGTTCACGGACGGCGGCTCGGCGCCCTTGCCGGTGCCCCACGCCGACGGCTTCGTGCTCATCGCGAACGACAGCCTGCCGCCGCCGGCGACCGCGTCCCAGTCCAGCCAAGTGGCCCGCAGGTCCTTCCCGTCGAAGGTGGCCCGCTCGACGTAGCGCCGGCTGTCGCTCGCGCCGGGCGCCTTGACGGTGAGCGTGCCGCCCTGCAGCTTCCCGTAGGAGCCGATGCGGATCTGTGCCGAGGGGAACTGCGGGCTGGACACCGCGAGGAAGCCGCCGCCGTTCGTCGTCGGGTACAGGCCCAGCGAGGAGAAGACGTACCAGGCGGACATCGTGCCCAGGTCGTCGTTGCCGGTCATGCCGTCGGGCCCGTCGGTGAACAGCGTCATCGCGGCGCGGACCACGGTGGCCGTCTTCGCGGGCGCGCCCGCCCACAGGTACATGTACGGGGAGTGCAGGTCGGGCTCGTTGTTCGGGTTGTAGGTCGGCTTGCCGTAGTAGTCGTACGGCGCGGAGATCCAGTCCTCGCGGGCGGTCCCCGCCGGGTCCGCGAGCAGCTTGTCGTAGGCGAAGAAGGCGTCGAGCCGCTTCTCGGTGGCCTTCCTGCCGCCCATCAGGGACACCAGACCGGCCGGGTCCTGGGGCACCAGCCACTGGTACTGGTAGGCGCCGCCCTCATGGAACTGGTGACCGGCCTCGACCGGGTCGTACGGCGTCAGCCACGTGCCGTCCTTGGTGCGCGGCCGGAACTGCCCGATGGAGGAGTCCCACAGGTTGCGGTACCACTGGCCGCGGGCCGCGAGCATCCGGGCGTCCGCGGTGTGGCCGAGGGCCTTGGCCATCAGGGCCAGCGACGCGTCCGCCGCCGCGTACTCCATGGTCGCCGACGCGGGATGGACGCAGTCGTTGTCACCGCCCTTGTCCGCGCAGTCCTTGCCGAGCTCCAGCCCGCTCGGGATGTAGCCGCGCTGCTGATAATCCGCCACGCCGGCACGGCCGTTGTAGGGGGAGCCGTCCGGCGGCGTGCTCGTCGCGTTCTTCCGCAGGAGGGCGTACGCCTCCTTCTCGTAGCCCTTCAGCAGGCCCTTGGACCACGCCTCGACCAGGAACGGGGTGACCGGGTCGCCGGTCATGATGTTGGTCTCGCTGTTGGCGAGCGACCAGCGGGGCAGCCAGCCGCCGTCCCGCCCGATCGCGACGACCGACAGGGCCACGTCCCGCGCGACCTTCGGCTGAAGCATCTGCAGCAACTGGTTCTGCGGCCGGTGCGTGTCCCACAGCGACAGGTTCTGGTACGGGGTGAAGTCCGACGCGGTGTGCGTCTTGCCGTCGAATCCGGCGTAGCGGCCGTCGACGTCTCCGGCGAGGTTCGGGTGCAGCTGAGCGTGGTAGAGCGCGCTGTAGAAGGCGCGTTGCCGCTCCGCCGGGCCGCCCGTGACCCGGACCGCCTCCAACTGCTTCTCCCACGTGGCGTGCAGCGCCGCCCGGGTGGCGTCGAAGTCGTAGGAGTCGCCCGTCTCGGCCTTCAGGTTCTTCCGGGCGCCCTCCAGGCCGGTGTACGACAGCCCGACCTTGACGACGACGTCCCGGTCGGTGCCGGCGTCGAAGGTCACCCAGGCGCCGTTGCCGCCCTCACCGGCGGCGTCGCGCCCGCCGGGCGCCGGGGTGCTGCCGCGCCAGGTGCCGTGCGAGGCGAAGGGCCGGTCGAAGGTCGCGGTGAAGTAGACGGTGTGCCGGTCCTTGCCCGCGCAGAAGTTGCCCGCCTCGACCCGCCCCTCGACGGTGCGGTCGCCGACGACGTGGACCTCCGAGCCGTACACCCGCTGGTTGGCCTTGCCCGTGTTGAACAGGACGTTGGCGCGGCCGGTCTCCGGGAAGGTGTACCGCTGCCAGCCCGTGCGCCGGGTGGCGGTCAGCTCGGCGTCGATGCCGTACGTCTTCAACCCGACGCGGTAGTAGCCGGGTTCGGCGTCCTCGTCGTCGTGAGAGTACGTCGAGCGGTAGGAGTCGGCGTCCACGCGGTCGACGGCGCCGGTCGTCGGCATCAGCGGCAGTTCGCCCATGACGGAGCAGCCGACGCCGGAGAGATGGGTCTGGCTGAAGCCGTAGATCCTGTCCTGCTGGTAGTCGTAGCCGCCCTGGCCGCCGGTGTCCGGGCTGACCTGGACCATGCCGAAGGGGGCGCTCGCGCCGGGGAAGGTGTTGCCGAAGTTCTGCGTGCCGATGAACGGGTTGACCAGCGATGTCAGCGCGGCGGTGTCCGCACGGTCCTGGGCGACGGCCGGCGCCGGGCTCAGGGCGGCGCCGGTGACGAGGAGGGCGGCGAACACCGTCGACGCGCGCTCACGTAGTCGATGGTGCAGGGATCTGTGCATGAAGGCGGTCTCCTGTTCCTCGGCCACGTCCGTCACGCCGAAGTCACCTCTCCACGCGCGCGCTTGACCGGCGATCAGTGGCATCCGACTGGATCGCTGGGGACTAGATCACGCTGCTGACATCGTTGTCAATGCTTCTGACAGAGATGGCGTCGAGCGGGGGCGCGGTGGGTCTCCGGCCTCTCAGGCGCCGACCGTGAGGCCGTCCAGGGTGAGGTCGAGCAGCCGCTCCGCCTGCTCCCGGTGGTCCGCGCCCGCCGAGGTGGAGGCGATGCCTTCGAGGGCGGCGGCGATGTCGGACGGCGGGATGTCGCGGCGGATCGCCCCGGCGTCCGCGCAGGCGTCCATGAGGAGGGCGATGGCCGTCCGGATCAACTCCCGGCTGTGGCCGTACGGGTTGGCGCCGGTGGCGGCGATCGAGCGCAGCGCGTCGATCATGCCGTACTTGGCGGTGACGTAGTCGAGGAAGAGGCGCGTCCAGGCGCGCAGCGCGTCCATGGGGGCCTTCTCGGCGAGCAACGCGGGAGCGGCGTCGCAGAGTTGTGCCACCTCGTTGCGGTAGACGGCCTCGATCAGGGCCTCGCGGGTGGGGAAGTGGCGGTACAGCGTGGCACTGCCCACCCCCGCCTCCTTCGCGATGTGTTCCAGGTGGGCGTCCAGGCCCTCCGTGGTGAACGCGCGCACGGCGGCGGCGAGGATCTTGTCCCTGTTGCGCTGTGCGTCCGCCCGCAGCGGCCTCCGCGCTCCTTCGCTCATCGGTGGTCGTCCTCCCCTTCGAAAGCCCTCGCTTGTTAAACGGGGGCGCCCCCACTTAGGCTGGGTGAACCGGAGGCGCCTCCGTTTCACTGTAGGTCACCTGGCGTGACCTGCGCACACCCGCGAAAGGACGCTGATCATGTCGGGTATCGAGGGCAAGGTCGTCGCCATCACCGGAGCCAGCAGCGGTATTGGGGAGGCGACCGCCGCCCACCTCGCCGAGCGGGGCGCCCGGCTGGTCCTCGGAGCGCGGCGCGAGGACCGGCTGAACGCCGTCGTCGACGGCATCACGGCGAGGGGCGGCACCGCCGTCGGCGTCGTCGTGGACGTCACACGCCGCGAGGACCTCCGCCGCCTCACGGACACGGCCGTCGAGCGGTACGGACGGCTCGACGTGCTCGTCTCCAACGCCGGGACGATGGCCGTCTCCCCGTTCGACGACCTGCGCCAGGACGACTGGGACGCCATGGTCGCCACCCACATCACCGGCCTGCTCAACGGCATCGGGGCCGCCCTGCCCGTCTTCCGCCGGCAGCGCTCCGGCCAGTTCGTCAACGTCGGCTCGACGGCGGCGTACGTCGTGAAGAGCCCGCAGGGCGTCTACGCGGCCACCAAGACGGCCGTGAAGGTGCTCACGGAAGGGCTGCGCCAGGAGTCGGGGCCCGACCTGCGGGTCACCCTCGTCTCGCCCGGGTTCACGCACACCGAGGGCGTCGGCAAGGGCGCCGCCCCCGAGGCCGCCGCCGCCATGGTCAGGCAGCGCGACGAGATCGCCATGCCCCCGTCGGCCGTCGCCTCGGCCATCGGGTACGCCATCGAGCAGCCCGAGGGCGTCGACGTCAGCGAGATTGTCGTCCGCCCGACCGCGCAGGCCTGACCACGCCGGTCACGGGTCGACGAACCGTCCCGTCGGGCCGCTCGTGCGGATCGTGCGGCGACGGCCCGGCCGCGCGCCGGCGGGAGCCACGGCTCTTCCCGGTACAACGCGACCACCGCCACCGCCACCCCCACCGCCCCCCAGGGGCGCCCTACTTGACGTCGTCCAGCCAGAGCACGATCCCGGTCAGGTCGTTGAGCACGGCCGCCACGCCCGCCCGGACGGCGGCGGCGCAGCGCGCGGCGGTGAACGAGCGGGCGTCGTACGCCGAGGACATCCCGAGCCCCTCGCCGCGGAAGGACGCCCCGGTCCAGTCGGCGGCCGTCACGTTCTCCGTCGGCTCGGCCAACTCGGCCCCAACGACCAGGAATCGCTGGTCGAGATGGCTGGGGCTGACCGCGGCGAGCGGGTCGACCAGGTCGTTGCCCGCGGTGACGACGAGGTCGGGGTCCATGTCCATGGCCCGGGTGAGCGCGGCGACATGACGGGTGGGATCGTCGGCGGTCACCGTGCGCAGATCGACGTCCTCCTCCTTCGCCCAGTCCCGTACGGCGGTCACGAGTGCCGTGGTCGGCCGGTCGTCGCCGGCGGTGACCAGGACCACGCGGTAGCCCGTGGGCGGATGCACGTCGTCCCAGGAGCCCGGCCGCGGTGTCACGGTGGCCTCGGGCGTGGGGGACGCGGACGGGTCGACGAACCCGGGGGCGAGGGCGCCGACGGGCGTGGGGGAGGCGTGCGGCCCCGACCAGGCGTCGGCCGACGCGCACCCGGTGGCCAGGGCGGCGACGGCGGCCAGCGCCACGGCGGCCCGCAGCGGAAGCGGTGCACGCGAAACGCGCGAGGCGGACAGGGGGCGTGGCGAACGCAAGACGAGCGGTGGGCGCAAGACGATCGTCCCTCGGAGCGATGACGGATGGTGCCGCGCCCATCCTGCGCTGCCCCGCACCCCCGAAAGGCCCTCTCGCGGCCCGGCGCACGGCTTGTTGTCCGACGCTTCGCCGCGTGGTCCCGCGTTGTTCACCCGCGCCCCGCACGGTGCTCCGGAAACCTGAAGGAGCACCATGTCACAGCGGGTTCGCCGCATCCTCATCGCCCTGTGCGCGGCCGTCGTCGCCCTCGTCGGCACCGGCGCGCCGGCCCACGCGCACGGCTTCGCGTCCACTGCCTACGCCGACGTCAAGGAGAACGACGCGGGCCGTCCCCGTACGACCGTCGCGCTCGAGTACGACCTCCTCGTCGTGTCCGCGGCCGACGCCGCCCACGACGACGCCCTCTTCCGGCAGGGCACCGCCGCCTTCGAGTCCGGGGACGCCCGCGGCCGGGCCGCCGTGCTCGACGCCCACGCCGACGCGGCCGTCGGCTATGTCACCGGCCGCTTCACGCTCTCCTCCGACGGCCGCCCCTGCGTCCCGCGCCGGCACGGCGGCTTCACGACGACCCGGCGCGACGGCGCGCCCTACGCCGTCCTGACCCTTGACTGGACCTGCCCGGGCGGCGACGCGGGACTGGAGGTGCGCAGCACGCTGTTCCCCGACGCGGAGCAGTACGTCAAGGGCACCAAGACGATCGTCACGTACGCGGTCGACGGGCTCACCGGCAGCGCGGCCCTCGACGCCGCGCATCCCTCCTTCCTGGTCGGCCAGAGCTGGTACCAGAGGTTCTGGGAGTTCTTCCGCCTGGGCGCCGAGCATCTGCTGACCGGGATCGACCACATCCTGTTCCTGCTCGCGCTCATCGCGGGATCGCGCTCGCCGCGCGAAGTCGTCCTGACCGCCACCGCGTTCACGCTCGCGCACTCAGTGACCTTCCTGCTCGCCGCCCTCGGCCTGGTCGAGGTCCCGGCCGGTGTCGTGGAACCCGTCATCGCCCTGTCCATCGCCGTCGTCGCGGGCTGGCACCTGTGGCGGCTCGCCCGGCGCGACGACCGGGCTCCTGAGTCCCGGGAGCCGGGCGGGACCGGTCACCTCCGGCTCGACCGGGCCGG
The DNA here is from genome assembly GCF_008973465.1 of Streptomyces sp. SS1-1. Taxonomy (NCBI): domain Bacteria; kingdom Bacillati; phylum Actinomycetota; class Actinomycetes; order Kitasatosporales; family Streptomycetaceae; genus Streptomyces; species Streptomyces sp. SS1-1. The sequence goes on along the minus strand of NZ_WBXN01000004.1, from coordinate 351,489 downwards.
CTGGACGCGGCTGGGCGTCGTCTTCTGTTTCGGTCTGGTGCACGGCCTCGGGTTCGCGGGCGCGCTCGGCATCGAGGCGGCGTGGTCGTGGACCCTTCTGTGGTCGCTGCTGGTGTTCAACCTCGGTATAGAGGCGGTGCAGTTGGCGATCGTCGGGCTGCTCTTCCCGGCGCTGGCCGTCCTGCGGCGCCGGTCCCCGCGCGCCGGGCGCCGGGCGACGGGACTGGTCGCGGCGGGCGTGGCCGTCATGGGTCTGACGTGGTTCGCGCAGCGGCTCGCGGGGCTCTGAAGCCCCTGTTTGGCGGGACGTTCAACCAACACCGCCGGATCGTTTCCCTCCGGTTCACGCCGCCCGGTGATCGTACAGACCTCCAATCCGTGCATTCATGCATGCATAAGGAACGAAAGAACCCATGAGATCGAGCAGTAGAACGACGCAGACCGACCGCGCCGCGCGACGCCGTGTCGCCGGCGGTGCCGCCACGGCCGTGCTGGGGCTGACCATGGCCCTCGGCGCCGGCGGTGCGGCTCCGGCCGCCGCGGCCGGCTCCGCCGACCTGTCCGGCGTCATCCTCGGCGTGGGCGCCGACGAGACCCAGCGGATCGTCACCTGGTACTCCGCGGCGGACACCCCGCAGCAGCTCCAGGTCGCCCCCACCGCCACCCTGGTCGACGGCCGGTTCCCGGCCGACGCGGCCACCTTCGCGGCCACCGGCGGCGCCAACATCGCCTCCAGCGGCGGCTACAACCGGCACGCCACGATCACCGGCCTCAAGGAGAACGTCGCCTACTCCTACCGGGTCGGCGGCGAGGGCGCCTGGTCCCCGACGTACACCTTCAAGACGCGGGACTTCGAGGGCGACTACGACTTCCTCTTCCTCGGCGACCCGCAGATCGGCTCCAGCGGCGACGCGCAGAAGGACGGCGCGGGCTGGGCCGACACCCTCAAGGTGGCGACCGAGGCCAACCCCGACGCGGAACTGCTCGTGTCCGGCGGCGACCACGTCGAGAGCGCCAACGACGAGAACCAGTGGAAGTCGTTCCTGGCCCCCGACCAGCTCCGCCAGGTCCCCCTCGCCGCCACCATCGGCAACCACGACGTCGGCGGCAAGTCCTACGAGCAGCACCACTTCACGCCCAACACCGACAAGTCCGACGCGTACTACGACAGCAACGCGGCGACCCGGTCGGGCGGCGACTACTGGTTCATCCACAAGGACGTGCTGTTCATCGACATCAACAGCAACGCCCAGAGCGACACCAAGGACGCCCAGCACGTCGGCTACATCACCGACGTCATCAAGAAGCACGGCTCGGAAGCCAAGTGGAAGGTGCTGGTCTACCACCACTCCATCTACTCGCCCGCCAGCCACTCCCTCGACCAGGGCAACAAGGACCGCCGCAAGGACTTCACGACGGCCTTCTCCGACCTCGGCATCGACATGGTGCTGCAGGGCCACGACCACAGCTACTCCCGCAGCTACGCCATCAAGAACGGCCAGAAGGCCAACCCCGAGGAGCAGCCCGGCCAGGCCGAGGTCTACCCCGGCCCCGGCGGCGTCATCTACGTCACCGCCAACTCGGCCTCGGGCTCGAAGTACTACGACCTCAAGAAGCCCGACGGCACCGGCACGGGCGTCCAGGGCAACGGCCCCGACCCGCTGAACAAGGACAACTTCTGGTTCAACTCGGTGGAGAACCAGGAGCACGTCCGCTCCTACGTCCGGGTCAAGGTCAGGTCCGACAAGCTCGTCCTGGAGAACCTGCGCTCCGGCACCTGCGCCACGCCGAACCCCTCCGTGGACAACGGCAGCGTCCCCTGCGCGAACTCCGGCGACAAGCCCGTCGGTTCCGTGGTCGACAAGGTCACCGTCCACCCCTACCAGGGTGACGGCCAGTCGCTCCAGGTCAACGTCCCGAACGCGGCCCCCGGCGAGTTCGGCTGGACCATCGACGGCTACAACGGCCTGGTCGACCTCGGCACCGCCAAGGAGAAGAATGGCGACCACTTCGAGGCCGCCGGCAAGATCAACCCCCTCCTCGTGACGGACAGCCGCCGCACGCTCGCCCCCTGGTCGATCTCGGCCGACGTGAGCGAGTTCAAGGACGCTGGCAAGAAGTTCTCCGGCTCCTACCTCGGCTGGAAGCCGTACGTCCTCGACGCCGGAGCCGGTGCCACGGCCGCCAACGCGGTCGCCTCCGGCTACGACGACCAGGGCGCGGGCCTGTCCGTCTCGCGGGGCCTCGCCTCCGCCGAGCAGGGCCACCCGCGCGGCGGTGCCCGGCTGGGCGCCGACCTCGACCTGAAGATCCCGGACAGCGTCGAGAAGGGCTCGTACCGCGCGACCCTCACGATCACCGCGCTGAGCAGCTGACCGGACACCCCACCCTGCCGCCGCGCTGAAGCGGGGCGGCAGGACCGTTCCACCGGCGTGGCAGGGTGCCCGCGGGCGCCCTGCCACGCCTCCCGCTCCAGGAGAACCCCCCCAGATGCCCACGCACCGACGTCTCCGCCCCGCCGCGCTCCTGCGCGCCGCGGCCCTCGTCCTGCTCACCGCCCTCGCGCTCACCGGCCTGCGCGCGGGCCCCGCCGCGGCCGCCGACGGCGACGTCAGCTGGACGGTCCGGACCGCCGCGAACGCGTACGGCGACAACCGCTCCAGCTTCGGCTACGCCGTGAACCCGGGCGGCACCGTCGAGGACACGATGGTCGTCACCAACCGCGGCCGGACCACGCTCCGCCTCGCCGTCTACGCCTCCGACGGCTACACCACGGACGCCGGTCAACTCGACCTGCTCACCCGGGAGAAGAAGTCCGTCGGCGTCGGCGCCTGGGTGCACCCCCGGGCCACCTCCCTCACCCTCGCGCCCGGCAAATCCGCCGACGTCCCCTTCACCGTCAGCGTCCCGAGGAACGCCACGCCCGGAGACCATGTGGGCGGCCTGCTCACCTCCCTCAAGCAGTCCGACTCCGCCGCCGGCATCAACGTCGACCGGCGCCTCGGCGTCCGTGTCGCCCTGCGCGTCGGCGGCGAGCTCACGCCCCGCCTCGCCGTCGAGGACCTGCACGTCGACTACGACGGCACCGCCAACCCGTTCGCGAAGGGCACGGCCACCGTCACCTACACGGTCCGCAACACGGGCAACGCCCTGCTCTCCGCCCGCCAGGACGTCTCCGTCCAGGGGCCGTTCGGCTCGCTGCGCACGGCGGCGGACGACCTCAAGGACACCCCGAAGCTGCTGCCGGGGGAGCGGTGGACAGTGAAGGTGCCCGTGCACGGCGTCGCACCCGGCGTCCGCCTCACGGCCACCGCCACGCTGCTGCCCCTGCTCACCGACCCCTCCGGCTCCACCACCCCCCTGAAGCCGGTCGAGGCCACCGCGCACACCTGGGCCGTCCCCTGGATCGTCGTCCTGCTCCTCCTCGCCGTCGCCGCGACGCTGTTCCTGGTACGCCGGGCCCGCGCGCGACGCAAGGAACGCGAGGCCGCCCGCGTCCAAGGTGCCGTGGAGCGGGCCCTGCAGGAGGCCCACAGGGAGTAGGCGGGGCGGTTCACGACTCCGTCGTGCGCCGGACGCCGAGCGCGCATGATCGGATCGGACCGCGACGATCGGGCGCGGCCGGAGTGCCCGCTGCCAGGGTTGTCCGTGAAGGGAGACCTCATGATCTCGGCACTCAACCGGCTCGTCGACCACGTCGAGCGGCACCTCGGCGAGGAGCTCGACATCGGCGCACTCGCCGGAGAGCTCGGAACGACCGAGTACCACCTGCGGCGGATGTTCTCGTCGCTCGCCGGCATGCCCCTGTCGGAGTATGTGCGGCGGCGCCGCATGACCGTGGCCGCCGCGGACGTCGTCCGGGGCGACGCCGACCTGCTGGACATCGCCGTCCGGCACGGCTACGGCTCCAGCGAGGCGTTCGGCCGGGCGTTCCGCGCGGTCCACGGTGCCGGCCCCGGTGACGTACGCCGTGACGGAGGTCCCCTGCGCACACAACCGCAGCTCAGGTTCCGCCTGACCGTCGAAGGAAGCACTCCCATGGACACCCGTCTCGTCGACCGCCCCGCGTTCCGGCTCGCCGGCCACGCCGCCCGCGTCCCGCTCGTCCACCGGGGCGTCAACCCGCACATCCAGCGGCACATCGCCGCCCTGCCCCAGGAGGAGCACGCCCGGCTCAAGGCCCTCGGTGACAGCGAACCGGCCGGCCTGCTGCAGGTCAGCGACGACGTCGACCCGGACGGCACGGAGGGCAGCGAGCTGACCTATCTCCACGGGGTCGCCCTCGGCCGTGACACGCCCGCCCCGGACGGCCTCGACGTCATCGAGGTGGAGGCCGGGACGTGGGCGGTCTTCCGGACCGCCGGACCGCATCCGGGGACCCTGCAGACCACCTGGGCGGCGACCGCGACCGAGTGGTTCCCGTCCAACCCGTGGCGGCTGCGGTCGGGCCCCTCGATCGTCGCCGTCCTGGACCGCGCGGCCGACTTCACCACCGCGACCTGCGAGCTCTGGCTGCCCGTCGAGCCCGCGTAGGGCAGCGACCACGCCTGGGCGCCGGACCGTGTCGCCGGTCCGGCGCCTCGGCCGGTCTATGCCTGGCGCGCCGTCCACTCCGCCAGGGAGGTCGCGCCGATCGACGCGTCCGGGCCCGGCAGCAGGTCGGAGTCCTCGAGGGCGGCGCCCCAGTACAGGCCCCGCGGGTCGGTCACCACCGTGCGCGGGTCACCCTGGGCCGCGAGAGCCTGCCGGATGAAGTCCTCCAGCGCGAAGACGTCCGGCCCGGCGGCCTCGACGATCCCGCCGACCGGCGTACCGACGGCCGTGCGGGCCACGGCCGCCGCCACGTCCCCGGAGAACATCGGCTGGATCTTGATGGGGGCGAGGGACACCGTGTCGCCCTGGGTGGCCGAGTCCGCCAGACCCTGGGCGAACTCGAAGAACTGCGTCGCCCGCACGATCGAGAAGGGGATCCCGGACCCCCGGATCATGTCCTCCTGCGTCTGCTTGGCGCGGAAGTAGCCGGCCTCCTGCAGCCGGTCGGTGCCCACGACGGACAACGCCACGTGATGGGCCACCCCGGCCTCCCGCTCGGCCTCCAGCTGGTTGGCGGTGGAGCGCCGGAAGAAGTCCAGCACGGCGTCGTCGGCGAACGACGGGCTGTTCGTGACGTCGACGACGACCGACGCCCCCTTCATCACCTCGGCCAGGCCCTCACCCGTCAGCGTGTCCACCCCGGTGCTGGGTGAGGCGGCCACCGCCTCGTGCCCGTGTCCGGTGACCTCGGCGACCACCTTCGAACCGATCAGCCCGGTCCCACCGATCACTACGACCTTCATGAATCATCCCTTCGTTCGCGGCCCCGTCCGTCCGTCCGTCTGGCTGGTGCGGCACGGCTCCGGCGACGACTGCTCGCATCCCTACTGACCGGGCGGCGGTCCCGTCTGTGACAGCCCCGGGGGAGGCGGACGGTTCCCAGGGTGCCCCGGTCCAGGCATATCGGCGCGCGCAGGGGGCACCGGATAGAAGCCCTGCCGTTGATCACTGCCGTGATCACCGTCCATCGCCCGGCGGCTCTGCCGGCGGCCCGAGGAGTACACGTGACCAGCACCGCGTCGCAACCACCCCGGTCAGGAGCCTCGACGGCTCACCCCGATCATCTCGGGCACGTCGTCTTCATCGCGGCGGCGGCCGCGATGGGCGGCTTCCTGTTCGGCTACGACAGCTCGGTGATCAACGGGGCCGTCGAGGCCGTCCGCGACCGCTACGACATCGGCTCGGCGGCACTGGCCCAGGTCATCGCGATCGCGTTGATCGGCTGCGCCATCGGCGCGGCGACCGCGGGCCGGATCGCCGACCGCATCGGCCGTATCCGGTGCATGCAGATCGCCGCCGTGCTGTTCACGATCAGCGCCGTCGGTTCGGCGCTGCCGTTCGCGCTGTGGGACCTGGCCTTCTGGCGGATCGTGGGCGGTTTCGCGATCGGCATGGCGTCCGTGATCGGCCCCGCCTACATCGCCGAGGTGGCCCCGCCCGCCTACCGCGGGCGCCTCGGCTCCTTCCAGCAGGCCGCGATCGTCGTCGGCATCGCGATGTCACAGCTGGTCAACTGGGGCATCCTCAACGCGGCGGGAGGCGACCAGCGCGGCCGGCTGATGGGCCTCGAGGCCTGGCAGGTCATGCTCGGCGTCATGGTCGTACCGGCCGTCCTGTACGGCCTGCTGTCCTTCGCGATCCCCGAGTCGCCCCGCTTCCTGATCTCGGTCGGCAAGCGGGAGCGCGCCCGGAGCATCCTCGCGGAGGTCGAGGGCGAGGACGTCGACCTCGACGCCCGGATCTCCGAGATCGAGGCGGCGATGCACCGTGAGGAGAAGTCCTCCTTCAAGGACCTGCTGGGCGGCACGTTCCTGTTCAAGCCGATCGTCTGGATCGGCATCGGCCTGTCGGCGTTCCAGCAGTTCGTCGGCATCAACGTGGCCTTCTACTACTCGTCCACGCTGTGGCAGTCGGTCGGCGTCGACCCGACGGACTCGTTCTTCTACTCGTTCACGACGTCGATCATCAACATCGTCGGCACGGTCATCGCGATCATCTTCGTCGACAGGATCGGCCGCAAACCGCTCGCGCTGATCGGCTCCGTCGGCATGGTCGTCGGCCTCGGCCTGGAGGCGTGGGCGTTCTCCTACGACCTGGTCGACGGCAAGCTGCCCGCCACGCAGGGCTGGGTCGCGCTGATCGCCGCCCATGTGTTCGTGCTGTTCTTCGCCCTGTCGTGGGGCGTCGTCGTGTGGGTCCTGCTCGGCGAGATGTTCCCCAACCGGCTGCGCGCCGCCGCCCTGGGTGTGGCGGCGGCCGCGCAGTGGATCGCCAACTGGGCGATCACCGCGAGCTTCCCGTCGCTGGCCGACTGGAACCTGTCGGCCACGTATGTGATCTACACGGCCTTCGCGGCGCTCTCGATCCCGTTCGTCCTGAAGTTCGTCAAGGAGACCAAGGGCAAGAAACTGGAGGAGATGGGCTGACGCCCGGCCCGCGTTCCCTCTCCCCGTGCGGTCAGGGAACGCGGGCCGTCCACTCGGGCGTGGAGAACTTGTCGCGGACCAGCTCCTGCGCCCGGGCCAGCTCGGCGTCCGTCACCTTGCCGTCGGTGAGCCCGTAGCGGCGCCGGAACGAGTCGACCATCCCCGCGATGACCTCGTGCCGGGGCAGACCGGTCTGCCGGCGCAGCGGGTCCACCCGCTTCTTCGCGCTCTTCGTGCCCTTGTCCGACATCTTCTCCCGGCCGGTGCGCAGCACTTCCAGCATCTTGTCGGCGTCGATGTCGTACGCCATGGTCACGTGGTGCAGGACGGCCCCGGGCCCGCCGTCGGGCCCCACGACCCGCTTCTGCGCGGCGCCGGCGATCTTCCCCTGCTCGGTGGCGATGTCGTTCAGCGGCTGGTACCAGGCCTTGATCCCCATCTCACCGAGCGCCTCCAGCACCCAGTCGTCGAGGTAGGCGTAGCTGTCCTGGAACGACAGCCCCTGCACGAGGGCGTCCGGCACGGACAGCGAGTAGGTGATCGTGTTGCCGGGCTCCACGAACATCGCGCCGCCGCCCGAGATACGGCGGACGACCTCGATGCCGTGCCGCTCGGCGCCGGCCGGGTCGACCTCGTTGCGCAGCGACTGGAAACTGCCGATGATCACCGCCGGCGCGGCCCACTCCCAGACCCGCAGCGTCGGCGGGCGGCGCCCCGCGGCGACCTCCGCGGTGAGCACCTCGTCCAGCGCCATGTGCAGCCCCGGGCTCTGCGGACCGTCGTAGATCAGCTGCCAGTCGTAGTCCGTCCAGTCCGTGGCGTGCGCGAGCGCCCGGCGCACCGCGATGCCGACGGCCTCCGAGGTCAGCCCGTACATGACCGTGCCCTCGGGCAGCGCCCGGTCGATACGGCTCGCCAGACCGGCGGCGTCGGTGTCGGCCGGGGCGCCGTCCAGAGCCTGGTTGACCGCGTGGAGCGCCTCGTCCGGCTCCAGGAAGAAGTCACCGGCGACCTGCGGGTGCCGCAGCACCCCGTCCGCCACCTCGACGTCCACCACCACGAGCTTGCCGCCCGGAACCTTGTACTCACCGTGCACGATGTCGCCATCCCTTCTCCGACAAGCTGGAACCGGCGGGACGGCCGGAGTGTTCCCGCGGCCGGACCGGCGGGCGACGCCCGGTGATGAGTTTCCGCGCTCCCACCCGTCACACGTACGACGGGACACGACGAGGCGGAAGGACGACGCGATGAGTGCCGACACACGGCCGGAGCAGGACCTGGCCCCGCACGGGCTGGGCGAGATCGAGGAGCCGGTGTTCGCGGGCCTCGCGGAGCGGCACCGGCGGGAGCTGCACGTGCACTGCTACCGCATGCTCGGGTCGTTCGAGGACGCCGAGGACACCGTCCAGGAGACGTTCCTGCGGGCCTGGCGCCGCCGGGAGACGTACGAGGGACGCTCGACGTTCCGGGCCTGGCTGTACCGGATCGCCACCAACGCCTGCCTCGACCTGCTCGCCAGGTGCCGCCCGGAACCGGCGACCGGCGGAGAGGTGCCCTGGCTACAGCCCTACCCTGACCGCCTGCTCGACGAGCTCACCGCGGACGACGCCGACGAGCCGGAAGCCGTCGCCGTCGCCCGGGAGACGATCGAGCTGGCCTACCTGGTCGCCGTCCAGCATCTCGCGCCGCGCCCCCGCGCCGTGCTGATCCTGCGGGACGTGCTCGGCTGGCGGGCCAAGGAGGTCGCGGAGTTCCTGGGGGACTCGGTGAACTCCGTGAACAGCGCCCTGCAACGGGCCCGCGCCGGCCTGCGCGAGCACCTGCCCGCCGAGCGCCAGGACTGGACCGGCGGCGAGGAGGACGCCGGGACCCGCGAACTCGTGCGCCGCTTCACCGAGGCCAGCGTGGCCACGGACATCCCGGCGCTCACCGCGATGCTCCGCGACGACGTCCGCTGCTCGATGCCGCCGACCCCGGGCCTGGCCGTCGGCCGCGCCACGGTCCTGAACAGCTGGATCGAGGACGGCTACGAGGGCATGACGGGCCTGCGCCCCCTGCCCACCGCCGTGAACCGCCAGCCGGCCGTCGCCTACTACCTCTGGCAGGAGCGCGAGAACGCCTACCTGCCCCTGACGATCGACGTCCTGCGCGTCACCGGCGGGGCGATCACCGAGATCACCATCTTCGACAGCACCCAGTTCCCCCACCTCGGCCTCCCCGCCCGCCTGCCGGCGGAGACCACGGAACCGGCGTGACGCGATGATCTCGTGGGCGCGTGTCGCCTCCGCCCTCCGAAGCCCGTCACCTGCGGTGACGGCTCAGGCGCGCAGGGCCTCCAGTTCGGCCGCGCGGCGCCGGTCCTTGGGCCGGCCGAGGGAGCGCCGCATGAGGATCAGGTCGTCCAGGCCGGCGTAGCGGATGGCGAAGCCCGCCGGGTCGTACGTGACCGCCGCCCGGTCCAGGCAGGGGGTCACGTCCATGGGGCCCCACGGCAGGGCCGGCGTGCAGAGGTCACCGCTCGCGCCGGTCACGCGGTACAGCACCTGAGGGCGGTCCAGCGGGGGCAGGTCCGCGCAGCCCGTGGCGGTCAGGGCCCGGCGCAGGGCGTCCGCCTGCTCGGGCGTGCCGTCCCACAACAGGTCGAGGTCGCCCGTCAGGTCCGTGGAGCCGTGCAGGATGCCGGCCACCTGGCCGACGACCACCGCCCGGGAGCCGGCCTCGTGCAGCGCCCGCAGGAACGGCAACGGGTCGAAGCCGAGCGCGCCGTCCGTGCCGAACGTCCCGGCCACCTCGTCGGCCTCCTCCGGGCCCACCCCGGTCGCGGCACGGTCCCGGGTGTGGTCGGCGATCCGCCGGACGGCCTGCCGGAGGCGCAGCGCGGCGGTCTCATCCCTCGGCCCGTCGGCATCCCTCGGCCGGTCCGCATCCCTCGGCCCGTCCGCCCGGCCATCCGTCACCCGGCCACGCGTGCGCTCACCCGTCCGCTCATCCATCGGTTCATCCATCCGCTCATTCAATCGTGGCCCGGGCCGTCCGGAGGTCCGCCCTCACCACCCGCCCGCCGGTAGGGACCATCGGCCCGCCCCCGGGACCTCAGGCCCCTGCCCCGCGCCCGTACCCGGAGACAGGGTGGAGACAGGACAGCGGACTGAGGAGGAGATCGGCATGGCCCGCACGATCACCGTGGGACTCGACGGTTCGGGGGAGAGCCGGGCGGCCGCCGAGTGGGCGGCCCGTGAAGCGGCGCTCCGCCGGGTGCCGGTACGGCTGCTGCACGTGTGGCAGCCCGTCCCGGAACCCCTCGCGCAGGCCCCGCTCCTCGGCGCCGAGACCCAGCAGCACTGGACCGAGCGGATCCCCCGGAACGCCGCCGAGGGCCTTCGGCTGCGGCACCCCGGGGTCGAGGTGACCACCGAACAGTGGCCCGGAGCACCCGCCGACGTCCTGCTCGAAGCCTCTCGGGACGCGGAGCTGCTGGTGCTGGGTTCGCGGGCGCTGAGCGGCCTCGCGGGCTTCCTGGTCGGATCCGTCGGCCAGTCGGTGGTGGCCCGCGCCGAGGTGCCCGTGGTGCTGGTCCGGGCGGGCGCACAGGCCGCCGACGAACATGTGAAGGACCCCGCCGGCATACCGTCCGCCGCCACCGGATTCCGGCCCGTCGTCCTGGGCGTGGACACCCGCGGCCCCGACGGGACGGTGATCTCGTTCGCGTTCGAGGAGGCCCGCCGCCGTGAGGCCACCCTGACCGCCGTCGAGGGCTGGAACCTGCCGCCGGCCTCCGTCTACAGCCTGGCTGCCGGCGTCGACCCCCGCGAGGAGATGATCCGCGAGCGGGCCGCCGCGCTCACCGAGGTGCTGCTGCCGTGGCGGGAGAAGTACCCGGACGTCGAGGTGACCGAGGTGTCCCGGATCGGCAGCCCCGCGAACCACCTCGTCGACGCGGCCCGCGACGCCTCCCTCGTCGTCGTCGGGCGCCGGGTGCGCCGCAGCCCGTTCGGCATCCACATCGGCGCGGTCACCCACGCGGTCATGCACCACGCCGTCGCGCCCGTCGCCGTCGTCGCGCACGAGTGACGCGGTCCACCGAGGAGAACCGGGAGGAGTATGCACCATGAAGGCAGCGGTCGTCCGGGCGTTCGGCGCCCCACTGGTCATCGAGGACCGGCCCGATCCGCGGCCCGGACCGGGGCAGGTCCGGATACGCGTCGAGGCGTCCGGGCTGTGCCACACCGACATCCACGCCGCCCACGGCGACTGGCCGGTCAAGCCCGTCCCGCCGTTCGTGCCCGGCCACGAGGGCGTCGGCCTCGTCGAGGAACTGGGTGAGGGCGTCACCCACCTCGCCGTCGGGCAGCGTGTCGCGGTGCCCTGGCTCGGCAAGGCGTGCGGGCGCTGCGAGCACTGCCTCTCCGGCTGGGAGACGCTGTGCGAGAGCCAGATCAACACCGGGTACGGCTGCGACGGCGGTTACGCCGAGAAGATGCTGGCCTGGGCCGACTTCGCGCAGCCCGTGCCCGACGGCGTCGGCGCCCTCGACGCCGCCCCGCTGACCTGCGCGGGCGTCACCACCTACAAGGCGCTCAAGGTCGCCGGGGTCCGGCCCGCCCAGCTCGTCGCGATCTCGGGTGTGGGCGGTCTGGGGCATCTCGCTGTGCAGTACGCGAAGATCGCCGGGGCCCGGGTCGCCGCGATCGACGTGACCGACGACAAGCTGGCCCTGGCCCGGGAGCTCGGCGCCGACCTCGTCATCGACGCCCGCGCCCAGGACGTCGGCGCCGAGCTGAAGCGGCACGGCGGAGCCCACGCGGCGCTCGCCCTCGCGGTGAACCCGGATGCCTTCGCCGCCGTCAACTCCGGTCTGCGGCGCGGAGGAAAGCTCGTCATGGTGGCCCTGCCCGCCCATGGAACCCTCCCGCTCCCGATCTTCGACACCGTCCTCAACGGCACCTCGGTGATCGGTTCCATCGTGGGCACCCGCCAGGACCTCGCCGAGGTCTTCCAGCTGCACGCCGAGGGACGTACGAGGGTCATCCGGGAGACCCGGCCGCTCGCCGCCGTCAACGACTGCGTCGACGAGGTGCTGCGCGGCCAGGTCAAGGCCCGCATCGTGTTCGACCTGAGCGCCGAGGACTGACCCGCGCCGCACCGGCCGGCGCGTGACCGGTGGATGGTCGCCCGACTAGTGGATGGTGAGGCGCCCCCGGCCCGCGAGCCGGAAGAGCAGGACGAGGGAGGGCAGGACCGTGACCCCGGCGACGCAGGCGACGACGATCAGCACCTGCAACGTGGCCCGGGGCGAGGCGCCTTCGTCGATCGTGAGGTGGGTGCCCAGCAGATAGGGGTACTGGGCGACCCCCCACCCGCACACCACGAGCGCCACGGCGGCCGCCGCCGTCTGCCGCAGCAGGACCGTGCGATGGGTGAGCAGCAGGAGGATGCAGGCCACGCCGCACACCGCGGCCCCGATGACGAGCGGCAGCGCGACATGGCTGAGGTCGTGGAACAGCCGTTTCGCGTCGGAGTGCAGGACGAAGACGCCGGCCACGGACACCGCTCCCGCCGCTGCGCCCGCGGCGAGGCCCCGGTCGCGGAAGTACCGGGCCAGGGCCGTGTCGCCCGCGCGCCGCGCCTCCACGTGCAGGTACACGGCGGCGAGGTAGGCGCAGACCACGACGGCCAGGACGCCGCCCAGGTGGGAGGTCGGGTGGTTCCAGCTCGTCAGCGCGTTGCCGTTGCCGCCGGTCGGCACCCGTCCGGAGGCGATGGCCCCGGCGATCGCCCCGAAGCTGTACGGCGTGAGGACGCTCGACAGCGCGAACACCGCACCGTACAGCCGCTGCTCGGGCGTGCGCAGGGCGTTGTGGCGGAACGCGAAGCCGGAGCCGCGCAGCACGATGCCGAGGGCGGCGAACACCAGGGGCAGATACAGCGTCGTGGTGATCGCGGTGAACGCGGTGGGGAAGCCGGACCACAGGATGACCAGGCAGTAGATCAGCCAGGTGTGGTTCGCCTCCCACACCGGTCCGATGGAGGTGTCGATCAGATGCCGGGGCCGGCGGCCCCGGTCGGCGCCCCCGGCGGTGAGGTCCCAGAACCCGGCCCCGAAGTCGGCTCCGCCGAGCAGGGCGTAGGCGACCACGCCGACGAACAGGAGGATGGCGACGGTGTCCTGCATCTACTGCTCCCTCGAACCCGGACGGGCGGCCACGGGCTCGGGCGCCGGGCCGTAGGGGACGGTGACGTTGTCGTCGCCCTCCGCGCGCCAGCGCCGCCGCATGGAGCGCAGCACCCAGATCGCGGCCGCGCCGACCGCGGCGTACAGCGCCAGCACGCAGGCGAACAGCGCCCAGATGTTGCCTTCGGTGGTCACCGCGTCGCGGGTCAGCAGCAGGCCGACGACGGTCCACGGCTGCCGTCCCACCTCGGTGACGACCCATCCGCTCTCCAGGCAGACCACGGCGAGGGCGCCGCTGACGGCGGCGGCGCGCAGGAACCAGCGGTTGTCCGGGACGCGCCGGTGCCGGTACCAGAGCCAGGCGAACCACGCCGCCAGCAGCGTCAGCAGGCTGCCCGTGCCGACCATGACGTCGAAGGCGAGGTGGACGACGCTCACCGTGCGGTCGTCGGGCCGTACGTCGGCCGGGATCGCGTCGAGCCCCTTGATCGTCGTCGACGGCGAGAAGTCGGCCAGGATCGAGCCGAGGTCGGGGATCTGCCAGCCGTAGCGGACCTCGCCGTCGATCATGACGCCGCCCAGCGTCTCGGGCACGTGGTCGTCGGTGGTGGGCACCATCTCGATCGCGGCGAACTTGGCGGGTTCGTCGTTGAAGACGTCACGGGCGATCGTGTCGCCGACGAGCAGCTGGACCGGCATGAGGCAGGCGGCCGTGACGAAGCCGATGAGGAACCCGGTGCGGTGGTAGTGGTTGTCGCGTCCCCGCAGCAGGCCCACCGCGTACACGCCTCCGACGGTGAAGCCCGCCACGATGTACGCGGCCAGCAGCATGTGGATGGTCTCGCCCCAGAACGCCCCGTTGAAGAACACCTGGGACGGGACGACGTCGACGACCTTCCCGTCGCGCATCGTGATGCCGCCGGGCTGGTTCATCCAGCTGTTCGCGGCGACGACGGAGGCGGTGCCGCCGATGCCGGACAGGGACACGGGGACACCGGTCCAGAAGTGCGCCCACGGGGGCAGCCGGTTCCAGCCGTAGATGTAGATCGAGACGAAGATGGCCTCGAGGAAGAAGAACAGGCCCTCGATGGAGAACGGGAACCCGAACGCGGACCCGAAGGTCCCCATCAAGCCGGGCCACAGGACGCCCAGTTCGAAGGTGAGGACGGTGCCGGTGACCGCGCCGACGGCGAACAGGACGGCCGCCGCCTTCGACCAGCGCCGGGCCAGGAGCAGGGCGGTGGAGTCGTCGTGCCGCAGCCCCCGGTGGTGGGCGATGAGGGTGAGGCTGGTCAGGGCGACGCCGAACGGGACCAGGATGATGTGGAAGCCCAGCGTGAAGGCCATCTGCTGGCGGGCGGGGAGCAACTGGGCCGGCTCGTCCGCAGCGGTGGCGAGACCGTGCAGGACCGTGTCGAGTGTGAGCATCGTGTCTTTTCGTCCGGACTCGCGGGTGCGCGGGGCGACGGCACCGTGGGGGACCCAAATGGCCGACATGTCCCGTTTCGTATGCCGGTCATGCTAAGGGCTGTCCCGTGATTCCCGGTGGATCAGCGTGCGGCGTCAGATGCGGTGCGTCGCAAGGCGGAGGGTCGTCCGCATACTGGATGTATGCGGACGACCCGACAACGCGGCGAGGTGCCGTAGCTGTCGTCGCACGCCCGCCGGGAATCACGGGACAGCCCTTAGGCCACGGCCCGCGCCTCGCCTCGGACGTCCGCCCGCGTCATCGCCGGGAGGTGTCGGCCCGTCAGGTCGTACGGTCGCCGCTCCGCAGGAGACGGACCGTCACCGCGGCCGCGACGGCGATGACGCACCCCACGAAGATCAGACCGGCGCTCCGCAGGCCGAGCGGGACCGAGAGGGCGCCGATGCCGACCACCGGCAGCGAGATGCCGACATAGGCGGTGACGAAGAGCGCGGAGATCGTCGCGCCGCGCTGCTCGGCGGGCGCGGCCCGCGCCACCGTGGCGACCGAGGCGCGGAACGACATGCCCTGCCCGCCACCGGCGACGACCGCCCCCGCGACCAGCAGCCCCAGCGACTCCGCCAGCAGGGAACCGCCGATCAGGAAGAGACCGGCGATCAGGATCGCGCAGCCCAGCGGCAGCGCGCGGTCGGGGCCGCCTTGGCTCAGCAACTGTCCCGCGGTGGAGGCCAGGAAGGCCGCCAGGACGATCGCGCCGGCCACGGCCAGGTTGTCGACGCCCAGATACCGCGCGGCGAACGACGGGGCGACGGCGGTGAACAGGCCGAGCACGGAGAAGCCGGCGAAGGACGCCAGCGCGGCGGGCACGAAGACGGACC
Source organism: Streptomyces sp. SS1-1 (assembly GCF_008973465.1). Classification (NCBI taxonomy): domain Bacteria; kingdom Bacillati; phylum Actinomycetota; class Actinomycetes; order Kitasatosporales; family Streptomycetaceae; genus Streptomyces; species Streptomyces sp. SS1-1. The sequence continues at coordinate 335,991 of NZ_WBXN01000004.1, read as the reverse complement.
GGGTCGGCGGCGGCACCACCATGCCCTCGGGGCGCAGCGGCGGACGCGGGACCGGCGGGTGCACGGACTCGGGCAACGCCACCACCAGGACCGTGGCGACGGCCAGCATGCCGAGGTGGACGAGGAAGGGCAGGCGCAGCGGATGCGGGGCGTACTCGGCGAGGACTCCGGCCAGCAGCGGCCCGCACCCCAGCCCGCCCATGTTCGCCGCGGTGGCCGCGAACGCGGCGCGCGCCCGCTCGCCGGGGCGGGCCAGTTCGGTGACGGCGGCGGTGGCGGCGCCGCTGAGCAGCCCGGCCGCGAACCCGGAGAACACCCGGCCCGCGAACAGCAGCGGGAGACCGTCCTGGAAGAGGAAGCAGAGCGCGGACAGGACCGACAGCACCAGCGCGGTGAAGATCACCGGCCGCCGGCCGATGACGTCGGAGAAGTTGCCGGCCAGCAGCAGGGCCACGATGACCCCGACGGCGTACACGGCGAAGATCACCGTGATCATGAACTGTGAGAAGCCGATCTCCTCGCGGTAGAGCCCGTACAGCGGCGTGGGCAGCGTGGTGCCGGCCATGCCGACGGCGAACACCACGGCCGCGACGACGTACCAAGGGAATTCCCGCTGCCTGGGTTCCGTCATTCCGCCCTTCCCTGGGTCGCCGGGGCGCGGCGCGCACGGAGCCGGGCCGCACGCGATCAGCTCACCACAGGCGGCCGTCCCGCGCATCGCGCCGCGCGCACCGCACGACGGTGTCCGCTCGGGCGGGTGCCCCACCGGCGGATGCACCCGACGGGGCCCCGGGTGATCCCGAGGGTTCTGCCGTGGTGCACCATGGATGTGACGTAGCTCATGGGAACTCCTCCGCGCGAGCCGACAGTTCAGGTCGTGACCACAGACAGACGAGCGCGGGTGCGCAACGGGGATCCGGATGCCTTCGCGGAGCTTTTCGACGAGTGTGCCCGCGCGGTGTACAACCACGCCTTCCGCCTGACCGCCGACTGGTCGACGGCCGAGGACGTCATGGCCACGACGTTCATGGAGGCCTGGCGGCGCAGGGACACGGTCGACGCCGAAGGGGGCACGCTGCGGCCGTGGTTGCTCGGCATCGCCACCAACGTGGCGCGCTCCCACCATCGCAGCGACCGCCGCTACCGCGCCGCGGCGAGCGCCGCGGCGGCCGCGATGGAGGACGTCGGGGACCACGCCGAGGAGATCGCCGGACGCGTGGACGACCGGCGCACGCTCCAGGCCACGCTGACCGCCCTGAGCCTGCTCAAGCGCGCCGAGCGCGAAGTGCTGACCCTGTGCCTGCACGAGGGGATGGCGTACGCCGAAGTGGCGCGCGTCCTCGGGATCCCCGTCGGGACCGTCCGCTCCCGCCTGTCCCGCGCCCGCGGCAGGCTGCGTCGGCTCACCGACGCTCAACTGCTCCGCGAAAAACGGGAACCAACCCCCGCAAACCGGCAGATACAGGATGACCGCGGATATGCGGTCCGGTCCGCACAGGAAGGAAACCGATGAACGCCAGCCCCTCCCACCAGCCGCACCCGGCTGAGTGGACGGAGACGCAGAGCCTGCTGCCCTGTGTCGAGCGGGATCTGCCGGCGGGCCGCCACCAGTTCCACAAGGAGCAGTTGATGGCCCGGATCCACGAAGACCTGCGCACCACCACCCGCCCCGAGCCCCCGAAGCGCCGCCCCAACCCGTTCCTGCGCCGCACGGTCCTGCTGCCCGCTGCGGCCCTGGCGCTGGCCGGAGCGGTCGCGGGCGGCTTCGCCCTCAGCAGCGGCGACCCGCACGACGGCAGGACCGCGCTGGCCACCGGCCCGGCCCTGACCACCACGGTGGGCGCCGCCGACGCCGAGGGCGCCCCCCGGCTCCTCGACCGGATCTCCCTGGCCGCCGCCGACACCTCCACGCCCACGCCGCGCAAGGGCCAGTACATCTACATCGAGTCGAAGGTGGCCAGCACCTACGCCAGCTCCGTCGGCGACAAGACGTCGGTCGTCAGCGAGGAACTCCACCCCCGCCAGGTGTGGAACTCCCTCGACGGCAAGGACGGCTGGCTGATCGAACCCGGCCAGACGGGCGACGAGGGCATCACCTTGGCCAGTGAGGTGGTGATGAGCGGGGCCTACGACGTCCTCGCCACGCTGCCGACCGACCCGGACGCGCTGCTGCGGCGCATCTACCGGGAGTCGGACGCCACCCGGGACCACGAAGTCCCGCGCGACCAGGCCGCGTTCACCGCCATCGGGGACCTGCTGACCGAGAGCTACCCGCCCGCCGACGTCAGCGCCGCCCTCTACAAGGCGGCGGCGAAGATCCCCGGTGTCGTCGCGGTGGACGACGCGGTCGACGCCACGGGCCGGCACGGAGTCGCCATCGCCCGGGAGGACGGCACCGGGGAACGCACGGAATGGATCTTCGACAAGAAGACGCTGCGCTTTCTCGGCGAACGGGTCGTCGTGGTCAAGGCCGTGGCGGGAAGCCCGTTCAAGGTGGGCACCGTCGTCTTCACCAGCGCGATCACGCAGCGCGCGGTCGTGGACTCGAACAGGCAGGTCCCCGGAGGAGCGAGCTGACCGCAGACGCGGCCCGCACTGGCCGCCGCCGTCCTTCGCGGCGCGTCAGCACGCCTCCAACGCGGCCTGAAAGGCGTCGGCGGTCGGCGCGATGACCACCGCGCCGTCCTGCAAGGCGGCGGGGAGATGGCGGCGCTCCTCCTCGTGGAAGATGAGGGCGCCGCCGTCCTGGGGCAGTATCACCGCCCCGAGGTCCACGGCGAGCCGGGCGAGCAGACCGCTGATCTCCCCGCGGGCGAAATGCGTGGCCGTCACACACGTCAGCCCCTCGTCGCCCTCGCAGGCGTGGTATAGGTCGGCCTCACCGCCGTCCTCCGCGCGCAGGGCGGAGAAGCCGTCGTCGCGCCCGTCCGGCACGACGTACGGCTCGGTCGTCCGCAGGAGACGTCCGGTGTCCAGGGCGACGGGCTCGCCGTCCACGAACCGGAGCAGGAAGACGCTGTAGCTCACGGCCTCACTGTGCCACCCGCTCAGCGCCAGCCGAGTTCCGGTGCCACATGCGTGAGGATGCTCTCCAGCACGTGCGTGTTGTAGTCGACGCCCAGCTGGTTCGGGATCGTCAGCAGCAGGGTGTCGGCGGCCTGGATCGCCTCGTCGTCCTGGAGGAGCTTCACCAGTTCGTCCGGCTCCCCGGCGTACGACCGCCCGAAGATGGCCCGGGTCGTGTCGTCGATCATGCCGATCTGGTCCCGCGACCGCCGGTCACGTCCGAAGTACGCCCGGTCCAGGTCGCTGGTCAGGGCGAAGATGCTGCGGCTGACCGACACCCGGGGCTCCCGTGTGTGGCCGGCCTCGCGGTAGGCCTCCCGGTACGCCTCGATCTGCTTGCGCTGCTGCACGTGCAGCGGCTCGCCGGTCTCGTCGTCCTTCAGCGTCGAGCTCTGCAGGTTCATCCCGAGCTCGCCCGCCCAGACGGCGGTCGCGTTCGACCCGGAACCCCACCAGATCCGGTCGCGCAGCCCCTCGGAGTGCGGCTCGACGCGCAGCAGGCCGGGCGGGTTGGGGAACATCGGCCGCGGGTTGGGCTCCGCGAACCCCTCGCCGTCGAGGACCTTCAGGAACTCCTTGGTGCGCCGGCGCGCCATGTCGGTGCCCGACTCACCGGGCGCCGGTTCGTGGCCGAACAGCCGCCAGCCGTCGATGACCTGCTCCGGTGAACCCCGGCTGATGCCCAGCTGCAGCCGGCCGCCCGCGATGAGGTCGGCGGCGCCCGCGTCCTCCGCCATGTACAGCGGATTCTCGTAGCGCATGTCGATCACGCCGGTGCCGATCTCGATCGTCGAGGTCCGCGCCCCGATCGCCGCGAGCAGCGGGAACGGGCTGGCCGCCTGCCGGGCGAAGTGATGCACCCGGAAGTACGCGCCGTCCACGCCGATCTCCTCGGCGGCGACCGCGAGGTCGATCGACTGGTGCAGCATGTCCGTGGCCGTCCGGGTCCGGGAGTACTCGCCGGGCGACCAGTGACCGAAGGAGAGGAAGCCGATTCTCTTCACACTCTCCCCAGCGCCCGGACGCCCTCGTTGATTCCCGCTCCTGGTCAGCGGGGCAGCAGGGCCAGCGCCGCCCCCGCGTTGTGCTCCGCGATCCCCCGCATCACGTCGCGGTGCGGGAAGTCGCCGTCGAGGAGCCGCAGCGGACCGGCGACGAGGGACAGGTGCGTCGCGAGCGTGTACAGGTCGAGCCGTGCCGGATCGAGTCCGGGACGGGACAGGACCGGGTACCGCTCGGCGAAGCGCAGCTTCAGGAAGACGTGCTCCCACTCGACGTCGAAGTACATCAGGCCCTCGATGTCGATGAGCACGGGCCGCCCGTCGGCGTCGACGAGGACATGGTCGGGCCCGAGCTCGCCGTGGATCAGCCCGTGCCCGGTGCGCGGAGCGACCCGCGCGGCCAGCTCCCGCAGCCGGTCCCGCAGCTGGGACGCGGCCGCACCGATCGCGGGGTCCCGGCCGGCCGCCTCCGCGAGATCGCCGAGAGCCCGCTCCAGCACCAGCCCCTGGCACGACTCACCGGGGGCCGCGCCGCCGCGTTCGAGCACGTCCACACGGCCGTACCGCGCACCACGCTGCCCGTGCATCACGTCGAGCATGGCCGCCAGCTCGCGCAGGGCACCCGACGCCCGTACGGGATCCGCCTCGAACAGCGCTTCCAGCGTGCCCCCGGAGACGTCCTCGACGACCGCCACGTCCGCCGCGAACCGGGTTCGGCTGTCGTCGGCGAGGAGCACGGCGGGCACCCGGACGCCGAGGCCGTCCAGCACGCGCTGAGCGGCCAGGAAGGGGGCGAGGCCGGAGGCCGGGGCGAAGGGGTGGGCCGTGTCCACGCCGTCCGCGCCGGGCCAGAAGTTCTCGGCCTCGGCCCAGCTGTAGACGATCACCCGCGCGGGCCGCGGTCCGTCCGTGCGGACGCGGTACACGCCCTTCTTGCTCCCGCCGCGCAACCGCTCCACGCCGGTGACGCGGGCCGCCGCCCCCAGTGCTTCCCGTACGACCCCCGACAGGGCTTCACCCTCCGCGAACCGGCGCATCCGGCGACCCTACCGGGGTGGAGGGCCCGGGTCAGGCCGCGCCCGGGTGGGAGGCGAAGAACCCGGCCATCCGCCGGAGGCCGTCGGGCGCGAACATGTCCCGCAGGTTGTCGGCGGACTCGGCGGCAGCCGCCCGGCCGCGGGGGAAGAGAGCCTCCTCGTAGCGGGCGAGGGCGCTCTCCACGTCGCCGGGGTGCGCGGCGAGCGCGAGGGCCAGTTCGGCGCCGTCCTGGAGGGCGAGGTTCGCGCCCTCGCCGGCGAACGGCGACATGAGATGGGCGGCGTCGCCCAGCAGGGTCACCCCGGGGGTGCGCTCCCAGCGGTGTCCGACGGGCAGGGCGTGGATGTGGCGCGGGGTCACGGTCACCGCCTCGGCGACCAGGCCGCGCAGATCCTCGTGCCAGCCTTCCAGGTGGGCGAGGACCGCCTTCTTCGCGAGGGCGGGGTCGGCGAAGTCCACGGTGCCGAGCCAGTTCTCGGCCGCCTTGAGCGCCGTGTAGACGTGGAGGCTGCCGTCGGTCTCGCGGTGGGCGAGGATGCCGCGTTCGTCGCCGAGGCACATGAACGAACCACCGCCGACCAGGGCGGCGCCGCGCGGATGCCGGGTGTCGGCGTCGTGCAGGTCCGTCTCCACGAAGGAGATGCCGGTGTAGGCGGGCCGGGCGGCGGAGACGAGGGGCCGGATGCGCGACCAGGCGCCGTCCGCGCCGATCAGCAGTCCGGTGGTGACGGCCGAGCCGTCGGCGAACGCGACCTCGTGACGGCCGTCGCCGAGCGGACGCGCGCCGGTGACCTTGCGGCCCCACCGGACCGTGCCGTCGGGCAGGGACGCCAGCAGCAGGTCGCGCAGAGCGCCGCGATCGACCTCCGGACGGCCACCGGAGCCGTCGTCCGCGATGTCCACCAGGACGGTGCCGTCGGGACCGGCCAGGCGCAGGGCCTCGCCTCCGGGGTGGACGATCGCCCGGAACCCGTCGTACAGACCGGCCGCGCGCAGCGCCCGCTGCCCGCTCTCCTCGTGGATGTCCAGCATGCCGCCCTGCGTGCGGGCCTCGGGTCCGGACTCCAGGTCGAAGACGGCCGCCTCGATGCCGTGGACGTGCAGGACACGGGCGGCGACGAGACCGCCGAGACCGCCGCCGATGATCGCGATGGGGTGGTGGGGGACGGACATGGTCGCCTCCGTGGGTGGGGTGGGTGCTGACCTCTCCACCGTAACGAACATGTTCGTGACGAACAAGTTCGTTCGTGGGTGTGCGTCGGTACGGCCGGGGGGAGAGAGGGGGTCAGCCGGCCGCCGGACCGGAAACAGGCGTGTGCGTGATCCCGTTGACGATCACGTCGAAGCCCCAGCGCAGCCGCTCCTGGGCGGTGCCGCTGATCAGCTCGGGCATATGGGCGGCGATCGCCGGGTGCGTGTCCTCGTTCACGGCACGCAGCGCGGCGACGGCGGCGTTCCAGTCGTCCGCGGCGGCCGGGTCGCGGTCCTGGGCGGAGTGCTCGGCCGCCGTGGCGGTGGCGTCCTGCAGCACCTTGTCCACGCCCCAGGCGACCTGCGCCCGGGAGGCCCCGCTGTGGGATAGCAGATCAAGGACACGGTCGACCAGCCGCAGATAGTTCTCCCCGCTGGGCCGGGCCACGAGCGCGGACCGGGCGAGCTGCGGGTGCGCGAACAGCACGAGGGTGTACGACGTGACGACGGCCCTCAGCCGCTCCCGCCAGTCGTCCCCGGCGTCCGCGCCCGTCAGGTCGACCTCGCCCAGGAGGGCGTCCAGCACGGCGGCGTGCAGCTCGGCGGTGTTGGCCACGTAGACGTAGAGCGAGGCCGCGCCGGTGTCCAGCTCCTGCGCCAGCCGGCGCATGGTCACCTTCTCCAGTCCCTCGGCCCGCATGAGCGCCACCGCCGTGTCGACGATCACCCGCCGCGACAGGGCGGGCTTGGCGGGACGCTCACGGCGGCTGACCGGCTCTCTTCTCGCAACCATGACGCCGATGCTAACGAACGCGTTCGTCCCGCCTCCCGGGCCGGCGTACCGCGTGCCGACCCGAGAGCGAGAGGCCCTACCGGCGCAGGTCGTACCGGTCGAGGTTCATCACCTTGTCCCACGCGGACGCGAAGTCACGGACGAACTTCTCGCCGGCGTCCCGGGCGGCGTAGACCTCGCTGACGGCGCGGAGCTGGGAGTGCGCGCCGAAGACGAGGTCGACGGCCGTCGCGGTCCACTTGACGTCACCCGTGACCCGGTCGCGGCCCTCGTACACGTTCTCGTCCGTCGTGGACGTGGACCACTCGGTGCCCATGTCGAGGAGGTTGACGAAGAAGTCGGTGGTCAGGGCGCCGGGCCGGTCGGTGAGGACGCCGTGCCGGGAGCCCTTGAAACCGGTGTCCAGAGCGCGCATGCCGCCGATCAGGACGGTCATCTCCGGGGCGGTGAGGGTGAGCAGGTTCGCGCGGTCCAGCAGGAGCGTCTCCGGGGAGAGTTTCTCGCCGGCCGGCAGGTAGTTGCGGAACCCGTCGGCCGAGGGCTCCAGGACGTCGAAGGTGTTCACGTCCGTCTGCTCCTGCGTGGCGTCCGTACGCCCCGGCGCGAAGGGGACCGTGATCGGGTGCCCGGCGTCCGCCGCCGCCTTCTCGACCGCGGCGCAGCCGCCCAGGACGATCAGATCGGCGAGGGAGACCCGTGTGCCGCCGGTCCGGGAGCCGTTGAAGTCCTGCTGGATCCGCTCCAGAGCGCTGATGGTCTCGCGGATCTCGGGGAGGTCGTTGAGCTCCCAGTCCTTCTGCGGGGCGAGCCGGATGCGTGCCCCGTTGGCGCCGCCGCGCTTGTCGGTGCCGCGGAAGCTGGCGGCCGACGCCCAGGCGGTGGTCACGAGCTGAGGGACCGACAGGCCCGCGTCGAGGATGGTGCGCTTGAGGGCGGCGATGTCCGCCTCCCCGACCAGGTCGTGGTCCACGTCCGGCACCGGGTCCTGCCACAGCTGCGGCTCGGGGATCCACGGGCCGAGGTAGCGCGAACGGGGACCCATGTCGCGGTGCAGCAGCTTGAACCACGCCTTGGCGAAGGCGAGCGCGAACTCCTCCGGGTTCTCGTGGAAGCGCTTGGAGATCGGCCCGTAGACCGGGTCCAGCTTCAGCGCCAGGTCCGTCGTCAGCATGATGGGCGCGTGCCGCTTCGACGGGTCGTGCGCGTCGGGCACCTTGTCCCGGGCGTCCGGGTCGGTGGGCGTCCACTGGTGGGCGCCAGCCGGGCTCGTCGTCAGCTCCCAGTCGTAGCGGAAGAGGTTGTCGAAGAACCCGTTGTCCCACTTGGTCGGCTCGTACGTCCACGCCCCCTCGAGTCCGCTGGTGAGCGCGTCGGGGCCCTTGCCGGCGCCGCAGGTGTTCCGCCAGCCCAGGCCCTGCTGCTCGATGGGGGCTCCCTCGGGCTCCGGGCCGAGGCAGCTCGGGTCGACCGCGCCGTGACACTTGCCGAACGTGTGACCGCCCGCGATGAGCGCGACCGTCTCCTCGTCGTTCATCGCCATCCGGCCGAACGTCTCCCGGACGTCCCGGGCGGCGGCCATCGGGTCGGGCGTGCCGTTGGGGCCCTCCGGGTTGACGTAGATCAGCCCCATCTGGACGGCGCCGAACGGGCCGGTCAGCTCGCGGTCCCCGCTGTAGCGCTCGTCGCCGAGCCAGGTGTCCTCCGGGCCCCAGAAGATCTCCTCGGGCTCCCACAGGTCCTCCCGCCCGAAGGCGAACCCGTACGTCCTGAAGCCCATCGATTCCATGGCGCAGTTCCCGGCGAAGACCAGGAGGTCCGCCCAGGAGATCTTCTTGCCGTACTTCTGCTTGACCGGCCACAGCAGGCGGCGCGCCTTGTCCAGGCTCGCGTTGTCCGGCCAGCTGTTCAGCGGGGCGAACCGCTGCGCTCCGGTGCCGCCACCGCCCCGGCCGTCCGCGATCCGGTACGTCCCCGCCGAGTGCCAGCTCATCCGGATGAAGAGCGGACCGTAGTGCCCGTAGTCGGCGGGCCACCAGTCCTGCGACGCCGTCATCACCTCGAACACGTCCCGCTTCAGCGCCTCCACGTCGAGGGACGCGAACTCCTCGGCGTAGTCGAAGTCGGGGTCCATCGGATTCGAACGCGACGAGTGCTGGTGGAGGACCTGGAGGTCCAGCTGGTTCGGCCACCAGTCCCGGTTCGTCCGGGGCCGCGGGGTGGGCTTCGGGGAGGGGGAGGGGATTGCCGGGTTCTCGCTCTCACTGCCGGGCATGCGCGCGTCCTGCTTCCTGGTGTCGTATCCCTTTTGCCGGATTCTTCTCCTGACGGTGGGTGCTTTCGACGCGCCGGGCAATCCGACACGCGCGCAGGGGGCGCCATGGCGCCCACAGGAGGGAAATACGGGGGTGCCGCCGCGCCCGGTCGTGGGGTGAGGGGCCGGCGGCGCCGCGCGCTACGGCTGGACGCCGTCGATGCGCTCCAGCAGTGTGGCGGCCTCGACGGTACGGCGGTGCTCCGGACCGAATGACGCCAGACAGGCGTCGTGCGCGACCGCGGCGCGGTGACGGGCGTCCGAGGTGCGCCCCAGCCCCAACAGGGCGTTGCCGAGGACGAGTTCGACGGCGCCCGTGTCCGGCCGGCGGAGGTCCGAGGGAAGCGCGCGATACAGCTCGTCGGCGCTCTCGGCCACGGCGAGGGCCTCGTCGTGGCGGGCCTGCCCGTTGAGGCTGCGCGCCAGCCCGAGCCTCAGGACCAGGGCGGCCCGGTCCCGCGCGGCATGGGCGGCCAGGGCCTCGCGGGCGTGCGCCTCGGCCTCCTTGTGACGGCCCTGCGCGTTGAGCGCGAAGACCAGCCCGTTGCGGGCGGCCGACGCGAGGAAGGCCATCTCGGGCCCGGTGCCGCGCGCCGCCGCATCGGCGACCGCCGCGCACTCCGCGGCGGACTCGGAGTGCCGGTCGAGCGACACCATCTGCTGGGCGCGGTCCGAGCGCAGTTTGAGCGTCAGGAAGTGATCGGCACCGAACAGCCCGGTGAAGACGGGCAGCGCCTCGTCGTACGTGTCGACCGCCTCGGCGTGCCGGCCCTGGGCGCCCGCCGCGAGGGCGGCGATGTTCAGCGCCACGGCCGTGTACTCGTCCTCACGCGGCCGGGACCCGGCCACGGCACGCGCCTCGGCCTCCGCCTCGGCGTAACGCCCGGCCTCGTAGAGCGCCTTGGCTTCGGCGACCGGCGTTCCCTTCATACGCTCGTCGTCACTTCGGCCACGCCGGAAGAATCGCATGCCCGGGAGCATACGCACCGCGCGCGGCCGCCCGGCGACGAGGCCAGACGAGGTCAGGAGGGGCGGCGGGCCCCGGACGAGACGGCGCTCGTCACACCTCCACGGCGCTCGAGGAGTGCGTCAGGCCGCTGACGGAGGGGAAGCCGACCGCGCTCACATGGGCCATCGCCTTGCTCGTCACCCGGTAGCGGTCGTTGGGGACGTCACGGGACGTGGTCACGTGCACGGCCAGGGGTCCCGCCCACTCGTAGCCGCGGCGTGCGCCGTACTGCGCCAGCTTGTCGGTGAGGACCTGACCCACCCGGGCGCCGTGGCCGCCGAGTTCGGCGTGGACGTGCTCGGCGAGCTCCACGTCGTAGGCGTTGGGGACCACGACCCGGTTCTCGCTGCACACCACCGCCTGACGGTCGCACTCGCGCCGCAGCGCGTCGACCAGTTCGACCGGCTCCTTGGGGAACCACCGCTCCCACAGCCGCCCGCCGACCCGTTCCAGCGCCTGTTCCCATCCCGTGAGGCTGCTCATCCGCACGCCACTCCTCTGTCCCGTCGACACGGCCTTGCGTCACGTCATGGGAAGGCGGGTGCCCAGAACGCCGACTTCATTGCCTCGGAGCCCCGCCTTCCCTCGCCCCCTCACTCGAACGGGCGTGTGCCCCGTCTAGGAACGGGCCGCCGTGGGGTAGTCCGTGTAACCCTCCGCTCCACCGCCGTAGTACGTGTCGCGGTCGCCGTCGGCGAGCGGGTGGCCGTGCGCGAAGCGGTCGACGAGGTCCGGGTTGGCGATGAAGGGCTCACCGAAGGACACCGCGTCCGCCAGCCGCCGTTCGAGCAGCTCGTTCGCCGTCGCCTGCGTGAAGCCGAGGTTGGCGACGACGGCGCCCCGGTAGTGGCCGCGGAAGCGGGAGAACGCGGTGAACGTGTCGTCGGTGTGCGTGCCGGGCGCCGGACCGACGAGGTGGAGATAGGCCAGGTCGCTGTCGCCGAGGCGCTTGAGCAGCAGGTCGTAGTCGGCCAGTGCCTCGGCGTCCGCGGTGAACGCGGGCCCGGTGTTCCAGTACGGGGACAGCTTGACGGCGACGCGCTCGCCGCCCCACACCTCGCTCACGGCCTCCACGATGTCGAGGAGGAGCTGGGCCCGCTTCTCGCTGGTGCCGCCGTAGGCGTCGGTGCGCTGGTTGAGGCGGGGGTTGAGGAACTGGGCGATGAGGTGGGAGCCCTGGGCGTGGATCTCCAGGCCGTCGAACCCGGCGCGCAGGGCGTTGGCGGCGGCCTTCCGGTAGTCGCGGACGGTGGCCGCGATCTCCGCGCCGGTCAGGGCGCGCGGCGTGACGGTGTCCTTCGGCCCTTCGGCGGTGAAGGACATCTCCTGCGGGTTGACCGCCGACGGGCCGACGGGAAGGCGGCCGCCCTGGTGGTCGGGGTGCGAGGCGGCACCGAGATGCCCGATCTGGGAGACGATCCTGCCTCCCGCCGCGTGTACGGACTCCGTGACCCTCGCCCAGCCGTCGGTCTGTTCGTCGGTGTAGATGCCGGGGACGTGGATGTAGCCGATCGCCTCCCGGTTGACCCAGGTCCCCTCGCTGACGAGCAGGCCGGCGCCGGCCCGCTGCGCGTAGTACGTGGCGTGCAGTTCGGTCGGGGCCAGTGCGGCGTTCGTGGCGCGGGCGCGTGTCATGGGCGCCATGACGACCCGGTTGGGCAGTTCGAGCGCGCCCAACTGGACGGGACGCAGGAGGGGCTGGGTGCCGGGTGCCGAGGTCTGGTCGGACATGAACGTCTCTTTCGTGAGGTCGAGGCTGGGCTGATGTCCTCCTCGCGGACGCGGGGAGGACGTGTGGGTCAGCGGGGGAGCGGGTTCAGTCCTGCTTGAGGACGTGGAGGCCGGAGAGGGGGCCGCCGAGCTGCATGAGACGTCCTCCCTCGCGCAGGCTTCCGAGGTCGACCGGCGCGAACCCGAACGCGGAGGTCAGGCCGATCACGGTGTTCTTCGCGTCCGCGTCGTCACCGGCGAGGAACAGCACCTGCCGCCCGGCCTCATGGCGCGGGTCGGGCGCGATGTACCGCGCGAACAGGGAGTTGAAGGCCTTGACCACGCGTGCGCCGGGCAGCAGGGAGGCCACGTACTCGCTCCCCGTGAGGTCGCCGAGGTCGGCGATCCGTGCGTGCGGTGGAAGGGACTCGAACTGGTTGGTGGCGTCGATGACGACGGTCCCGTCCAGGTGGGGGAGCCGGGCGGCGACGTCCGGGACACGCGTCCAGCCGACGGCGAGGACGACGAGATCCGCGGCGGCGGCCTCCTCGGGCGTCGCGGCCGACGCGAGCGGGCCGAGATCCGCGACCAGAGGGGCCAGGGAGTCCGGCCCCCGGCTGTTGCTGAGCACGACCTCGTGACCGTGCCGGATCGCGTGCCGCGCGACGGCCTGGGCGATGGTCCCGGCTCCGAGCATGCCGATCCTCACCGGACGGCCTCCTGCCCGGCGCCGGTCGATCGCGGCGAGGTGAGCAGGACGGTCCCGCTCTTCCCCGGCCGACGGACGTGTTCGACGGCCGCCTCGACGTCCGCGAGGTCGTAGCGGGCCGCCACCTCGAACAGCTCCGGCGTGTTCCGCGCGAGGTCCAGCGCGAAGGCGACGTCCTGGGCACGCTCCTCCGGGCCGCGGCGCGTCCAGTGCCACACCGTCACGCCCTGGACCGTCAGTCCCCGCTGGACGACGGGCAGCTCCTCCAGGGCCGTTGTGCCGGAACCGAGCCGTCCGTACGTGATCAGGGTGCCGCCGTCGGCGAGCAGCGTGACGAGGTCCTGGGTCAGGGGGTTGCCGACGCAGTCGAGAACCGCCTGGAGAGGGCGGCCGCCGGTGTGGCGCCGGACCTGCTCCCGCCAGTCGCCGTCGCTGGTCGTGACGACCGGCAGCGTGGGATACGCCTCCCGCATCCGCTGCGCGCCGGACGCGCTGCGGACGAGGTTGACCAGCGGCAGACCGTGCCGGACGGCGGCCGCGCTGACGAGCCGCCCGATGGACGAACCGGCGGCCGTCTGGAGGACGGGCCCCTTGTCCTGCTCGCCCAGGGCGTTCTCCAGCGCCCGGTACAGCATGCGCAGCGTCAGCGGGTTGACCAGCAGCAGGGCCGCCGTCTCGTCATCGACGCCGTCCGGCACGGGCACGGCACGCTCGGCCGCGACGACGACGAAGTCGGCCCAGGTGCCCGGCGCCGGGAAGACCGCGACGCGCTGACCGGGCCGCAGCCCCCGCACGTCCGGCCCGACGCTCTCGACGACGCCCATGCCCTCCACGCCGGGCGTCCGGACCTCTCCCAGCCGCTGTTCCGCGAGGCCCGGCATGCCCTCGACGCCGGCCAGGTCACCCGGATGGACGGGCCGGACCAGCAGCCGGACGAGGACCTGTCCGGTGCCGGGACGGGGCGGCGGATCGGGGTCCTCCCTCAGTGTCAGTACGTCTGCGGGGTTCCCCTGGCGGGTGTGCACGACGGTGCGCATGGCTCCTCCGAACCGTTTTGATGACGAGCATCATTAAAATAATGATGAGAGGTAACCTTGAAAACGTCAAACACGGGCCGGTGAGCGAGGGAGGGCGGACATGCCGCGGATCACCAAGGAAGAGAAGGCCAGGAACCGGCGGAACATCGTGGACGCGGCCGGGCGCATGTTCCGCGCGCAGGGCATCGACGCCGTCGGCATCGCCGACCTGATGAAGGAGGCCGGCCTGACGCACGGCGGCTTCTACAACCACTTCGCGTCCAAGGACGACCTGGCCGCCGAGGTCTGCAACGCCTCGTTCACGGCCTCCCTGGGCGTGCTCGCTCAGGCCATCGAGGACGGGGACGCTCCCGCCGGGTCACCGCTGCGACGGGTGGTGGACGACTACCTGTCGGCCGAGCACCGCGACGCCCCGGACGGCGGCTGCCCGTCCGCCTCCCTCGTGATCGACGCCGGACGCCACGACGAGACCATCCAGCGCTCGTACGCGGCGGGCGTGGAGGGCTACTTGACCGGCTTCGCCGCCGAACTCGCCCGGGAGCACGACGGCGAGCCGGGTTCGCCGGAGGCCCGCGAACAGGCGGTGCTGCTGCTCAGCCGGCTGGTCGGCGCGATGGTGCTGGCCCGCGCCGTACGCGACGTCGAGCCCGAACTGTCCGACGAGATCCTGCGGACCTGCCGCGCGCACGCGCTCGACTGAGCGGTGCCGCGGCTCAACTCCGGGCGGCGCCGTCCCGCGGGTGCCGCGCGTACGGCACGACGACGATCTGCACGTCGTCCTCGTAGACGACGCGCCCAGGATCGGCCGAGCGCAGCAACCGGCACTCGACGCCGTGCGCGGCCAGGATCTCCAGGTACCCCGGCACCCGGGCGAGGAGATGCGTGGCCGACGGCTTGAACCACGCGGCGGCGCCAGGGTTCACGGCGTCGTCGTAGACGCCGGGGTCGACGGTCGAGGGGTCGGTGTACGCGGCGTCGTACCAACGGTTGTTACGGCGCCGGAAGTCCTCCTGCT